>JBLHKS010000067.1:0-31732 GCA_047620505.1 Verrucomicrobiales bacterium | reverse complement strand
TGGCGATCATTCAATTTCTACCCAAACTCACGAAAGCCGTTCCCTCAGCTTTAATCGCCATCATCACCGTTGGGCTGATCGCGTTCTTCTGTTTTCAGAACACGCCGACCGTCTCAGACGTTCTCGCGACCTTCCCTGGAAATGAGGAAGGACGCCTCTCGGGCTCCTTTCCCGTCCCCTCCCTTCCGACTGGAATCGCCTGGATGACCGCCTGGCCGTTCCTTCTGAAAACGGCGTTCATCATCGCAATGGTCGGGATCATCGAATCGTTGATGACGCTTCAGCTCATCGATGAAATGACCGAAACACGCGGTCAGGGAAACCGCGAATGCCTCGCCCAGGGCGGCGCCAACGTTCTCTCCGGGTTGTTTGGCGGGATGGGCGGATGCGCGATGATCGGGCAGTCGCTGATCAACATTAAATCCGGCGGACGCGGTCGAGCCTCTGGAATCACCGCTGCGGTGGCCTTGATGCTCTTCATCATGGTTGGCGGTGTCGTCATCGAAAAAATTCCGATCGCCGCCCTCGTCGGCGTCATGTTTATGGTCGTGATAGGGACTTTCGAATGGTCTTCGCTTCGGACATTTGGGAAGGTTCCGATCTCGGATCTCCTAGTTATTATTGTCGTGACGGCCGTGACCGTCGTGATGCACGATCTGGCGACAGCGGTCTTCATCGGAGTGGTCCTTTCGGCGTTGGTTTTCGCCTGGAAAAGCTCAAAGCACGTCGTTGTGATCGTCGAAAAAGAAACGAAGGACGAGAAGATTTATTCTCTCAGCGGACTCCTCTATTTTGGGTCTGTCAGGGAGTTTGCGGATCGGTTTCAGGCGCGTTCAGACGTTCCTGATATCGTGATCGATTTTGGCGACGCGAAAGTTTGCGACATGTCGGCGTTGGAGGCGATCGATGCCCTCGCCCAACGCTACCGAGCGGCAGGCAAAAACCTCCGGCTCAGACATCTCTCCGCGGACTGCCGTCGAATGCTCAAAACCGCAGGAGCCATCGTTAACGTGGAAGTTCTTCCGGATGATCCCGATTATACCGTGGCAAACTTGAGGCGAGAGGCCGGATGAAAAATCCTTCCATCACTTGAGCGTGCGGGCTTGAGCGGCAATCTTCGCGCGCCCTCATGAAACTGACCGTTCTCTTTTTTTCGATCCTGCGCGACCTCGTCGGCGCTGAGCAGCTGCTGGTGGAACTCGACAGCAGTCGAGATTGGAAAATAGCGGATTTGTTAGAGCATCTTTACGGCCTGCATCCAAAACTGCGCGACTGGGATTCTTCAATCCTCATCTCCGCCGATCTCGATTACGCGCCGCGCGATCAGGAGTTGAAACAAGGCCAGGAAATCGCAATCATGCCTCCTGTCCAAGGCGGCTGACGAAATCGCCGACCGATTTTTCGATCCATGGAAGACAACGCCGACACCCAGGCTCCTCGCTTGAAACTTTACATCGCCGGACGGATGCGCCGGGGCATGGCCAAGGTCGTCGACTTCGGTCTGATCACAGCGGCTTACTATTGGTGGTGGTTCGAGTCCAGCCAATGGGACGGATGGATCTGGGGAACGCTCTCCAAGATCGGGGCGTTCACGATCGGGATCGTTGGAGCTTGGCTTATTTGGTGTGCCTACAATTTCGTGATGACCTGGATTTTTCAGGCAACGATCGGCAAAGCACTTCTCGGTATGCGCGTTCGAAGTTCGGATGGGCGGCGTGTCGGGTTTTTCGGCGCACTGTTTCGGACAATCGGCGAGTCGCTCTCGTTCCTTTTGCTCGGCCTCGGCTATTTTATGGCGTTGTTCGATACCACGACGAAACAGACGCTGCACGACCGGTTTGCTGGCTCGATCGTGGTGCTCCGTTAGGACCGTATGAACGAGATTCACGAAATTGACACGCTTGAAGATTATATCGATCGAGGGCGCGATCTTCGAGGCTGCGTGATCCAGGGGCTTGACCTCGGTCGCGTGCATCATTCCTGGAACGAGGCCCGAGTCGAGGGCGCAGTTTTTCTGGGGTGCGAGTTTCGACGGAAGGGGCTGCAGGCCGAGCTGATTGAGCGTGGCGCGATGATTTTTCCGCGATTCCGGGATCTGCCCTACATGCCGTATCGGCCAACTCTCTACACTCGCGAGGAACTCGGCAAAGGTGATTTGGATCGCCGGATTTTTGATCATTTTGTGGCCAAGGGCCGAAGCGATGCGGATCTGTTCGAAGCGCTTTCGCAACGCCTTCACGATCACGCGATCGATGACGCCCTCGTCGATTTGTTAGAGGGCCGAAGCGATGGCTCAGGCGAGAAAAAGCGAGTCGTCGCGATCATGGGCGGCCACGGAACCGGCCGGAGCGATCCGTATTTCGAGAAAGTTGCGCGTATCGCACGCGAGCTGACTCGGCGCGGTTATTTCATCGCGTCAGGCGGCGGTCCGGGCATGATGGAAGCAACCAACTTCGGGGCCTACCTCGCTGAAGTCAGCGATCCTCAATTCGATGCTGCCTTGAAATCTCTTCGAGCCGCTGAGGTCTACACGGAACCCGGTTACGTCGAAGCCGCGAAACGAGTCGTCGCTCAGCACCCTGACGGATGCGCAAGTCTCGCGATCCCGACCTGGTTTTACGGCCACGAACCGAGCAATCAATTTTCGACTCACATTGCCAAATATTTTTCGAACAGCATTCGAGAAGACGGGCTGTTGGCGATCGCGAAGCACGGCGTCATTTTCGCGCCTGGCAGCGCCGGAACCGTCCAGGAAATCTTCATGGACGCGACTCAAAATCACTACGGAACGTTCGAGCACGTCAGTCCGATGGTTTTTCTCGGCCTCGATCACTACATCCGGAAAACGCGGCTCTGGCCGACGATTCAGCTCCTCGCCGAGGGCAAGCAGTACCAGCAGCTGCTGGCGATCACGGACGAGGTTGACGAGGTCGTTCGGGAAATCTCCGCCTACAAGCTGATGCCGTTTGCTTGAAACTCATTTTTTGAGCCGCACTTCCGAATTTCAATCTTCAAAGATGGTGAGGTCGAGTTGCTCGCCCTCGAACTCGATTCCTTCCGGAAAAAGCGACTTCATGCTCTGGTGCACCTCGGCATATCGCGCCTCGCCTGCGCCGCGCCAGATCGTGAGCGGGAACGTCTCTCGAAACCACTCCAGCCGGAAGGTTCGCCGGCCGTCTTCTCCTCGCGTGAGGGACTTGCCGCCATGGAGATCGAGTGTCTGGCCGAAGTCTGCGAAATCTCGTGCTGGCCGCGGCGTTTTGCCGGTGACGCCGCATTCGTGGAGTCTCTTCAACACGTGAAACCTCTCCCGGGCGTTGGGGCTTTCGACGATCAGAAACTCTTCCGGCTCAAGCTGATGCCGGCCACAGAGCAGTCCGCGCCCGGGTTTGTCAGGCTCGCCGACGAAGTAGTTGCCGGACCACGAAATCGTCCGGCCCGAGCCAAACCCGACTCGCGCATCCGGCGCGCGGAAATCGAAAGCAAGCCAGAGCTCGCGTTCGTTCACGGTCCAGAGATAGTGGATGTAGACTTGATTGCCATGGCCGTCGGTTTCATGCGGCAGTTTGATTGTCGGAGTCGATGGGCCGAAGCGCTCCTCCAGTTTGGAGACGAGGAAGTCGGTCAGGCCGATGGCGGTCTCGTGATCAAGCTGATGAGCGTTGCCGCTCCACCCAGACAGTTTGCCTTCAGAAAACCTGAACTGGAAAGGGAAACTCACGCCCAGCACTTCGATCTCCTGCTCTGCGTAGGTCAGATCCGGTATGGGTGGCGAAAATCTGGCCGGCTTGCTGATGCCTGGCAGCAGCTGCTTCAGTTCCTCCCAGCCTTCGCCGAACTGAATCTTCTCAGCGAACGTGAAGTGCGGCGGAAGTTCTGGAGAAGCATCGGAGTTCTGAGCACGACCGAAACCCACGATGAGGGCACCGACTGCAAAAAAGTGAGGCAACTTTCTAACCATAGGAAGCCTACGAGCCGCATCGGCCGGACCTTTCCGGAATCGAATCACGGCACAATCGGCTTCAGCGGCTTGCCGTCTTCGCCAACTGGGTAAACCGCGTCGTGCGCCTCCATTTGCCCGATCAAGCCCTTCATCATCCGGCTCAGCACCTCGGGATTCGATTTCGCAAGGTTCGTCGATTCGAACGGATCCTCTTCCAGGTTGAAAAGTTGATAACGTTCGTCCTCAGAATCATCGGAAGGCACGTAGTGATAGATCACTTTCCAAATTCCATCGCGCCAGGCCGTGAAATACGTGCTCCGATGCGGCGCATGCGGGTAGTGCATTAGAAATTGCTCTTTCCGGCTCGAATCGGCCTTGCCGGAAAGCAGCGTGTTGAGGGCTCCGCCGTCTAGAACGTGATCGCTCGGGTTAGCGGTCTTCGTAATGCCGAGAATCGTCGGAAACAGGTCGATCACCGACGCAGTTTGAGTCTGAAGCGCGCCCGCCGGAATCGGCAGCTGCTGCTGGAACGCGTTCGCCGGATCCGCTTTCGCCCAAGCCGCGATGAACGGGACGCGCATTCCGCCTTCGTAGTGCGCGCCCTTTTTTCCACGCAGCGGAGCGGCGCAAGCGACGGCGTGTTCGTGTCCAAGCGGTGCGTCCGACCCGTTGTCTCCGAGAAAAATGACCAGGGTGTTGTTCGCCTCGCCAAGCTCGTCCAGTTGATCCAAAATGTCGCCCAACGACTTGTCCATGCCCTCGATCAACGTCGCGAAGGCCTGCGCGTTTTTGGGTTTGTCAGAGTCCGCGTAGTTTTTCGCGAAACGCGGGTCCGAATGAAACGGCGCGTGAACCGCGTAGTGCGAAAAGTAGAGATAAAACGGTTTTTCCTCTTTCACAGCACTCGCGACAGCCGCCTTCGCCTCGATTGTCAGCGCCTCGGTCAGAAACGTGTCCGTTCCGTGATATTTATCGAGATGCGGCACCGCGCTCTTGTCTCGCCTCGTGCCCTTTCCGTAATTTTCTTCCCCGAAATAGCTTCCGGGAGCGCCAAACGTTTCGCCGCCGATGTTCACGTCGAAACCCAGATTCGCTGGATTCGCTCCTTCCGAATCCCGCGGTCCAAAGTGTCCTTTTCCGACATGAATCGTGTGATAGCCGCTCTTTTTGAGCTCACCAGGCAGGGTGACATCGCCCTTTTTCAAACCACGCCAATTCCAAGCCGGCGGCCCCTGTGGACCGGTGTTGTCCTTGTCTGGATTGATCCAGTTCGTCGCCCGATGCCGCGCGGCGTTCTGGCCGGTCATGATCGAAATCCGCGTCGGCGAACAAACGCTCATTGCGTAAAAATTGTTGAAGCGAACTCCGCGTTCCGCCAGCCGCTCCATGCTCGGTGTGCGATAAAAATCGTTAAGCGGGTAGCGCTTGGGTTCGCCGTTTTCGTCGGTCAAAAACGGAACCGAAGTGTCCATCACGCCCATGTCGTCGATCAGGAAAACGACGATGTTCGGCAACTTTTCGTCCGCCATGGCGAAGGCGGGAAGGAACAACGCAAAAAGAGTCAGCAGCTTTCTCATTTCGAAAATCTAGAACGCAATTCCAGAAACGTCGTAGCGAAATCTCGGGAAATCCTGAGAGTCCAGATTCAACGCGCGAAAGCTGAGGCTTGACCTGTTGCTCGAAGGCGATATCTCGACTCATGCCCAAGCATGCGATCTCTGGCGTCCTCCCCGTTTTCCAAACGCCCTACCATAAAGATGAGTCGATCGATTTCGACACACTCGAAAGTGAAATCGACTGGCTCTTCGAAAAGGGCTCGGACGGAATCGTGATGGCGATGGTTTCCGAGGTTCTTCGACTCTCCAGCGAGGAACGCGAGGAACTCGCAACGGACGCCTGTCGTTTCGCGAAAAAACGCGGCCCAGTGATCATCAGCTGCGGTGCCGAAAGCACCCACACCGCCGTTCGTTATGCGAAACACGCTGAGTCCGTTGGCGCAGCCGGGCTGATGGCGATTCCGCCGGTTTCGATCGGGGTAGGGGAGGCCGAACTTCGCGGTTATTACGAGCAACTGCTGGCTGCGGTCGAAATCCCGATCATCGTTCAGGACGCGAGCGGCTACGTCGGGCGGCCCATGTCGATCGCGCTTCAAGCCGGGCTGATGAACGAATTCGGAGCGGACCGCGTTCTCTTTAAACCGGAGGCATCGCCGATTGGCCCGCTGTTGTCGGAGCTGCGCGATGCGACGGACGGGAAAGCCGCGATTTTTGAGGGTAGCGGTGGGATTTCACTCGTCGATTCGCACAAGCGCGGAATCGCTGGGACGATGCCGGGGGCGGATCTGATTCAGGCGCTGGTTCCGCTCTGGCGGGCGCTGGAAAGCGGCGATCAGGTGAAAGCAGACCGGATTCATGGGCCGTTGAGCGCGCTGGTTTCGATGCAGACGAGCCTCGACGGTTTTCTCGCCGTGGAGAAATTTCTTCTCGTGAAACAGGGCATTTTTCGCAACGAAATCGTTCGTGGTCCGCGAGGTTTCAGCCTTGATCCTGAGACTCGCACTGAAGTTGAGCGACTTTTTGAGCAGCTGCTGGTTGCGGCGACGGACGAAATTTCGTCTTGAATTCTTTCGAATCCTCGCTTCGAGGTTCCGACCCAAAATCAAAACGAATGGCAGAAACCTCATCCACATTTGAACTGAAACGAGGCGCTCAGGCTCCGGATTTCGACCTGCCTGTTGGCGGGATGAAGAAGCGTCAGACCTTGGAGGATCTCAGTGAGGGCAATGACGTTCTCGTTGTCATTTTCGCCTGTAACCACTGCCCTTACGTGATCCACCTGGCCGATTCGATCGGGGAAGTGGCCAAAGATTACGACAAGGAGCCCGTCCAATTTGTCGCGATCAACTCCAACGATGCGGGAAGTTATCCGGATGACTCGCCGGATTTGATGAAGGATTTCACCAAAAAGCACGGCTGGAAATTCCCTTACCTTTTCGATGAGACTCAACATGTGGCCAAGGCCTACTCCGCCGCGTGCACTCCGGATTTTTATGTTTTCAACAAGGACAAGGCGCTGACTTACGCCGGGCAGTTCGATGGATCGAGGCCTGGAAATCACGCGCCGATCACCGGTTCGGATCTGATATCGGCGATCGAGGCGACTTTGCGGACCGGCAAAGCGAACGGCGTCCAAATGCGCCCGAGTCTGGGTTGCAACATCAAGTGGAAGAGGCGCAACAAGCCTCCTTACGCGCGCTGGAGAAAGGGCGGATCCGATGCCGGAATTTCGGATATCTTAAGTTGAAAGGCCACTTTCCCGAGTGAATGGTTCGCGCCCCCGCGTGCTTCTTTGTGTTGATTTTTGACGACTGGATTCGATGCCGAAAAATCGTGATCGCGACCCCGATTTGTTCGACGCTCTACGCTTCAGCGAGAGCGAAGATTCGCTCGAACCGACTCCTCTGGACCCGTTGATCGGCCCGGGCGGGCACATCATGACGCCGGCACAGAAGCCGAATTTTCCGGCTGCTCCCGCCGCTGTTTTGAAGGTCGCGAAGCCTGCTGTTGTGGCTTTGAGAGAGGCCGAGCCGAAGCCGGAAGCCGACGAGTTGGTCGTCGAATTGCCGCTGGTTTTCGAGCGACCGCATTCCGAATCGCTCGATCAGTACGATTCGACCGACGTGATCACTCGGCATCGTCTCGACGAAGGACCGCCTCCTCCGGCACCGGTCCGCCAAGGGCTGAGCAAGCGGGCTGCCGTTGGAATCGCGCTTCTGACTCAGGTCCTGACTATCGGCGTGGTCGTCGGCGTCGCTTTCCTCTTTCCTGAGCCTACCGCCGAGTTGTTTCGCTCAGCAGCTGCTAGCCTTGATCCGCTGCCGCCGCCCGATCCGGAAATTGTAAAAACGGAAGATGAAAACGCTTCGCGCCGATTGCGGGTCGAACTCATCGAGCTTGAGGACCGAGCGGTTTCCCAAGGCGAACGCATCGCGTTTTCGAAATTGACGAATTACGCGGAGACGTTGTCCGAATCGGACTCGAATTTCACCGCGGCTCAAGCAGGTCTGCGGCGTGTCGAACATTTTTACGCGACGGAGCCTTTTGGCGAGCCGGAGCCGCTCGACGCACGTTCGATTTACGCCGTTGCAACCGAGAGGGACCTGCCTCAATCCACTGTGATCCAAGTTTTGCGGGACGATCGCCAGCCGGTTGAACTTCGCCGTCGCGCAGCCTGGCTACTCGCCGGAAACGCCAGTTCTTCGGCAAAAAAAGCTCTCTACGGCGCGATTCGAAACGACGCCGATCTCTCAGTCGTTCGGCAAGCATTCGAGTCGTTTCGCGGAGTGACCGGTTATCCCGAAACGGTAGCATTTGATGCGGCCGCGATCGAACTCTGGTGGGCGCGGAACGAAGCGGCTGCGCTCGGCCGAAGCGGTCCGCCGGAGACTAACGGAGAGGCCGTTAACATCGGTCCCGAACCCTGAAATGATCCTCGCGCTCGACCAGGGAACCACCAGTTCGCGGGCGATTCTTTTCGACGATGCTGCGGCGATTCGTGGAGTTGCTCAGCAGGAATTCGAGCAGATTTTCCCGAAACCAGGTTGGGTTGAACACGATCCGCTCGCGATCTGGGATTCGCAGCTCGCGACCGCTCGTGAAGTCGTCAGCAAGCACGAAGGCGAGATTCGCGGGATCGGAATTACGAATCAGCGCGAGACGACCGTGGTCTGGGATCGCAAAACGGGCGAGCCGATCGCAAACGCAATTGTTTGGCAAGATCGCCGGACCGCGGGCTTCTGCGAGGAACTTCGTCAGGCCGGCCACGCTGAGTTAATTCAGGAAAAAACCGGGCTCGTGCTCGATGCCTATTTTTCTGGCACGAAGCTGCGCTGGCTCCTCGACAACATCGAAGGCGCCCGTGCTCGAGCCGAAGCTGGCGAGCTGCTTTTCGGCACGATCGACACCTGGCTGATCTGGAAACTCAGCGGAGGCGAAGCGCACGTGACCGACTGCTCGAACGCCAGCCGGACCCTGCTTTTTAATCTCAGCACACTCAATTGGGACCAGCAGCTGCTGGATCTCTTCGGCGTCCCCCGCGCGATGCTGCCCGAGATCCGCGACAGCAGCGAAGTCGTCGCCTCAACCGATTTGCTCGGCGGCGGATCGATCCCGATCGCGGGTATCGCTGGAGATCAGCAGGCTGCGCTTTTTGGTCAGGCCTGCCACGCGCCTGGCATGGCAAAAAACACCTACGGGACCGGCTGTTTTCTGCTGATGAACACGGGTAGCGAACCGGTCCGTTCTGAGAATCAGCTACTCACGACTGTCGCCTGGCGGATCGACGGAAAAGCCGATTACGCGCTCGAAGGTAGCGTTTTCATCGCCGGTGCCGCGATCCAGTGGCTGCGCGATCAGCTCGGGATCATCGAGTCAGTCGAGGAGGTCGAAGCGTTAGCCGAAAGCGTCGAAGGCAACGGCGGAGTCGTCTTCGTTCCCGCGTTTGCCGGACTCGGCGCACCGCATTGGGATCCGCATGCTCGCGGTGCTGTCTTCGGCCTGACTCGCTGCACCTCGAAAGCTCATCTCGCGCGCGCGGCACTCGAATCGATCGCGCTCCAGAGCTGCGAATTGCTCGACGCCATGCAGCGCGATTCCGGCATCGAACTAACCGAACTCCGCGTCGACGGAGGAGCCTCGATGAACGCGCTTTTGATGCGGATTCAAGCTGGATTGCTCGGCGTCCCCACGATTCGTCCGGAAGTTGCCGAGACCACCGCGCTTGGAGCTGCTTACCTCGCCGGGTTGGCCGTTGGCGTCTGGAAATCGAAAGATGAGATCACCGCGAATTGGCGCGAAGCCGCACGATTCGAGCCTGACATGAGCCCCGAAACCCGCCAGCAGCTGCTGAAGCAGTGGAAGCGCGGAGTGGTTCGCTCGCGGTCCTGGGAAATCCCTGACTGAAACTGTCATTCCCGAGCTTGCCGAGGGACCTCCAACCGGCCTTTTGCACGGAACGCGCCTCGATTTCGGTGCGCCAAGCTTGCGTTCAGCCCCGAAATCGCCTGAAATCAGATTCGTGAAACTCCTCCTCAGCCTTTTCCTTTCTCTAGTCCCCGCAGCTGGTTGGGCCGCCGAGATTTCCGGAACGATCGACCTCGCCAGTTCTCAACGTGGCCCCTCGCGCCGCGCCGCCGTTCGTTACGCGGGCCAGACCGGAGCCAGCGCAGCTCGACCCGCTCCACCGCGAGCCGTGGTGTATTTGTCAGGATCGTTTTCCGAGGAGCAACTGGCAGCTGCTCGCAAAGCCCGCGGCCCCGCGATCGTCGGTCAGAAGAGTTTTCGGTTCCAACCCGACATCCTCGCCGTGATTCGCGGCACGACGATCGCGTTCCCGAATCGTGACGACGACTACCACAATATTTTCTCATACTCGAAAGCTAAGCGATTCGATCTCGGCCGCTACCTTCCAACCGAAGACGCGCCCACCGTCACTTTCGACAACGCCGGTCCAGTCCGTTTGTTCTGCGAAATCCACAGCCACATGCGAGGCCTCGTCCTCGTCCTGGAAACTCCGTACTTCACCACGACGAACGCCAGCGGCGAATTTCGGCTCACCGGCTTGCCAGCTGGCGATTACGAGTTGGTCGCCTGGCTGAGCGAACGCGTTCAGCACCGCCAGAAAATCACGCTGACCGCCAATTCGAAATTGAAGATCGAATTGCCCGATTCGTGAGCTTCCGCTTCAAGCTCATTCTCGTCATGGCCGCCCTCGTCAGTGGCGTTTCGATAGTTACTCTTCTGGTTAACCAGAAAATTGTCCAACAGCAGTACCGGCACCTGGTTCTCGAGCGGCTCGATGGACAGGCGGAGGCGCTGCGCGAGAGTCAGGCAGCCAGGCTCGAAGGCGTCCTGACACGTGTCCGCGATGCGTCTGGAAGCGTTCGGATCGTCGCCGCTTTGCTCGCAGAATCCGACGATCGGCCCAAGCAAATCTACGCTGACTTCGGCGAAGAACTAGAGGATGTGTTAGGCGGGGCGAGGTCGACCAAGCAGGCGTTTTTCCGCGTTTTCGACTACGACTATTCGGTGATTCCCGATCTGATGCCGATCCCGGGCCTCGACGCAGACGCTTTGACGGAAAGGCTGATTCGGTTGCTGCCGCCGTTCGACGCCGAATTCAAAACCACTTCCGGCTACCTCGCATTCGAAGACTCGCTCTACGAAACGATCGTGCATCCCGTGTACGACGCCAGCTCGGGCGAGTTTCTCTGCGCCCTCGTGCTCTTGCTGGAAATCTCCGATCCTCAGCAGCTGCTGGGTCGGGCGCCGGGCGCAAAACTCGCGCTCGAAGTCGCTGGCAAACGATTCGGCGACGAAATCCCGGAGGGCGAAATGGTCATGATCGAAGACCAGCGGCACGAAGTTTTTACCCAGCCGATCCGGCAGGATCCAGGTTTCGATCCAGCCCGCCAGATTTCCGCGTTTTCGCTCAACAGCCTTGAGCAAGCCCTGAGCCTGCTCCGCTCCTGGCTGCTGATTTTCGGGCTCGGCGCGCTGATGATCGCGCTGCTGCTGAGTTTCTTGGTTTCCGGCCAGATTTCCAAGCCGCTTTCCCAGCTCACCCGCCAGACTCGCGAGATCCTGGCCGGAAATCTCGGCGCGACGATTCCGGTTCGAAGCAAGGACGAGATCGGCGTGTTGACCGAGTCGTTTAACGAGATGTCTGAAGGCCTCGCGCTGAAAGAAAGATACCGCGCCGTGCTCGACCGAGTCACCGATCCGCGCGTGGCTGAGGAGCTGACTCGCGGCAAGCTCGAACTCGGCGGCGAAGAGCGCCAGACGTCGATCTTGTTCTGCGACATTCGCGGTTTCACATCACTAACAGAGGACATGAGCCCGACAGATATCGTTGCGATGCTGAACCATCACATGACCGCTTTGACGGAAGTCGCTGCGCGCCACAACGGCGTGGTCGACAAGTTCATCGGCGATGAAATCATGATTCTTTTCGGCTCCCCGCACACCTACGAAAACGACGCGCGCGACGCGGTTCGCTGCGCCGTTGAAATGATCGAGCGGCGACGCGAGCTGAACGAAACTTCGGATTTTCCGATCAACGTCGGCATCGGAATCGCGACCGGGCCCGTGCTGGCTGGCTGCATGGGATCGGAGAAACGCCTGAACTACACCACGCTGGGTGCGCGCGTGAATCTCGCCGCGAGACTGTGCTCCAAGGCGACTGCATTGGAAATTCTGATCGACGACGCCACCTACGAGCACGTAAAAGACCAGATTCCGGCGGAGACCGTCGGCGAAGTTGAGTTGAAAGGCTTTCGTGAAAAAGCCCTCGTCTACCGAGTTTCCTAGTCATGAAAATTTTTACCTTTACCACCCTTTTTTTGATTCCGTTGGGGCTGGCAGCGGAAGAACCCGACCAGCAACTGCTGGAGATCGACATTCTCGGCGGAACGGAGCTGGAGACGGAAATTTACACGATCGATGGCTTTCCGCCCGGTCTGCTCAAGCCCGATTCGGGTGACGACGTGCTCTGGGCTCGACGGCTGACCGTGCCGGTTGACGTTTTTCTTGGTGACGCGATTTACGGCTTCGGGAAATTCCGTTTCGACACCGGATTTCACCCAAATCTGCACGACGGCTCGGAGATCCGCGCTGACGAATATTTCGTTCGCTTCAGCCCGCCAGGCGCGCCGTTTCAAATTCAGGTAGGCAAATTCGCGACCGCTTTTGGCAGCTGGGTCACGCGACACGAAACCGATGACGATGCGTTTCTCCAGGCGCCGCTCGCCTACAACGAGCTAACCAGCGTGATCGATCATCGCTTCTTTCCCGGCGCTAACGCGATCGCGGCGAATCGGCTCAAGCCGAACAACATCTCGACCTGGCTTCCGGTCATCTGGGACGCGGCTTACATCCCGGGTTTTGCGCTCTTCGGCGAAGTTGGCGATTTCAACTACGCCGTGGAAATGAAAAGTCGCGCGGTTTCATCCCGGCCGTCGGTTTGGGATGACTGGGATTTCGCTGATCCAACTTGGACAGGCCGGCTCGGCTACCGCCCGAATGCGGCCTGGAATTTCGGCGCTTCGTTGAGCCACGGATCTTACCTTAAAGGGGATGCCGGGCCAGATTTCGACGACTTCGCCCAGACGACAATCGGTCTCGACGCGAGCTACGCCCATCGGCATTGGCAGATCTGGGCTGAGGTGATTTACTCGAGTTTCGAGCTGCCGAACATCGCGGACGACGCAGCCGTCTGGTCTTACTTTATCGAAACTCGCTACAAGCTAGCGCCTCAGCTCTTCGCTGCGATGCGCTGGAATCAGCAGTTTCACAACGAGCTTGGCGGCTCTGTTGCCTGGGACAACGATTTGTTCCGAATCGACGCTTCGCTCGGGTATCGATTCACGCCGAACACCCAGGTTAAGCTTCAATACAGCTGGACGCACCAGGACGCCGATTTCCAGAACGGCGAAAACATGGTCGGTCTCCAGGTTTCAACGCGTTTGAGGTAGGACTCGGAAATACGCGGTCCCAGTCTTTCCGGACGCGAGTTCCGTCGCGCGGATTTCCCAAACGCCGATTCGATCATTCGGCGCGATGTCTAAGTTTAAGGTCAGACGTCCGCCTTCGGCTCCGTAGTGGCCACTGAATTCCGACTCAATGCCTTCCGGATCCCGGATTTGAATTTGGAGCGGAATCACGGCGTCGATCGGTTTCTCACCGTCGGTCACCACGATTTCAATGGTTGCCGATTCGGCGAGTATCGCGGTTTCCGGAGCTGTGATCTCGACCTGTTGAATCGGGCGCTCAGTGATCATCAGAATGCGGCCCTCACACGGTCCGAAGTTCAAAGTTACCGCCGAATGGGTCGAAGTTTTCGTCACCGCGGTCGAAGGAAGACGAAGTTCGCGCCGCTCAAGAAGGTCGTAGATGAATCCTTTCGGGACCTGCAAAGTTGCATCGGACGGCAGTCCGTTTTCCATCACCAATCCGTAGCCCCCAACATAATTTCCAAATTCCCGCTGATCGTTCACAGCAAAAACATAGTTTGTCGTTCCGAATTGGCGAAGGCGAGTCACGACGTCAAAGTTAGAACTAAAAACGTGCTGACGGTAGCTCTGATCGCTCAGCCAATTTCCCAGCTGCACGACGGCTTCCAGCAGCTGCTGGCGATCGACGTCCGCCTTTTTCGTCCTAGCAAAGCGCTCGATCACGTAGTCGGGCTTGATCGCCGGGCAGACTTCGGCATCTCCAACCACAAGGCCTCCGTTCGCCTGAAACTTTTGAATCGCGGCGACGACCGACTCAGTCAGCACGTCGCAGTCCGCCATCACGAGAACTTTGACGCCCTCGAGGCCGTCCGGAATTGACTCTTCGTAAAGCAGCTTCGGCTGAAGCTGGGCGTACATCAGGATGTGATAAAAATCGCCCGCCCAGGTATGATTCCAGCCGTAGGTCCCGCGCCGCGCGAACATCTGTGAAGTGAAGCTTTCGAGAAACGCCACGTCCGCCGGAGCGTCGGGAATCTGCCGCAACATCGGCCCTAACGGAACCACCACTTCGTTAACCAGCCGCTTGAGTTCATTCTGCGTGTTTGGATTCGTATAGCGATAGGCTCCAGGCGAGTCCGTCTCGACCAACGACTGCCAACCGTGATACATGATGCCTTGGATCGGTCGTGCGATCTTCCACCAGAACGCCTCTCGCAAATGCATCGGCGCGATCGTGATGTAGGCGGCGTCCGGGTCCTGATCGACCCACGGAGACGTGTCGGCGGGCGTCGCGTTTTCCGGCGCAGTTTGCGAGCGATACCAGATGAGCTGCGTCATTTTCATAACGTTTTGGCCATGCCCGTTGACGCGTGCCATTTCGAAAAGCTCGTCCGTGCAAAGGCCGATTCGAATCGGGTCCGGGTAGCTGTAGGTCCAGTGCGCGAGGACGTCCGTCTGTCCTCCGCTACCGCTGATGCTGGGCACGCGACACGCCGGATCGTGGAAGGTCCAAAAATCATCGCGGTCGGTTAAATTTGCCTTCAAACCCTCGTGCAAACGCGTGTTGAGATGATTCCAGCCATCGCCGGTTTGCCAGAACCAACGCAGGTAGGTCAGGATCGGGTTGTCGTCCGCGATTACGCGATTCTCAGGAAAATCGGGTAGCTTTCCGTACTCGACGCCGTTCTTGATTTTAACAACGTCAGGCGCTTCGAGCCCGGTCGCCTCGCGGTAGGCGGCAACGTCGACGTCGTGAAATGAGACCTGCGATTCACCGCGGACTTCCGTGTGGAGTAAAGCGGATTGGAACGCCGGATGGTCGCCGTAAGCCCGGCTCATCGCGAGGCCCGCGTTGTAACAAAAATCCTGAACCTCTTTGAACTGGCCGCTGACATCTTCGCGTCCGTAGTGGTTTCCGTTTCGGTCGACTCGCAGAAACGGCTTGCCCTGCTCGGCTGTCCGGAGCCAGCGTGCGGGCGAGAGCGACGACACGATTCGAATGTCGTTTTCCAGCGCGATGTTCAGCATCTCGCGGCCTGCGCGGACTTGCTCGGGCGTTCCCGGCATCGCCTCCGCGCCTTCGCTCCAAACTTTCGCGCGATCGAGGCCAAGTCCGAGGCAATGCGTGAAGCCGATCTCTTTTAGGCGTGGGATTTCGCGGATGACCGAATCGGTCCCGCCGAGTCCCCACATCACCACGGGCATTCGATTCGGAAGCGGCCTGGAAACGATCACGAACGGAATCGTCGAGGTCGAACGGTAGTCCGATTCCGTCTCACCCCAGCTGGGAACCTCGACCGTGATTCTGGCGGAGTACTCGTTGGTCTTAAGCGATGAATCGACCGGAATTCGGATCGCGTGACGCGCGTCTTTCGCGAGTTTCGGAATTGGCAGCTGCTGAACTGAACCGTTTGGCAATTCAACGTTCGCCGTCACTCCGGACAGCTCCGCGCCAGATCGATTCACCACTTCCAAATCGATTGCAGCCGCGTTGCTCATCCGCAGAAACGCGAAGCGGCTCAGGCTCGGCTTGACATCGATCGGTTGAAATTGTTGAACGCCACTCGTGATCCGGACCTCATCCAGAAATCCCGGGAATCCACGATAGAGCGAGCCGATGCGGTCGCCGATCGCCAACGGCTTCGTCGCAGCCGCCATCGAACCGGCGCTCGGTTTCGTCGTTCCGCCTGAATCGGCCCCGTTGACGAAAAAGGTCAGCGTGCCCCGGCCATCGTAGGTGAAAGCGAGATGCGTCCAGTCGCTAGCGGACAAACTAATCGGCTGTGAATACCATTTCTCAGTCCGCGCGCCCAAGCCGATCTCGATCACGGCTGTTCGGCTACCGTCGTTGGCTGCTTTTGTCAGGTACCACGAAAACCCGGTGTGATTTCCGGGCACGTATTTCATGTCCATCAGCATGGGCGCGATCTCCGCGGGAAAATCGTCTCCGCCCTTTGGCTTCGCCCAAAGCTCGATTGTGAAAGCGCCACCAGGAGCTAAGACTGGCGATGACTTGATGTGAATGCTGTGGCTCTCATCGGTGATCGGGTAGCCGGCTGAGCTTTCGAGGCAGCCACCGAACCTTCCGGCTGGATTCCAGGACGCGCCGCGCAAAGTAGCTTGGTGAGCGTGTTTCGATTCGTCTTTGAGAAGATCCTCGCCGTCGAATTTCCAAAAGCCGAGAACGTGCGGACCGTTGGCTTCGCTTCCAGAGTAGCCCTCCCACCATCGGAGCGCCGATTCATCTTGAGCGGATGCCAGGCTGAGCAGCCCGGCGGTGAGGAGAACGGAAACGGCTCGAATTCGCATCCTCAATTCAAGCGCAACGAGCGCGCCGGGAAAAGCCCGGTTTTTCTATTTCGAATTCCTCTAAAGCTTCGCTCCGCCATTTCGAAGAATCTGCTTTCATCCAGACTCGCCTGCGTCGACGGCTGAATCATGAAGCGTGTTTTCGTATTTCTGATTTTGACAGGCTGCCTCCAAGCCGCTGATCGACCCAATATTCTCTGGATCGTGGTCGACGACATGTCGGCGAATTTTTCCTGCTACGGCGAGACTGCGATCGAAACTCCGCATGTCGATCAACTCGCCGCCGAGGGTTTGCGCTTCACTCGAGCTTACGCGACTTCGCCAGTCTGCTCGACGTTTCGATCGGCGATGATCACTGGGATGTATCAGAATTCGATCGGCGTTCATCATCATCGAAGCGGCCGCGGCGAGCACCGAATTCAATTGCCCGAGGGCGTGCGACCCGTGCCGGAAATTTTCTAGGAAGCGGGCTACTGGACCTGCATTGGGAGCGGCGTCCCGGGGCTCGACAAAAGCGGCAATCCGGTCGACGTCGATCAACTTGGGAAGACGGATTACAATTTCGATTGGGACCCAAAAATCTACGACAGCCACGACTGGGCGGGCCGAGCCGAAGGCCAACCGTTTTTCATGCAGGTGCAGTTGCACGGTGGGAAAATTCGCGGCTCGCTGGAAGCGCATTACGAACGAACTGAGAAACGCATGGGGGAAAATGCAACCGATCCGGAGTCGGTCGAGTTGCCACCGTACTACCCGCGTGATCCGGTTCTGCTGCGCGACTGGGCGACCTACCTCGATAGCGTGAAAATCACTGACGAGCATGTTGGAAAGGTGATCGCTCGCCTGAAAAAGGAGGACTTGTTCGAAGACACGTTGGTCGTCTTTTTTACCGATCACGGCATCAGTCACGCGCGCGGAAAACAGTTTCTCTACGACGAGGGCACGCACATTCCGCTGGTGATTTGCGGGCGGTCAATCTCTGCGGGCAAGACGCGAACGGATCTGGTCGAGCACATCGACGTGGCCGCGATCTCGCTAGCAGCTGCTAGGATCGAGATTCCAGAAAAAATGGATGGTCGGAACATTCTCCCGCGCAGCTACCAGCCGAAAGAAGCCGTTTTCGCGGCGCGCGACCGCTGTGGCGAAGCAGCCGACCGAATCCGATCCGTGCGCACCGATCGCTTTCTTTACATCAAGAATTTTTACCCCGAGCGCCCGTTTCTCGCTCCGAGCAATTACAAGGACAGCAAGCTGATCATTCAGCGACTGCGCGCGCTCCACGACGCGGGGGAATTGAGCGAGCTAACCGAAAAGCTGCTCTTCGCGCCGACTCGTCCGCCGGAGGAACTTTATCTCTACGGCGAGGATCGTTGGCAGACACAAAATCTGGCCGCGGATCCGAAGTACGCCGGCGCGATCGAGCTGCATCGCGCGCATTTAGAGGGCTGGATCGAACGAACTGGCGATCCCGGTCCCGAATCGAACGAGGTCTACATTCTGGAAATCGAAGATCAGATGAAGGCGACTCGAAATAAGATGTCGCGAGAAACTTACCGTAAAAACTCGGAACTCTACATTCGCTGGGCGAGCGAAGGAAAATGATCCTGAGGCAAATTAGTATGGACTTCCTGTCCGTGCCCACTGGGCTGAAGTTTGAACGGCAACGCCGTTCCGCAACATAGCCTGGGGTTGGAGGAGTGCGCGACGACTACCCCAGGAACGCGGAATTCCAAATTGGATTAACCCTGAAAGGGTTGGAGAACGGTTGTGGAATCCCTACAGGATTCTGCCATTTTTTGCGGTTTCATCCCAGGGTAGGCCGCCGCTTCGCTCTGGCCAACCGCTGGGCTATGTTGTGAAACGCCTTTGGCGTAAAAAAGTCAAACAGCAAGGACAGGGTGATCAGAGCTTTTCCGAAAAGTGCGGCTGGAGTTCGTCTTTGAAATACTCGAGCGCGTTTTTGATCGGCAACGGGACGCCGCCGCCAAGCGCGCAAAGCGAAGTCGACATCATCGTGTCGAGCAGGTCGTGCATCAGCTCGGGATCGATCTTGTAATCGCTCGTCCGCGCCTTTGCCGCGAGTTCTTTGCCGCGGACTGATCCTAACCGGCATGGAAAGCACTTCCCACAACTCTCGTCAGCCGTGAACTCGAACATGTGCTCGATGTAGTCGAGCATCGGGAAACTTTCCGGAATCGAAACGATACCCGCGTGCCCTAGCAGAAACCCGCCATCTTTAAAGGATTCGAAGTCGACTGTGAGCTCGCCGATCTTGTCCGTTGGCACGATTCCGCCGAGCGGACCGCCGACCTGGACGCCTTTGACCGGTTGCTTGAAGCCGCCGCCGAGATCGTAAACGACTTCCTTGAGCGGCGTGCCCATCGCGACTTCGTAGATCCCGGGTTTGTTGAAAATGCTGTCGATCGAAACCAGTTTCGGACCGCTTGATTTCTCGGTTCCGATCTTCGCGTACTCCGCGCCGCCCATCGTCACGATCGCATGGAGGTTGGCGAAAGTTTCGACGTTATTGAGGACCGTCGGCTTGCGAAAAAGCCCTTCGACGGTCGGGAACGGCGGGCGAACGCGGACCTCGGGGCGATGGCCCTCGAGCGAACTCAGTAGCGCCGTTTCTTCTCCACAAATGTAAGCTCCAGCGCCTTTGATTACTTTGAGATCGAACTTGAAGCCGGTCCCGAAAATGTCGTTGCCTAGAATTCCCTTCTCATGAAGCTCGGCAATCGCCTCTTCGACGATCCGGATCGAATCCGGATATTCCGCTCGAATGTAGAGCACGCCGACTTCGGCACCGATAAACCAGCCGGCCGCGATCATGCCGAACAGAACGGAGTGCGGCTGAAGCTCCATCAAATATTTATCGATGTAAGCGCCGGGATCGCCCTCATCGGCGTTGCAGACGATGTATTTCGGGCCGCCTTCGACCTCGCGGCAGGACTGCCACTTGAAACTAAGCGGAAAACCCGCGCCACCGCGTCCACGCAGACCAGAATCCTTCAAATCCGTGAGGACGTCGTCGCGTTCCCGGCCCAGCAGCTGCTGGAGCGCGGCGTAATATTCGTCGACACCCGGAAACGGCGCCGTCAGGATCGGTTTTTCCAGATTTGAGCCAACAGCGTAGTTATCGGAATCGTCGCCCTCGCCTTTTTCGCAGATCGCCGCGAGTTCCTCGTCGCTTTTCGCGCTGTAATTTTTACCGTTGTGCTGAAACGCGCCGCATTCGTGGCAACGGCCGAGACAGCAGATGTGGCCGATTTCCTCTTCCTTGAAATGCTTGCCGAGCTGCTCTTTGAGCCCGGACTGAGTTCCTGCGGTCAGGCAGGCCGAGCCGTTGCACCAGAAAACTTTCTTCCCCTCGTTTTCCTTCTTCAGAAAGTCGTAAAACGAAACCGCGCCAAGCGAAATGGCCTCCCCAACGAGGTGCGCCTTTGCGATGCCCTGAACTTGCTCTTTCGTTTCCGCAGTCCCGGTCGCTTCGGCCGAATCGACCATTTTTTCGAAGATGTTTTGATCGACTCCTTTTCGGAAACTGAGCGCGCTGAGATTTTTCGACATGGGAGCCGATGCTATGCCGAAAGCCGGAGGGAATCAACCCCGACCGAAGGCCTAAAACGTAAACACGCCGCCGACGATGAATCCCGCGTCGAACTCCCGCGGCGAGGAAATAGGGAACTGGAATCCAAGACGCGTCGCGAAGTTCTCCCTCATGGCATAACTCAGGCCGACGACGCCTTCCGCGTGGACATCCCCCGACTCATCGCCTCCGACGCCAACGGCGAATTCGCTCTCTAGAATCATCGCCAGTTTATCACTCGCGCCGACACCATGGATCAGCGCGATCCGCGTGAAGAGCTCGGTTTCATCCGAGTCCAGCGCCGTTTCCACGCCAAACTGTCCGTGAACCGCCCAGCCGCCGTCCACGTCCCAGCGCGCCGACAACGAAGGAGCGAGAGCAACTTCGTCCGAGGTGAGTGTGCTGTCGCCGGTCGGGATCTCCACTTCGAGATTCGCCGTCAGATAAAACGATTCCGACTCGACCAGAAAAACCCGGGGCACGACCGCGAGATCTCCGAGGCCCTCGGAACCGTCGAGAAAAAGGAAGCCCTGTTCGAGGATCACGCCAAATCGTTCATTGAATGCGTATTCCAATTCGAAACCGATCTCGTGTTCGTTGCCCTCGTCGCCAGATCGAAAGCCGTAGTCGAAAATCAAAGCATTGTGCCGGTCCGCCGGTTCGACGAAGAAGGGCTGAACATCAAAATCGTCATGATGGGAGTGATGATTTTCGTCCGCCAGCAGCGAGCTTACCGGAACGCAAAAAAGCAATGTTGAGGAAAGAGTGAGGAAGCGCATCGCGCCCTTATTACAACTCAATTGCGTTTAGCGCCATAGTAAATTTCTTTAGATTCAGGACTGCAATTTTGCCAATGGATGGCGGCAGCCTCATGAGCCAAATTGATCGCCGACGTCGCTCATCGCTTCGACGATTTCAGGCTCGTCAGGATTCCGGCGCGTCGCCAGCGACATCCGTGGAAGATGTTTCCGCGGAAGGCAGAATCAGGCCAGTCTGCGCGACGAAATCGCGGATTTCCGGCTCGAATTTTTCCCAACCGACCCAGCCGATCGCGCCAAGCAGACCGAGGATCGTGAGAACGGCGACGAGGTCGAGAAGTCTGCGTGTCGGCGTGCGGCGTGCATCTTTGGGATTCTGATGCGGCGCTGCTGTCGTCGTCGTCGGCAACGTGCCGGCGAGTTGAGAGGCAACCGGGTTAGACGGAGGTTCTTCGTTGCGAGCGGGCTGCGGTTCCGGATCCGAATAGCGCTCTACGGGGAGGAGTTGGGCCCTGGGCTCGGGCCGAGCAGCTGCTGGCTGCTGAAATTGTGGCGCTGCGGCGGGGGCGGGCTGTTGCGGTTGCTGAAGCTGCGGGGCAGTGGCCGTTTGAATCGGCTGAGGTCTGACGGGCACCGGGGTCGGCACGGAAACAGGTTTTGGAGCCGGGTGGGTGAACCGCAGGGTCGCGCCGCAGTAGGGGCAGGGTCCCTGAGTCACGGTTCCGGCCGCAGCGGACGGAACAGATAAAACGGCGGAGCAAGCTTTGCAGCTGAACTTAACCTGGGGGGAGTTTGGGGTCATGACAGCCGGGATTATGGATTATATTAACAAGAATTACCAGAAAATAATTCGAGGTCGTTTTTTAGTCGTTCTCTATTTTGCGACGGGCTGGATTTGATCTCATTCAGTCAGAAAATTACTCGTAGCAAAAAGACGTAGGTTTTTCAAGACTGGTTACATTTGTTTTTTTGCGCCGAGCTTCGAAAATATGTGGAATCCTACGATTTCATGACCGCCTCGAGCTGCTCGCGGGTCACCCGCCATTTCGCTGCGCATCGTGGGCAGGTCACGCCGATCGACTGATCGCCTTGAAAGAGTTCGTCGAGGCCGTTGCGGGCCAGCGGCGCGAGCGCAGGGAAAATCCGCTCCAAACTGCATCCGCACTCAAACTTAAAGTGCCGCCGTTCAAGCAGGCTTAGCTCTTCGGCCGAATCGAGCTCGAGAATCGATTCATTATCGAGAGCGGCGAGCCAATCGCTGTCGCAGTCCGGTTGTGCGCTCACCATGATGAATTCTTCGTCCCCACAGGGGAAAATTCGAGCGAGTCTCTGCTCACTTTGCGCGTAAAAATCTTCAATCGCTTCGAAAACGCTGGAGCCTTTGATTTCGACCACGCTATTCCGAGGTTCCGTATCCGGAATGCTCAACTGAGAGTGGAAAACCCCGGTTTGGCTCTCGCGGATTCCTTCAGTGAAAGCTCGACCGACCAGGTTCTGGCTGAGACTGCTTCCGGTCACGAAAATGTTGAGCAGCGGATCCTGAAAATTCAGCGTCCAGGCATGAGTTTCGCGGATCGGCCGAGTTGTCATGTGAAGCGTGAGACCGACGAGCGCGTCTTTCAATAATTGATCGGCCGGGTCCTCGTTGCGAAGGCCGCTGTCCATCAAATGAAGGTAGTAATCGACGAAAAACTGGGAGAATTCCGCGCGAACGGCAAGCGCGTTGCGGCTTCGCACGAAGTAGCTTTTAACTTCGATGAGAGACGGTTCGTCCACCGGATTTGATTCGGATCTGGAGTCTGATTCGGACACGTTTGACATCTGGCGCCGTACACGCAAAAGCGCCAGCAGCTGCTGACGCTTTGCGGATTTTCTGAGAGTTTTCAGTGAGCCGGAACGAACCCGCTGAACGGACCCGCGCCGGTGTCCCAAATCGCCTCGAGACGTTCGCGCAGGGCCTTTTTTGCTCGGTGGATCAGAACCCAAAGGTGGTTAGGACTGATCTTGAGTTTTTTCGTTATGTCCTTGGTCGACAACCCCTGAAGTTCGCGCATCCGAAAGGCCGACGCAGCCTGCTCTGGCAGCTCTTCAAGCGCGTCATCGAGCAGCTCGAGGAACTCGTGGTGCTCGGCGACCATCGCCGGGCTGTTCTGGGGCTGATTGTCGTTATTTTGAGCGTAGTTGATTGCGTCGAGCGCGCTTTCGCCGGTGCCGGACTCGCTTTCGAGCTGGCTTTGCGGGATGCTCGGTTTGCGAGCGGCGCTGCGGTAAAAATCCGCGATTTTGTTGAGCAGAATTCGAGTCAACCAAGTCCGCTCGGTCGCTTTTCCTGCGAATTTTTCGCGGGCTTTCCAAGCGGCGAGGAAGGTTTCTTGAACCATGTCTTCAGCGATCGACGAATTGCGCGTCTTGCCGAGAGCGAAATTCATGAGGTAGTCGCGGTGGTTTTCCGCCCAGGATTGAGGACTGAGCGAATGGATTTTGGCGGGTGCATTCATTTTTGTAGGATTGGTTTGTGTTGGAGAAACGATCGAATTGCTTCGATGGATCTAATACAGACCAGTCTGTCTGTTTCGGCAACAAAAAATTACTCTTTTTCTTTTTCGTAGATTTCAATCGCTGCTCGTTTGGCGGCTTCGACCGGCCAGCAGGCCCGCAGATTCTGCGCTTCGCTCGATGCGCCGGAGTAGAGTAAAAACAGCGCATCTCCGACTTCCCTCGCTCTCGATCCGCTGGCGGTGAACGTCCGTCCGAGGTCCCGGAAAAAATCGCGCAGGAAGATTTTATGCTGCTCGACTTGTTGGCAGATTTTCAACTCGCAGGTCGTCGCGACGGTCGCGGTGTTTGTGTAGGGGCAGCCCCGGAATGCGTTGGATTCCAGATAGTTCTGCAAACCGTCAAAGTATTCGGCTAGCTTCTTTCCGGGATCCTCTGAAGAATCGAGAATTCCCTGGTGGCGAACTTGGGATTGTTCATGAATTCCCGCCAGCCAAGTCTCACACAAACATTCTTTGGTAGGGAAGTGGTGGTAAAAAGTCGCCTTCGCGGTTTCGGATTTCTGGATGATTTCGTTGATTCCGACGCCCGAATATCCTCGCTCACCGAAGAGTTTTCCGGCAGTTTCCAGAATCCGATCTTTCGCGTTTGCTTTACCCATGATTTTTTAAATTGAACCGACTTGTCTGTTTAAAAGAGGCGATTGGACGGGTTTTCAAGCCCAAACTTACCCAAATCCGCCTTGCGAACCCGCTCGGTTTTTCCTTTAAAGCAGTTGACCACCTGAAAGGCACCGAGATGATTTCCGTGGTTCCAATTGAACTTCTAGTAAACAGCAATTGATCGTCATGACGCGTTTTCGCCTCCTTTTCACCGCAGCAGCCATAATTTCCATTAGCTCATCACCCGTGAATGCGGCTGATGATCCGGTCGTTTATCCGGAACTGATCGCCTCAATTCTTCAAAACAAATGCGCCAGTTGCCATGGCGAGGAGAAACAGAAGGGCAAACTTCGGCTGGATAGCTTCGATCATCTCGCCAAAGGCGGGGGCGAAGGACTGGCAATCGTCGGTGGCGACCTTGCTAAGAGCAGTCTGTGGGTTCGAATCGAGTTGCCTGCCGACGACGATGAGCACATGCCGCCGGAAGACAAGGATCAGCTGACTCCGGTTGAAACCCAGCTGCTGAAAGCGTGGGTTGAGAAGGGCGCAAATCAAGAATTGAAGCTGAGCCAGCTTGGCTTGCCTGCCGATTTTCCGGTTGCTGAGTTGCTGGCTTCGGCCAAGGCCAGCCCGGCGAAAAAAGAGCCGACTGCGGCAGAAAAAGCGGCAGCAGCTGCTGCGGCGAAAGTTGCTACGGCAACCGCCGAAAAAGTGAACGCAACGGGCGCATCGCTCATGCCGGTCGCCCAAAACACGGCCGATCTTCGCTTTTCCGCGCTGAACGTGATCGACAGCTTCGGCGACGCTCAACTCGATCAGCTCAATCCCGTCGTGGGGCAGATTATCTGGCTTGATCTCGCCAGCACGAAAATCACGGACGCTGGAATCGCGCGTGTCGCGAAAATGCCGAATTTGACGAAGCTGCATCTGGAAAACACCGCGGTGACGGACGCTGGCATCGCGCAAATCGCTGGTCTCCAGAAACTCGAGTATCTCAATCTCTACAAAACGGCCGTGACGGATGCCGGGCTCACGAAACTCGCGGGTCTCAAGAATCTGAAGCGCCTTTACCTCTGGCAATCGAAGGCGACGCCGGCCGGAGCGGACAAACTCAAGGCTGCGATCCCTGGTTTGGTCGTAAATTTGGGCTGGGAATACGAGGCCGCTCAGAAGGCCGTCCTGGTCGCCAAAGCGGATCCTCCGAAGGCCGCGCCGCCCACTCCTCCAAAGCCAGCGGCTACTCCACCAAAGCCCGCGCCCACTCCGCCAAAGCCCGCGCCAAAGCCGACACCCACTCCGCCGAAGCCCGCGGTAAAGCCGGCTCCCGCGCCGAAGCCAGCTCCAGCTCCAGCTCCCGCTCCTGCCCCGAAGCCAGGAACTTTGGCGTCCGTCTCGAAAAAGCTCGCAGACGCGAAAACCGAGCTTGCTCAGGTCCTCGCCGCTGCGAAAACTGGATCGGACACGGCCACGAAAGCAGCCACCGATGCCAACACGTTGCTTGCCAGCACTAAGGCGAAGGCCGACCAGATGAAGAAGCTCCAAACGGCTGCTGACAAGAAGGTCAAGGATCTCGAAATGGTCGCCGGTGAGATCAAAAAAGCGGTCGACGCTGCTAAAACCGACGCTTCGCTCAAGGCTTTGGAGACCGCTCTGACGGCGAACCTCGCTGAAGCAACCAAGCTGGTCGGCGAAAGCAAAAAATCGGCCGTATCCGCAGCGAAAGACGCGACGGATGCTACGACCGCAGTCGCGACTGCTGAGAAAACGGTGACGGCTAAGAAAGTTGCGGCCGATGCAGCAGCTGCTCAGCTGAAGGCGCACCAAGCGATCGCAGCCCAGCTCGAAGCCGCGTTGAAAGCGACTCAGGCGAAGATCGGCGGCTAGCCTTCAGGCCAACGGATATTCCAGACCGCCCGGAGCTTTTTCCATCGCTCCGTAGGCGGCAAAATCGACGATTTCCGCGAGTTCGCGTTCGATCTCTGACGCTTCGGCGTTGAGGCGCTTGTTGATCGAAGTCGCGATTCGCAAACGCCCGATTTCCAGCTTTGCATCGAGCGTTAGCGGGATGATCCCGTATTCGTCGTTGCCCTCCATTTCGAAATCGATCTCAAATTCCAGCTTTGCCGAAATCGTCTGGCCGCTGAGTTCGCCAAAAGTCAAACTCGTGAGTTCGACCGGATTGTGCGAGCCGAAAAGCCGAACCTGACCGTCAGCCAGCGAAATGTCGGCGGCTGCGTTTTCGAAATCTCGCCAACTCCGGCCTTGGACCCGAATTCCGCTCAGCAACAGCGCCGTCGAGATTTCTTCGTCATCGATTTCGAAGGGCCCGAAGGGCAGATCGATCGAAAGCTCAAGCCGTGGCGCGACTCCGCGATCGGGATTCTCGAAAACCAAGTGGCCGAGTTTTCCCGGCTGAGGTTGAAAAGCAGAAGTGGGGAAAGAATTCATCACTCTCCATCAAGCGCGTCGATCAGGATCTTCAAGAAAAACAACAGCAACGCGAAATTAAAATCGTTCAGCTCCGGGTTTCGATCAGCGTGAGCGTCGTCGAGCCGCTCGAACGCCAGCTGGAAAAGATGTTGCTGGTCGAGGCCCTCTTCCAAGTGGTAAACGAGGTTGTCGAACCGCTCTTCGAAACTCGTTTTCAACGCTTCGTCTTCGCTCAGCATCTGGAGGATCGGAGCGTTGACCTCTTCCAGTTTGGCAAGCTCGTCCGGGCCGACCGTCAGCAGCTGCTGGTCGTCGTCGTCCTCATCTTCGTCCTCCGCAAACACCGCCCAGATCAGCGTCGCCGTGGAAATCAGCAGTTCGGCGACCTCCGGTTCGAACCGCGTTTCGCCGCGATGACCGAGCCAGGCGAAGAGCGTGAGCTGCTTGGTTTTCAGCCCGCGCCAGGCCGCAGCCCGGTCGGAATCATCCATGCTAAGCGCGCGCGCCCAGCGGTCCTCAATTTCGTCTTCAGTTAGCAGTTCCATTCGCGTAGGTCTCGATAAATCGAAGGCGTCCACGGCGTGATTGCAGTCGAATGCTCAATCAGGCAACCGGGATTGCTGGAATTTGCCGGTTGAGCAGCAACGAAACCCACGTAAGAATCCGCCCCCGCAAAACATGAGTGAGAGAAGCACGATGAGTGACGAACCAAAATCCGATTCAAAACCCTGTTGCGGGCCGGTCAAAATTGCCGCCGGATTTGCGATTATCTGGGCATTGGTTGTCGGTGCGATCTGGATTGGAACGAGCGGGATCGACGAAGAGTGGAGCTTGGCGATTTTCATCGGGCGCTTCCACCTTCTCGCGGTTCACGTGCCGATCGGGCTGCTTCTCATCGCCTTGGTGGTTGAGTTCGCTCGCGGAATTCGACCACTGCGCAGTTTGAGCGATAACGTGGCTCCGATGCTTTGGTTTGGTGCGCTTGGAGCGGCGGCGTCGACGGTTCTTGGGTTTTGCTTGATGGTTGGCGAGCAGGAAGCCGGCGAAAATATGGACTGGCACTTCTGGACTGGGCTGATCGTGACCGTGCTCGCTTTTGTCGTCCTGGTTTTGAAGATCGCGAAGGCACCAAGGCCGTTGTATCTCGGGCTTTTGACGATCACGGTTGGTTTGGTCGGCTACTCGGCTCACCTCGGCGGTTCGCTGGTTCACGGCGAGGATTTTCTCGCGGAGCACGCGCCGGAGGTCCTGAAGCCACTGCTTGGAGGGAAGCTTCCAGAAGATGAGGTCAAGATTCCAATCGAAGAATTAAACGTCGGCGAGCTGGTTCTCTACACCGATGTGATTCAGCCGATTTTCGACGAGAAATGCATCCAATGTCATGGACTCGAAAAGGTGAAGGGCAAAATGCGGATGGACAGCTTCGAGGAACTCGCCAAGGGCGGGGAAATCGGCGAGTCATTCGTGGCTGGGGATCCAGAGAAGAGCGAGCTGGTTTACCGAGTGACCGAAGCGGACGAAGAAGAGATCATGCCGCCCGGAAAAGACGACGTGCCCATGACCGAATCGGAAATCGCGATCCTGGTGCTCTGGATCGAGAAAGGCGCTTCGCCGACGATGAAAGTGGCCGAGGCTGAGCCGACTCCGGAGCTGTTGGAGGCGATCACGGCGATCGTGGTTGGAGAGCCGGAGCCTGTGGAAGAGCCGATCGTGCCGTGGGCCTCGCTGAGCCCGAAAGAGCAGACCGAACGGCTGGCTGAGGCGCAGACGGCGGCTGAGGAAATCGGGTTTTCGCTGCTGCAGCTTTCGGCTGAGGACGACCGACTTCGGCTAAGTGTGATCAACAGCGCTGAGGAATTCGGCGACGAGCAGCTGCTGCGGCTTGCCCCGGTCGAAAGCCATCTCGCCTGGGTCGATCTCGGCGGGAGCAAAATCACGGACGAGGGGATGAAACTGATCGGCCGGATGGTCGAATTGGAGCGGCTGCATCTGGAAAACACGGCGGTGACCGACAGCGGCTTAGGGCGGCTGAGTCGGCTCGAGAATCTGAATTATTTGAATCTTTACGGAACGGAAATCACCGATTTGGGTCTCGACGCGCTTCAAGGGCTTCCGAAACTCCGAAAACTTTACCTCTGGCAGACGAAAGTGACGCCGCAGGGGAAGCGCGATTTTGAGAGAGCGGTAAATCTTGAAATCAACATTGGCTCTGACGGTGATGACGAGGAAGAGTCGCCCGCCGAGGACCCAGCCGCCGAAGCCCAACCGCCGAAGTAAAAACCAGACCCGATTTTCATGGAAATTCGCCCACTCAGATCTTTCTCCGTCGCTTTTCTCGCGATGCTCGTGCTTTCCGGATGCGACGAGAAGCCGGAGCGCATCGAAATCACGCAGAAGCGCAAGCTCCAGTCTTTCGAGCAGGAGCCGGTCATTCACGCGACGAGCGCTCAGCGATTCAGCCTGGACGAAATGGTTCGGCTCGGGAAAACGCGGTTCGTCATTCCTGTTGGCTGGCGCGACGCAGGCCCGGATCGGATGCGGATGCGTCTCGTAAACTTGAGCTTTGGCGTCGGAGCTGAGGCCGAGTGCTACGTTTCACAGGCGAGCGGCACGGTCGAGGCGAACGTCAATCGCTGGCGAGGCCAGATGGGCTTGGCGGCGCTGAGTGCAGATGAAGTCTTCGCGCTGCCGAGACAGTCGTTGATGGAAAAGTCAGCGATTCGGCTCGATATCGAAGGCGATTTCAAAGGCATGGGACCGCAAACTCCGGTCAAGGCGGGTTTCCGAATGATCGGCCTGATTCTTGAGCAAGGCGAAAACAAATCAACCTTCGTCAAGCTCACAGGTCCCAAGGAAGTCGTGGCAGAGCACGAAGCCCGCTTCAAGGAATTCTGCGATTCCCTGAAGATCCTGTAATTCGAGAATCTGGATCTCATCCGCTCGCACACCTCGATTTTCCGCTGCTAACAAACAGGCAAAGCCCATGTTTCTTAAAAAACAGAAATTTCCCCCAAAGAACGCCAAAGAGTTCGGCTGGTTGCTCCTCAACTGGATCTCATCGCTTGGCCTCGCGTCCACCCTGCTGATTTACCTGACGTTGCTGACTCTGCTCGGCACGCTGAACCAGATGGAGGACGGACTTTACGACTCGGTCAGCAAATATTTCAGCGGCTTTTTCTTCTATGATAAGCTTTTTGGAATGCCGCTGATCCTTCCGGGAGCCTACCTGATTCTCACGATTCTTTGCATCAACATGGGGTTCGGCACGATTCTCCGAATTCGGAAGAATCCGAAGAATATCGCCCTCTACGGAGTTCACTTCAGCATTATCTTTTTGATCTTCGCCGGATTTATCGAGGACCAATACAAGGTTGAAGGCAGCATGGCGCTGTTTCCTGGGAACACCTCCAGCGAGTACGTCAGTTACCATAATTGGCAGCTCGAGGTCTACGAGATAGGCGAGTCGGGTGGTGCGACTGATGCTTTTGTGATTCCGGTGGAGAATTTCCGACAAGCCAAGCAGGGCAGTGAGCGGACGTTTTTCACGGATGAGCTTCCCTTCGAACTGGTCGTCCAGAAGTACGCCCGAAACTGTTTCATCGTCCCTGACGGTTCGAAAGGAACTGAGAAGATCGAGATGAAACCGGTCGACGGCTATCTGATTTTCGACCGCGATCCCGAAGAAGAGTCCGAAGCCAATTTACCGGGCGTTCACCTGCGTTTTCTGCCAAAAGGGGAAGACGGAGAGGAAAAGGAAACGTTGGTTTGGGCGCACATCCCGTATCACTTGGATAATCAGTTTCTCCAGCCGATTCCGCATGTTTTCGAGATGGACGGCCGGAATTGGGGCGTTCAGATGGTCAAAGAACGCATCAAATTGCCGTTTGAGGTCAGATTGGACGAGTTCGTCATCGAAAAATATCCGGGAACGCAGAAGGCTCGAAAGTTCGAGAGCGCGATCACCAAAATCGAGCAGGGGATGGAGCCCGTACCCCACAAAGTCGGCATGAATGAACCAATGCGTGACCGGGGAATCGTGATGTTCCAGTCGAAATGGGGCCCGCAGGACGGAGGCCCGGACACCGTTCACTATTCCGTATTCGCCGTGGTCGACAACCCATCGGACCGCTGGCCGGAATACGCGATGTACATGATTTTGGTCTTCATTTTGATCCACTTCATCTCCCGGCTCGTGATCCACATCCAGAAGCAAACCAAGAAGAAGCCGGCCCTTCCGATCCCTTCGCCGTCAGCAGCTGCTGACGGTAAAGTGGCTACCGAAATTGCAGAGGAGATCACCAAGAACAAATGACCATGAAAAAGTTTTTCGCACTCCTCTTGTTTTCTGCGCTGTTGCCAGGAATGGCCCGGTCTGAACTGACAAGTTATACGCCTTGGTCAGAAGAGGCGGTCAAGATTTTCACCGCGATTCCGGTTCAATATGAAGGCCGGATTATGCCGATGGGCACCTTCGCCTACGCCCAATTGATGACGTTGCGCGGGAAAAGCACCGTCAGTTTTCAAGCTGGCGGCAAGAAATTTCGCCTGGGCGCTGATGAGTGGCTCATGGACGTGTTTTTCCGGCCTCACATCGCCACGCAGTTGCCGATTTTTAAAGTCGACGATTCTAACGTGATGACTGCGATCGGTGCCGTGGCAAAAGATAAAAAGCGCACCGATTACTCGTTTGAGGACATTCTGCCGGCGCGCGAAACGTTGGCAAACATGGCGCGTGAGATCGCTGGTCGGGAACAGGCTATAGAGCAGGCCGAACAGAATGGCGAGGTTCCTCCGGCTCCGCCTGGAGCGCTCGATGCGCTCATTCTCATCCTCGGTCAGCGGGCGAATCAATACGATTATCTCGCCGCGACTGTGTCCTACGCCAAAGCGGGCAATTTGATCAACGGCGAGGCCGTTCTTCCGCCTGATGTCATCGCGGTGGCCGCAGCGCGTCCGATGAGCGGGTTGATCGAAATTGCCGAGCAGGCGACAGTCGAAGAGATGCTTCAGTTGATGCGAACTCAGCAGCCGGACTCA
>JBLHKS010000066.1:0-32666 GCA_047620505.1 Verrucomicrobiales bacterium | reverse complement strand
CCGCTTCGTTAGGATTTGAAGTCGAAGGCGTCGATGAAAACATCAGCGGGATCGACGTCGACAACTTCAAAAATATGATCGGGACGGCGATAGCCGAGTTCCCCAATTTCAAAGCGACCGCGACGACCCTGCGCGAAGTCCACACCGCGACTGACAACGACTGGGGCGCGATCTGCTGGCACGACGGCGAATTTCATCAGGCCGACCAGCGCGACCATCTCGAAATCATGGATCGTGTCGGCGGCGGCGACAGTTTCGCCTCGGGTTTGATCTACGGATTCCTCGAGCATAACGACCCTGCCAAAGCCGTAAACTACGGTGCCGCCCACGGCGCTCTTGCGATGACGACCCCGGGCGACACGACGATGGCGAGCCTTGCCGAGGTCGAAAAGATCATGTCCGGCGGCGGCGCGCGTGTGGAGCGCTGAGCAACCGCGGGTCACTTTTGCTGCGACCCTTCTGTTTCAGCAGGTTGACTCTGGCTTCTTCAAAAAAGATGAAAATCAAACTGCTGATCCCATTTCTCAATGCGCTTGCTCTTGGGCTCGGCTCTGCGATTTCCGCTGACGAAGAATTGACGCCAGCGCGCGTCGCGATCTCTGGAGACGCGCAAAAAGTTGAGGCCGCTCGGGCGATCTTGGGCGCTTATCATTCGGAGAACCCACAAGCCGGCGATCGCAAGCTGCACATCATTTGCTGGCGCACGGCGGATCGCGATTTCGCCGAGGACCATCGCGGTCGGCTCCAGCGCATCATGGAGCACATTCAGAAATTCTACGCAGACGAAATGGAGCGGCATGGCTTCGGACGACGGACGATCCAACTCGATTACGACGCCGATGATCAACTGGTCATCCACGAAGCGACTGGGGCCGGCGGCTACGCCGATTATGGCCGTCCCGATGGCGAACGCATTCAAAAGGAGTGTTGGCCCGTTCTTAAAAAAGCGGGGATCGATCCAGATCACGAGACGGTCTTGATTTTTACGAACCTTGCCAAGTGGGATCCTGACAAGAACACATTTTTCCACAAGAGCCCCTACTACGCTCGCGGGCATCATCGTGGCGGGCTCGCGTGGCAGCTCGATTCGGCGGAGCTGGATACCGATAACCTTCATTTGAAGAAGCCTATGATTCGCGATGGCGAGTACGGCCGAATTTCGCTTGGAAAGCACATTTCAATCTTCGTTGGCGGGATCGCGCACGAACTCGGTCACGGATTGGGGCTACCGCATTGTCGCGAGCGCGATGACGAGGCGGCTGCGTTTGGAACAGCGTTGATGGGCTCGGGAAATCGAAGCTATTTCGACCAAGCGCGAGGCGAAGGAAAAGGCAGTTTTATCACGTTGGCCCACGCGTTGCGGCTGGCTTCACATCCGCAATTTTCTGGATCGGTGAAAGGGATGAATCTCCCTGCTAAGGCTGAATTTTCTGGACTGAAGGTAGAGCCAGAAGCGAAGCGTTTTTCGATCTCAGGAACCGTCAAAGCATCGATTCCCGTCTACGCGGTTATCGCCTATCTCGACCCGGATGGCGGCAGCGATTACGATGCTCGAACGATCTCGGCCGTGCCGGATGAAAACGGAAATTTCGCGCTGAAATGCGATGCTCTCGTATCTGGAAAACCGGCCGCGATACGTCTCGTCGCGTGCCTCGCCAACGGCGCAACTTCGACTTGGAGTTCGACCTTCGACGTCGCCAAGGATGGCGCTGTCGATGTTGCGGTGATGCAGGTATCTCTTGAGCTAAGTGAATTTATCGGAGCGATGAACGAACGCGATTTTGCCCGCGCCGCCGAGATTCGCGATCGGTTTCCTGAGGAGTCAAAATCCCGAGCCATCGCGGCCGCGGTTCTTCAAGGACGACGCAATGACCGAAAGACAGTCGCAGCTGCAGATGTCCCGGCGGAGAACGATCTTTACCCGCTTTCTCAGGTCACGCCTGCTGAAGCCACTGTGGGTTGGGCGCAACCTGCCTATGATCATCTGCCGCGTCCCGATGCCCTGCTGATCTCTGGCGGAGAATTGTTCGAAACCGGGATCTATGCGCATGCCGAATCGCGTCATCTCTACGACTTGGCGGGTTCAGACTGGAAACAGCTAACCGGTAAAGTTGGTCTTCCGAATCAGCGAGGCGGCACGGTCGTCTTCGCAATCAAAGCCGATGGGAAAGAAGTCTTTCGTTCGCGTAAAATCGAACCGGGCAAGACTCAAGCATTCGAAATCGACTTAGCCGACGTCGATGAAATCGAGCTGATCACCACGGACGCCGGTGACGGCAAGGCCGGCGACTGGGGACTCTGGCTCGGAGCGGAACTCCGACGTTAGCCTGTGTTTCTTATGATGGAAGCACACCATCCTACGTGATTGGCTACCTCTCACCGAGCCAGTTCGAAAACTCCATCCTGACACTAAACTGAACAACAAACTGGTCCAAAAAAGCGTTGCACCTCAGAAAACACTGGTGTGATTTTGTGACCGCGTTAGTCGAAGCCGACGACGCCAACCCGGGTGCAGTGGTTCAGTCTGGCGACGATTTGATGATCGGCAAACCGGTCACTACTGAGCATCTGGTGAAAGCGATCGAGGACAAGCTCGATCGCGTGATCTGATCAAGATCCGGTCGGATTGATTACCCGTAATTGCGGGAGTAGTCCGTGGAACCGGCACCGTAGTGATAATAGTACCGGTTTGAGGCAAAACCGGAGCGGCGCTTGATTCCTGTCAGCACAAATCCCGCTACCAAAGCGCCAGCCGCTTCGAGCGATTTGCGGGCGTGAATCACCGCGTTTCGCGGAGTCTGGTCAGCGCGGGCGACGAGGAGAACGGAGTCGATCGCGGGAACCAGAAGTAGAGCATCAGCGACGGTGTTAATGGGAGGGGTATCGACGATCACGGTGTCGTATTCTTCGGTCAGTTTTTTGAGCAGCTGCTGAACGGCTTCACTCGAAAGCATCTCCGCCGGGTTCGGGGTATCGCGGCCGGCAGTCAGGATGTCGAGATTGGGAATTCCGGACGGCGTTGGGACGGGCGATTCACCGTTGGTGAGCGCTTTGGCGAAGCCCTCACCTGGTTTGACGTCCAGCAGATTGTCCACTGTCGGACAGCGTAGATCGGCGTCGATCAGCAGGGTGCGAGCGCCTGCCTGGGCGGCGCAGGCGACGGCAAGATTGGCGGCGACGAAGCTTTTGCCTTCGTTCGGGACCGCGCTGGTGACGAGAATGCTTTTTACGTCGTTCTTCCGCGAATGCAGAGTCAACTTCGCCCGCAAGGTGCGGAAGGATTCGGCAATATCGCTCCCGGGATCGGACAACAGAACCAGGGGTTCGATATTCCGTCCGGATCTGATCGGCGCCTGGGCCGGCTTCCCTTTCTTATTGCCACCGGCGATTTCGGGCTGAAATTGATTTTTGAGAGTAACCAGTTCGCGTTTTTTCCGCCTTATGAGCCAACCGACCTTGGCAATTCCCTTGCGATGAGGCACGGCACCGAGGACGGCAACGCCGATGTGAGTTTGCGCCTCGTCCACGGTCCGAATTCTCTGGTTCAGCGCGTGTGACAGCCAGATAAGCATCAGGCCGCAGATGAATCCGAGCCCGGTGGCGAGGGCACAAACCAGAACCGGCTTCGGCCGGACGGGATGTAGCGGAGCAAACGCCGGCTCGGCCAGAATCACCGGGGTGGTGTCGAGATCTTTGATGATTTCGGCTTCCTTCAATCTGGCCACAATCACGTCGCGTGTGGCGCGTTCCGAATCAATTTCGCGCGTGAGCGCACGCTGGCTCAGTTCGAAAAGATCGGCTTCCAGCAGTAGTTTTTTCTCGCGCGAAACGGCATTGCCCCCTTGATCGGCCCCTTCGGGAGCAAGCGCCGGTTCGATCAGGGCGCGCGCTTTAGCGAGTTGTTCTTCGAGTTCTCCGTATGCCACCGCGACCTGGGTCCGGGCGGCTTTCACGTCCGGATGAAGCTCGCCAAGGTTCGTCAGCAGCTGCTGGATCTCGGTTTCCTTTTCTTCAATCAGAGATTTGGTGACGAGGACCTTCTCAACGGATTGCAACATCGTCTCCAGGGTCTCAAGCGACTCGTCGATCTTCTCTTTTTCCCCGAGAAGCATTTCAAACGAAGACTTGGTGGCGCCGGCTTCCATCTGGCTGCGTTCCTCGATGAATTCATTCACGATCGCGTTGGCGAGCAGCTTGGCGACTTCGGGGTCGCTGTGTTCGACGGCGACGTCGATCAGCCGGGTGTCGCGGCGAATCTGAACCTGAACGAGCCTCTGCAACCCCGCCGCCCGCTGCACCGGTTCGAGTTCCGCGGCGATTTCCAGATTTTCGTGATCAAGGATATCATCGCGTTCCATGACTCGCTGAAACAGGGAAATCCGGTTGAGGATGGCGGCGATTGTGCCGAGGGCGTCGGCGTTTTTGAGATCATTCTGCCCGCCATCCCCGACGGGGCTCCGCTTGCCGCTCAGGACTTCGACCGTGGCTGTCGCTTCGTAAACCGGGCTGACGTATTTGACGTAGGCGACGCCGGCCGCGATGCCCAGGATCGTCGTCAGCACAAGGATCCACAATTTTTCCTGAACTTTGCTCAGGAGCTGGCGCGGATCGATTGCTCTTTGATCCTCCTGGGGGCTCGGGCCGGTTAGCTCGTCGCAATTGGTCATGTTTTGATGAAGTGGGCGCGCCTGGACTGGGTCTGGACGGAATCGCGGAGGTGATCTCAGAAGATTCGTTCCGGAATTGTGATGGTGTCGCCGGCTTCGAGTTCAAACGGTCTTGCTTCGGGATCTTTCGCCAGCCGCCGCGCATCCACCCGATAGAGTTTCGCGTCTCCTTCATCCTGCTGGCGGCGGACGATGACGCGTTTCGGGTTGGCGTTGTTCGTGTAGCCTCCGGCGAGGGCGATCGCCTCGATCAGATCGAGCCCGGCACTTGCTGGAATCTCGATCATGCTTGGCGACCGGACTTCGCCGATTAGAGTGACGGTGTGGAGTTGGATTCGGCCGACGGTGACGACATCGCTTGGTCGAAGCTCGAAGGGCTTGACGCCGTCCACTTTGGCGAGGCGATGGGCGTTGACCTGGTGAACCGAAGTCCCCCGGCGGACCAGGATGTTGGCCGGGTCGGCCTTTTCAGAGTAGCCGCCCGCGTTGGCGATCGCGCTGAGCAGGTTGAGATCGCCGCCAGCGGGCATCGCGACAAATCCGGGGCGGGCGACCTCGCCCATTACAGTGACCTGCTGGGCGAAACTCTGTCCGACGCTGACGATGTCGTTCGGTTCGAGCTTGACAGCGGCGGCGTCTTCGCCGGTCAAGCTGCGCGAATCGACCGCGATCACGCGGGTTTGATCGACATCGCCGCGCCGAATCGTGACACGGTTAAGATCGGCGCCCTGAGAAAAACCGCCGGCCATGGCGATCGCGCTGAGAATATCGAGCGGACGATTGGCCGGGAAATCGACCATTCCCGGCCGCTGGACCATGCCGATCACGATGGCCTGATCAACGCCGACGCCGGTGACCGTGAGAACGACCTTGGGATCGTTGACGAAGCCTTGGGAGAGTTTGTTGGTGATTTCGGCAACGGCGTCTTTGACCGATTTTCCGCCGATCGAAACCGAGTCGATCAGCGGCATCCGGATTTCGCCGCTGGCGGAGATCTGGGTTTCGGTCGTCACCTCGTTGTGTTCGAAGACGGTGACCAGAACACCGTCCCCAGGCTGGAGGATGTAGTCGTCGTCGGCGGCGGAAAGGCCGGTGGTCATCAACGCCAGGGCAAGCACCGGAAGGAAGAAAGGAAGAAATGTGCGCTTCATGAGATTTGTGGACGGATGTTGAGAGAGTTAGAATTGAAAATCGAGCAAAAAACCGGTCAGATTGCGTTCGAAGCCCGCTGAGCGGTTGGAAGTGTTTTCGCGGAATTCGTGAAAAACACGGATCCATCCACGGTCGCTGACCCGGTAGCTGAGCGTATTGCGAAGGAAAGAGAACTGGTCTTCGCGCCGGACGCCGCCAGCAACCGGGGTTGTCTCGGAGAATTCGGATTCGGTGTAACCACCCGCGAACGAATATTCCCAGTCGCCTGGCAACCGTTGGCGATAGCGGCACCGGACTCCGGTCGAATCGATCGCGTCGCCAAGGACGGAGGCCCGCTCGTTGCGAAAGCCTTCTAGAGAAAATTCGGTCATGTCACTGGGCTTCCAGCGAATCCTGCCGAGGAAGACTGGAGTGGATAGGTCTGAATTTCCGGAGTCGAACTCGCGAAAATCCACCCCGGCCCAGCCGTCGATGATCAGCTTGTCCGACGGGGTGAAATAGCCGCGCAGGAGCGCCTGGGTGTAATTCTGGTCGAACGATTCGCTGAAATTGACCTGACCGAATCGGGGGCCGGCGGCCAGCCGGATGTGATCGGTGATGGCCCGGTGCAGGAATCCTTCAACCCAGATTTCCTCCATTTCGCCGGGGCTGGCTCCACCAAAATCACGAAAATGGCGGCGCGCGGCGGGCCGGAAAAAGGCTTTGTCGCTGAATTGATATTGCAGAACGGCGTAGGAATTCTGCCCCGAGCCTCCCACCCGGCGCCCCAGTTCGCGTTCCACGTCGTTGAGATCCTGCTGCGCTTGTTCGTCCTCCAACGCCTGTTCCTCTTGAGCCGCCGCCGGATCGTCTCCCGATTCGAGGGGTTGCACCGAGCCTGAAAGTTCAACGTCCCGATGATAGAAAGAGGCACTCACCCGCGATCCAAGGAATTGATAGCGGAGCTGAAACTGATCGTTTTCCGTATTCAGTTGGTCAAAGTCGGCGTAGCGGATGATTTTGGGATCGTATCCGGCCTTGAGGTAGTGGCGGCGGAGGTCGCGGCGCTCGGAAGATTCAAACCAGATCGCGGGGCGGATTTGAAAGACGAAATCGGCCTGAGGCTCGCCGCCGGAGATGAAAAGATTGTCGTTATGGAATCCGAGGACGCCAATACTCGCTTTGACCGGCGAGCGGCGGTCCCATTCGATCGTGGGAAGGGCGGGCGCGGGGCGTTCGGTGATCTCGGTGATCTCGGTGATCTCGGTGATCTCGGTGATCTCGGTGACGATGCCGGGCTGCAGCACCGGATCGATCACCTCTTCCCGGCCGGGCGGATCCGCGAAAACGGGCCCCGCAATTGACACAGAAAGCAGCAGGAGGATTTGAAGTTCGAATTTCAATATATGCATCTCCCGCGATCTCAGCCCGATTCTCAGAATTCAGTCGCCTAATTCTAGAGGAGGTAGATTTCGTGTAAAGCTTCAAATGGCCTGAAAAAAACACTTTTCAGGAAAAGATTCGCGCATCGTCATGTCGCTTGCTTTACCTGAGAGGATGATGGCAGCACCGACGATATGAGCCTTCGGAAACGCATGGCCCGGGGAATGCTGTGGATACTTCTCGAAAAAGTTGGCCAGCAGCTGCTGACGTTCGCGGTCTTCTTCATTCTCGCCCTCCTGATCGGCCCGGAGGAATTCGGACTGGCGGGCCTGTGCGGAATCGTCGCCGCGTTCGCCTCCTTTGTTGTGTTCGGCTCCGCCGACGCGGTGATCAGCCGCCGGATCACGGACTCTTCGGAACTTTCGACCCTGTTCTGGACGATTTTGATGTTCGGAATCCTGATTTCGCTGGCGACTTTTTTCGGCGCCGATCTGCTGGCGGGCGTTTTTGACGAACCCCGGCTGGCAGGCATGCTGCGCGCCTTGTCCCCTCTGGCGACGATCTTCGCCGCCTCCTCGGTGCCGACGGTTCTGGTCAAGGCACGGATGGAATTCCGGACGTTCATGATCCGCTCGACCGTTTCCACCGCTTTGGGCGGGATTACCGGGATCAGCCTCGCCCTCAACGGGTACGGGGCCTACGCGATCATCTACCAGCAGTTGATGCAAGGGGTCGTTGCTCTGGTCATTCTGTGGCCGGCGGCGAAGTGGAGGCCGCGATTCCAATTCAGGGTAACGCGATTGGCTTTTGTGATGGCTCCGGGCATCAAGATGACCGGCTCCAACTTCATCACCTTTCTCGAACAGCAGGTCCCGCGATTCGCCGTCGGGGCTTGGCTCGGGGCGGTTCATGTCGGGTTTTACACTCTGGCCAACCGGCTGTTCCAGTCGCTGTTGAGCATTATTGTTATGCCGATCACCACGGTCCTCTACCCGGCGTTGTCGAAAATCAATGATCAGCCGGAGAGAATGCGCTGGGTTCTGCGGCAGAATATTTATCTCGCGGGCCTTCTGGCTTGCCCCGCGATCACCGGCGCCGCCCTCCTCGGGCCGGACTTTGTCCACGCATTTCTCGGCGAAAAATGGGCGCCGGCCGCGCCGGTTTTACGGATTTTTCTCGTGGCGATGGCACCCGCGCCTTTTCTTCTGGTGATCCGGGAAGCGCTCCGGTCCATCAACCGGGCGGGTCTGTTCATCAAGATTCAGTTGCTGATTACGGGACTGATCCTCACCGCTATTCTGATTCTGGCTCCAAAGGGACTGGTCGCGATGTGCTGGGGCATGGCAGCGGTTTCGTTCTCGATGTTTCCCGTCGCGCTCTGGTGGGTCTCACGCTCGACCGATTTCAATCTGATTGGCGATTTCGCCCGTCTCTGGGGTCCCCTTCTCGCCTCTGCCGCCATGGTGGGCGCGATCGAATTCGCCCAGCGCGCCTGGTTCGGGCCGTTTCCCGATTGGGCGAAACTCAGCCTCAGCGTCGTGGTGGGCGGTGCCGTCTACGTGGGAATCTGCATCGTCCTTAACTTCGGCCAGATCCGCTCCATACTCAAAATGCAAAGGCAATTGAAGGCGAACGGGAAAAGCGCGGACGCTGACGGCGAGGAATTGTCTTGATGCCCGGTACGCTCGATGTTAGAACCGAAGATGGCTTCGACTCAACCCAGTTTCTTCATCGTGGGTGCGCCGAAGTGTGGAACCACCGCTCTTTATTCTTATCTGCGGGAACATCCGGGGATTTTCATGCCGGAAGCCAAGGAGCCGCATTACTTTGCCAATGAAATTGTTGGAAACCATCGAATCGGTTTCGATGCCCGGAAAGCCGGCGACAAGGAGGCACCTGAACTGAGCGAATATCTCGAGGTTTTCGAAGACGCGGAAGAATCCCAGATCGCCGGCGAGGCTTCCGTCTATTATCTCTGGTCCGAGGGTGCCGCAGAGCGAATCAGACAATTCTCTCCCAAGGCGCGGATCATCGCGATGCTGCGCAATCCGGCTGATCTGATTTATTCCATGCACTCCCAGCATTTTTGGGCGGGATGGGAAAATGCCTCCGAATTTGAAGCAGCCTGGGACCTTCAGAAGGACAGGGCCGAAGGCAAGAGCCTGCCGCCCGATTGCTTCGATCCCCTTCTTTTGCAATACCGAGAAATCGGCCGGCTCGGGACCCAGCTCCAGCGCTACTTCAACCAGTTCGATCCCGAACAGATCCTCGTGATATTCATGGAGGATTTCCACAAAGACACTGCGGACTGCTACAATCGATGTCTCGATTTCCTCGGGCTGGAATGCGATGGCCGGACGGAATTTCCCGTGGTCAACCCGAACAAACAGCCCAGAAGCAAGTTTCTTCAGCGCTTCATCGCCCACCGGCTGCCCGGGCCGATCCAGGGAATCCGCAGATTTCTCAAACGGACGCTGCGCATCAAAAAGACAAACATCCTCAATTTCATTCAGCGATTCAACACTCGCAAAGTCCGCCGCAAGCCGCTTGGCGAGGAAATGCGCCAGCGGCTGAACGAGACATTTTCCGAGGAGATCGATCTTCTCGAAAAAATCACCGCTCGCGACTTGGGGCACTGGCGATCCTGACCCCCCCCCCGCATTCGGGCTGAAAACCCGGTCGGCTCAGGCGTTTCCAGCCAGCCGGATAATCATCCGGGCCGCCAGCCGCCAGCCAAGAATCAGCGAGGTGATACGGAATCCGGCAATCATCAGACCGATTTTCGCGCCGGATTTCCGCTTGGCAGCTGACAGGAATTTTTTCGCGTGGGCAACTTCGCCGATTCGCGCCAGATGCACCCCGTTTTTGAACAATCGTTCCGCGATTTGGCGGTTGACGCGTCCGATGTCAATCCCCGCCTCGCGGCAGGTTTCGCGCACGACGAGCGCGGCCTCCGCCGACGCCAGGTAAAATCTCGCGTCCCGGTTGGAGGTGATGGAAGGATGATCGCCCCGGTCCTGGGTCGCGCAGACCTCCGGCAGAAACTTCAGCCGGTTGCGGCCCGTCTTGAACCGCGAAAAATATTCCCAGTCTTCGCAGGAAATCAGATTCTCGTTCCAGAAGCCCTTAGCCAGACATGGACCGGCGCGAAACAGCGGCGCATGCACCGCGAAAAGGTGATCGGCGATCTGCCGCTCGGGGTGATCTTCGTCGATCGGTGCCCCAAAATCTTCGGTTTCGCCACTTCCAAATTGAGCCCGGACCGGGCCGTAGACCACGTCGAAATCCGGATGGGATTCCAGAAACCCGGCGTGAGTGGAAACCTTGTCGGGCAGCAGCGAGTCATCGGAGTCGAGATACTGAATGTAGGCACCTTGCGCTTGTTTGAGTCCCTGATTTCTGGCGCTGGCGACACCGCGGTTTTCCTGCTTGAAATAGCGCAAAGTCAGGCCGGTTCCGGACGGAATCCGGCTGACGAATTCTTCAACCCGCGCTTCGGTGTCGTCGGTCGATCCATCGTCAACGACCAGGATCTCAATCGGCCGATGAGCTTGTTCCCGAATCGAATCCAGGGTCCCAGCGATCATCCCCGCCCGGTTGAAAGTCGGAATAATGACAGAAACCAAAGGATTGGAGTTCGTTTCAGTTTCGCTCATGAGATCGCGCCCGGATCTTTCCCGGTATCGACGGCGGACTCAAGCTAATTCAGTTCGCGCCGGCCACCGAAAACGCTGGATAACGGCAAGAATACTTGTCTGCTTTGCGCAAAGCGCGCTAGACTCGGCTCAGACAATGAAAATCGCATTCTTCTCCGCCTATCCGGGATTTGCCGGTTCGCAGAAAATGGCGCTTCAGTTGGCCGTCGCGGCGAGGGACGCCGGGCTGGAGGCCGTGGCGGTGGCACCGGGCGATTGGGAATATCTCCAGCGCGCGAAACAGGAAGGGGTTGAATCAGCCGTGCTTCCCGCGCCGAAAGGCCTCCTGAAATTCGGCAAATCCGCCATCCAGGGCTCCATTTTCAAGAAGCTGTCTCTCGTGGCCTTCCAACTGCTTCCCTACAATCTCAAAGCTGCGCGCTTTTTCCGAAAACACGGGATCGATCTGGTTTACGCGGCTCAGGAACGTGCTGTCATCGAAATCGGGCTCGGCGCGAAGTTGGCTCGCAAACCTGTGCTCTGGCACGTCCAGATGGGCCCGGTTTCCAATTTGAACCGGATCTATAAAATGTGCCGCAAGCTCGCCACCCGGATGATCTGCGTTTCCAACGCGGTCGCTGGCGGCCTGAACGAAGCTCTCGGCCGCGAATCGGCACCGGAGACATCCGTGATTTACAATGGAATCCCGGATCTGCCCGGCGGGGCGCCGGAATATCCCCTGGCAGCTGCTGGAGGAGCGCTGAAGATTCTTTTTCTCGGCAACATCGTCCCCGGAAAAGGGCCGCATCACTTGATTGAGGCAGTCGGCAAACTCTCCGCGTCGGGCGCGTCGGTTCAGCTGAAAATCGGCGGCCAGTCCCGCGACGAGCCGTTCATGGAATACCTGAAGTCACTCCGCTCCGGCCTGGATCTGGAAAAATCGGTCGAATTCATCGGGTTTCGCGACGACATCCCGGAATTGATCGAAGAATCGGATATCGTCGTCTGTCCCTCAGTCGAAAGCGAGCGGATCGAGAATGAGTTCGGCGTCTGGAACGTCGATTCCAAAGAAGGATTCTGCCTCGTGGCGCTGGAGGCGATGCGCGCCCGCCGGCCAGTCATCGCCAGCGATTCCTACGGCCTCAAAGAGGTCGTGGCTCATGGAGAAACCGGCCTGCGCGTCCCTCCCGGAGACGCCGGCGCACTGTTCGGGGCGCTCGAACAACTTGCGGCGGACCACGCGTTGCGCGAGAAATTCGGCGAGGCGGGCCGGCGCCGGTTTGAAGAACGCTTTTCGCTGCGCAACATGACCGAAAAGTTCGTCAGCGCCTTCAATGACATGGTCCCCCAAAAACAACCGTCCACCAACTCCGCCCCGTCCTGATTCATGTCGGAACCGATCGAGCGATTCGGCGCGGGACGCTGGGCCGGATTTCGCACAGGCGACCTGATCGGCGTGCTTTGCGTGGTCTACCTTGTCGCCAAGCCGTTTTATCTGTTTTCGAGTGGCCTGCCTCAGGTGGCCGATATGGTCGTGATTCTCATGCTCGGCCTGGTGTTTCTGGGCGGGATGAGCTTGAAAACGGGGGCGTTGGCTTCTTTTCTCAAGATCTGCGCGATTTTTTCGACCTACACGGTAATCGTCAGCCTCATCTGGGGACTCGTCCTCAACGATTTGAAAGTGGCGGCCTCCGCCAGTTATTATGTTTTCAACGTGGGAATGGCGGCGATCGTCGTCGCCGGTTTTTCCTTTTCCGGGGAGAAGTTTTCTCGAATCCTCGCCCTCGGCGTGGCGATTTCCGTCGGTCTTCAGGCGGCCTTGGCGATTGTTCTGGCGGGTGCCTCGCCGGGCCGAGAAACGCTTTTTTTCAACAACCCCAACCAGCTCGGCTACTGGGGATTGTTGTCCACGACGATTTTCTGCGTGACGATGCGCCGCATCCGGTGGCCGGTCCTCGCCCAGGTTTTCGTATTCGTCGCCGCTGCCTATCTCGTCGCGCTTTCGTTATCCAAAGCCGCGGGAATCTCACTGGCTCTGTTGCTGACGCTTCATTTTTCAAAATCTTTCTGGCAGTTCGGCCTCTTTTTGATCGGCAGCCTCGCCATCGTCTTTGTTTTTCAGGATACCGCGATCGGTGAGAACCTGGCCAACCGGCTCTCAAATATCGGCCATCAATCGGACGACAGTCTCGGCGGCCGCGGCTATGACCGGATCCTCGATCATCCCGAACATTTGATTTTCGGTGCCGGGGAGTGGGGACTCGAGCGATTTCCAAACGAAAGCAATGAGATGCATTCCATTTTCGGAACCGTCCTGTTCAGTTACGGCGTGATCGGCTTCGGGCTGTTTGTCTTTCTCATCGTCCGCCACATCCCGGTCCGCGATTGGATCTATCTGATTCCTCCTTTCGCCTATGGAGTCACCCATCAAGGTCTGCGTTCGACACTTTTCTGGGTCCTACTGGCAACGCTTGCAGCAACGGCCACCTCGATTTCCCGAAAACCGCCAACTCAAACAGCATGAGCACAAATCCCAGGAAAAAAATCTGCCAGATGGTCGTGCTTCCCCATCTCACCGGAGTGCAGCGCTCGACGATGGACATCTGCAAACGCATCGATCCGGAGCGGTTCGAAGTTCATCTCATCTGCCAGGGCGAAGGCGATCTGTCCCGGGAGCTGGAGAAAATTGGCGCCCGCTGCCACTTCGTGCCGGAGTTAGATCGTCCCATCCGGCTTCAGCAAGACTGGCGGGCGTTGCGGCGCATCCGTCAGATTTGCAAAGAGCAGCAATTCGACATCGTCCATACGCATAGTTCGAAGACCGGTGTGCTTGGGAGAATCAGTGCCCGGCGGGCGGGCGTTGGCGCGGTTGTCCACCATGTTCGGGGATTCGCGTTTCACGAGTATTCCAGCAAATTAAGCCGATTTATTTACTCCAGAGTCGAAAAGTTCGCCGCGCGGTATTGTGATAAAGTGATCTTTGTTAATGACGAAGAGCGAAGAATGGCGATTGAGAACAAATGGATCCCCGCGGAGAAGTGTATTACGATTTACAACGGAGCGGATTTGGATTTGTACGATTCCAAGAACAATGCGCAAGCGCGCGTGGACTTTCGGAAGGAACACGGTCTCGATGATGAGGAAGTCGCGATCGTCATTGGCGGTCGATTTATGGAGCAAAAGCAATCGATGATTGTTCCAGATATCGCGGCCGCGCTCGACCAGCAGCTGCCGGACGCTCGCTGGCGGATCCTGATGGCGGGCGAAGGCGAATTGGAGGAGCCGTTGCGCCAAAAGATCGTGGCGCGTGAGATGGGACATCGAGTAGAGTTGATCGGCTGGCATCCAAACCCTAACGAACTGATGGCGGGTTGCGATGTGATGCTGCTGCCCTCGCTCTGGGAAGGTCTGCCGCGCGTCCTTATCGAAGCTCAGGCTTCAGGATTGTCGATCGTCGCCAGCGACATTAAGGGAAATCGCGAAGTCGTAACGGAACAGACCGGGTTTCTCTGCGAGCCCAAAAACCCGGATTCATACGTGAAAGGGCTGTCTGTTCTCATCAGCGAAAAAGAAACTCGGACGCGGATGGGAGCGGCGGCGAGGAAGCGGGCCGAAGAGACTTTCGACATCCGCAACACGTTTGAAAAGATCCTCACACTCTACGACGATCTTCTCAATCGCCCGAAGGCCGGAGAATGAGATCCGCCCAAACGCATTTGTGATCGGATCCGTTGCTTTTTCCGGTTTGGCAGCTTTCGACGTGCCAGAAATCGTTCGTTAGAATGTGATCGACGCGGATCCACGGCCAACCGGCTGGCAGTCGGCCGGCCCCGTCGTTCGGCGCCGTTTGGCCGTAACCCCACCCAGCGGCGGCGAAGGCGTCGGTGAAATCGCCTCGGACGCGGCGGAACAGATAGCTTGATGCGGGAAGGTTGAGGTCGCCTGCTACGATTGTGGGTTTTCCGCTCTCGACCTGATCGATGAATTTCCGAACTTCTTCCGCCTCCGCGGCGCGGTTTTTCTGATATTTTCGAAATTTGCCGGTCGATTCTTCGCTTCTTGTCGACGGCTTGAGCAGGAGCAGACCATGGCGGGCGGTGACGAGGTGGACATCAACCAATACAAACGAGCCGGTTTCCGCCTGCACTTCAACCGCGATCGCGCTTTCCCGATTAAAAACCTGGCTTTGGCAGCGGGAAAGCAAAACAACGGGGTCGCGGCTCGCGATCCAGAATTCGAACGTCGAAACGACGTGCCAGCCGTCGAAGGCGTCCAGTAGCGATTGCGGCTTGTCGCCTTTGGCTTCCTGAAGCACGACGAGGTCGCAATCCGTGGCGACGATCTCGGCCAGTAAGGAATCGAAATCCGGCTTGAATCGCTGAACATTGCAGGTGAGAACACGAATCGGTTCGCCGACCGGCGATGAGCCGAAACGAAGGGGCATCTGGAACTCCATGATCGGGATGGAGGTGAGAGCGAGAGAAACCGCGTTGACGCCAGCAGCTGCTCGCCCGGCAAAAAGCGAAAAGGGAAGCAGGATCAGCCCGGGGATCAGCAGAGCCGCCCGCGGCGCATAGGTCAGAACGGTCCCAAGCCACCAGCGTTCCGAGATGCCGAACAGGAGAATCAAACCAAAAACTATGAGTCCAAAATTCAGTATTACCAAACCGAGGACTATCCTTGCGGGTAACGATTTTCGCCGTTTGGGATGCGGATCGGAATTGGTGTTTGAGCCGGATTCTGTCATGATCTGGAGGTATTTCGAGCAGAGTTTGCCTGAATGCAGGGGACATCGGAAAGGTTTTTGCTCGCTATTCGCGCGCCGTTCGCAGACGCTTCTGAATTCGGGTGCTATGAAAAAACGTATTTTGATTATTGATGACGAGCCGCACTTCACGATCGGCGTCCAGAGCAACCTGGAAAGCACTGGAAACTACCAGGTGGAGGTGGTCAACGACGCGAGCGAAGCAGTTGACCGAATTCGCGAGTTGAAGCCCGATTTGATCCTTCTGGACATCGTCATGCCGAAAGTCGAAGGCGCCGATATCATGGATGCGATGAAAGAGGATCCCGAATTACGCGACATCCCCGTGCTGGTGGTAACTGCAATGATTGGACCCGACGATGCGCCTGACCGCGACGGTGTGGTCAAATTCGGAGATAGAACCCTGATCGCCAAGCCCGTCACCACAGAAACTCTGATCCGCTGCATTGAAGAGCAGTTCAGCGGAAAAATTGAACCGCAAAGCCAGGAATAATGAAACGGCTATTCGATATTCTAGTTTCGCTGATTATCCTGACAATTTTCGCGCTGCCGATGATGCTCATCGCGCTGGTCGTTCGGCTGTCGTCCCGCGGGCCGGCATTCTATTGGTCTGATCGAGTTGGTTTCGAAAACAACGTTTTTCGCATGCCGAAATTCCGGACGATGCGCGTCGACACCCCGGAAATGGGCAAACATCTTCTACCTGGCGAGCAGGATTGGGTGACTCCTGTCGGCCGATTCTTACGGAAAACCAGCCTCGACGAACTCCCGCAGGTGCTGAGCATTCTGCGCGGCCGCATGAGCTTTGTTGGACCGCGACCGGTTTTGCCAAATGAAAAAGTCCTCATCGCCATGCGCACATTGCAAGGGGTGCACCGCGTCAAACCGGGCCTGACCGGCTGGGCTCAGATCAACGGACGTGCGGAGTTGAAAGTTCAAGAAAAACTGGAATTCGACGTCGAATACGTGAAAAAACGGTCCTTTTTCTTCGATATTCGCATCATGTTCCTGACGGCAGGAAAAGTGATTCGGCGTAAAGACGTCGATCAGGAGAGCGCCCTCAAAGAACCGGAAAGCAATCACTGAACTGATTGCAATTTCCCTTCGACCGAACGGCTAGACCGGCCGACCCAGAGAGTTTTCGATTACCTGGAGGAGCACATCCATTTGGACAGGCTTAGCGATCATGATCTGCCCCGCTTCCTCTACCACGCCGAGGCCCGCCGCAGTCTTGGTCGGGTCCACCATGGCCGTCACGAGAATAACCGGTGTGTCCAACAGCTGCTTTTCGGACCGGAACAGCGTGAGGACGTCGCCTCCGTCGAGGCCTGGCATTACCACATCCAGAAGAATCACCTCTGGCTTAAACTCCAAGGCCTTGCGCAGTGCGTTCCGCGGATCGTTGACCACATCCACCGTAAATTTCCCGGTTTCTTCAAGGTTTATCATCAACGCCGCAGTGAAACCCGGCTCGTCGTCCACAAGAAGAATGCGTGTCATGTTGAATATCGGATTGGCCAGCAAAAATCGTTCCGCCGCCGGTAACTTCGCTCCGGCGGCTCCGCAACGAACTTCCGAAAAACTCTCTCGACGATACCTATCCTAGAGTTAGCGTAGGTCGTGCCGACGAAAGACGATAGTCCTCAACAAGTTCACTACAGCATTCTCTTGATCGAGGACAACCCGGCCGACCGAACGCTTTTCTGCGAACTGCTCCGCCCGGAGAACAATGGCGTTTCCCGGCCCCACGAGCCTCAGGTAGACTGGCGAATCCAGACTGCGGAATCCCTCGCGGAGGCGACCAGTATTCTCAACGCGGCGGACAGCCCGAACAAGATTGACGCCATTGTCCTCAATCTCAGCCTGCCCGACAGCCAGGGCCTCATGACTTTTACCCGCATCAAAGAAATGGTGGGTGAAGGCAAGGCTCCTATTCTCGTGCTCAGCGGTGATCCTGACGCCGAATCTCTTTCGTCCGAACTGATCCATCTTGGCGCTCAGGATTTCCTGCCAAAAGATATTCTTCGTCCCGATCTCGTTGGCCGCTCCATTCTCAATGCGATCGAACGTCACCGTCACGCCCAGGAACGCGCAACTTTCCAAACGACCATCGATCGGCTGGATTCGGTTCTCGAAACGAGCACCGACGAAGTCTCCAATCTGCGCAACCAACTGATTCAATCTGAAAAACTCGAATCACTCGGCAGACTCGCCGCGGGCGTTGCCCACGAGGTCAAAAACCCGTTGGCGATGCTACAAATGGGCATCGACTTCTTCAACAACCGGCGAACCGATGGCGATGAGACGGAAACCAAAATGCTCGAAATCATGCGCGAAGCCCTCGTTCGCGCCGACCGGATCGTTGTCGACATGGTCGATTTTTCAAAGCCCAAGGAACTCCGCATCAAACCCGAAAGCGTGAACAAAATGTTAGAGCGAGCGATTCGAATGGTCGGTCCCGAACTCAAGCATCACGATATCCGGCTGGAGAGGAATTATGCTGAAGACCTGCCTGACGCGATGGCCGACCGGGACAAGATCGAACAGGTTTTGATCAACTTGTTGATCAACGCAATCCACGCCAGCGAAGATGGCGCCTCCCTCGAGGTCGCCACGGATTCGATAACGCCGGAAGATCTGGTCAACAATCACGGAGAACGTCGGATGAACAAAATCCGACAAGGCAACGAAATTCTTGCTCTGATAGTTCGCGACCACGGCTCGGGGATCCCCCCGGACAAATTGGATAAGATCTTCGAGCCCTTCTTTACCACCAAGCCAACTGGTGTTGGCACAGGTCTCGGATTATCGGTCAGCAATACGATTGTCGAACTCCACGGCGGACGGCTTCGAATCAAGAACGCCGAGCCAGAAGGCGTGCGCGCGGAAATTTTCCTGCGTATAAGTCCGGAGAGCAGTGTCAAGTCGACTGAGACCACGCCATAATCGGCAAACCGGTCACGACCGATTAACTCGCGCAAGCGATCGAGGACAAGCTTGCCGGTCGAATCTGATCCATCGAAAGTGACTTCCTGGTAAAAAAGTGCAAACAGCAGGGAATCCAAGAGAAAGATAGTCATCCGGCACCACGCAACTCGACCAACGCGTGGATTCGATAGATTACCCGTCCCTTCCTGGAAAATTTGAGTTCTCCCTCCTGAACCGAAGGTTTGATGAACATCCGTGACTGAAGTGCTCTCTACGTGTATCGCCTTACGAGTCCATGCAGAAAACACTTTCCAGACGAACCATTCTCATTATTCTCGCCGCCTTCGGCTTGGCTCGGTTCTCAGCAGCTGCTGAAGAGACTCCGCCCTTGAGCACCAAAATTTCGGACTGGAAGGGGTTCGAAAAACACTCTTTCGAGTTGGATGGAGACCCGGCGTTTGTTGTCGTACCCAAGGACGCCTCGCCCGGCAAGCCGTGGATCTGGCGCACTTCATTCCCGAATTTTCACCCTGAAGTCGATCTCGAACTGGTTAGGAATGGTTTTCACATTGGACATCTTGATGTGGTCCGAATGCTGGGTTCGGATTCGTCTCTGGACAAGATGGATGCGTTCTATGAGCGAGTTCGAACGCATTGGGGACTTGCGGAGAAACCGGCGCTTGAGCCCTGCAGCCGGGGCGGTCTTCATGCTTACCGATACACCGCGCGACACCCCGATCGCGTCGCTTGCATCTTCGGAGACGTTCCCGTGATGGACCTGAAGAGTTGGCCCCTCAAATGGCCGGCCTCCAAAGCGCAGATCGGGAATGCGCTGAAATTCTACGGCTTCAAGTCAACGGACGAACTTCAGGCCTTTCGTGGAAATCCGCTCGATCAGCTCGGCCCGATCGCCGCGGCCAAGATTCCGATTCGCCATGTGATCTGTTTAACCGATCAAGTGGTTCCGCCCGAGGAGAACACCCTCGAAGCACAACGCAGACTCAGGAAGCTCGGCCACGACATGGAACTGGTGATTATTGAGGATTCCGATCGCGCTAACGGCCATCACTTCGACATGATCGAAGTCGCCGAGTCGGTCAGGTTCGTCATGAAACATGCTGGCGCCTCGGCCAACGCGAAGGAGGCCTTGCCGCCGGGGCGTTGATGCCACAATCATTAGTGGCTTACCCTTATGGGCGACGGTGAAGGGGCACCCCGAAGGTGAGTGATGAATCTTTTCAAAATCGATGCCGAGCGCGAGAGCGACGGTGGCATTGAAATCGGGCATGGTGACGGCCTTGTCAGCCACTCGTTGGGCGGCCTCAACTGAATTGCCGTAGACATAACCGGCTTTCATCCCTCCACCCGCGACCCACCAGGTGAAGACGGAGGGGGATGGCCTCGACCGCCAGTGACTTCGCTAAGTCGTGTGCGCTTTTGCGGTTGACTTTGTTTGGCAATCCAAGAGCTTCACGTAACAGGCGGCACTTCCGGTCACCCGGAACGTAAGTCGCAGAATTATGGAGTAACTAAATTTCGGTGCCTTCAGATTGTGCTCGGGATTTCGAGCACCAATAATGTAAAATTCACATGCAATTAATCATCGGGTTCATTTTGGGGCTTCTGGCTTCCGTGGTCGCCAGTTTTGTCTTCATGTAGCTGAATTCATCTCGGCAGCGGCCAACGATCGCATTGCTGCGAAATCCCATTCTACGCTGGCGCCTGAATCGGCCGACCCCCGAGCGGGAAGTTGCGTCGGTAATTGAACGACTGTTCGAAGGATGGCGCAGAAAAGATCGTGAACTATATCTCTCGTGTTGGAGCGACAATTGCGTTCGAATACAAGGCCCTCTTTCGGAGGTTAAAGGGAATAGACAGACGATTGCGGAAAAATTCGAACGCTCGTGCGCCAAATACCAATCCATTGACGTTCCAGTGCTTGTGATTGAAGACGTAAGGCTCAGCAACAAAGGCCAGACGGCCGTTGTTTACGTATTCTATCGATTTGATTTGGTGAGGACTGGCGATGCACTTCCAATAGTGGAGCACTCCCGTGAAGTTTACTCTTTGGGGCGTGTAAATGATTCTTGGCTCATTACCGCAAATATCGACCATTTCACTGAAGAAGGACAAGTGCCCATAGCGTGACGCAATCAAACTCATTCACAGCAAAGCAAAAACCTCCCGCTCTATCGTCTGGAGATACAATCGCCATTGTGTCCCCGGGGCGCTGGACGGAGGAGTCCCTCCTGCGGAATTGGACTCGTGAGCTTGAGAGGTTTGGATACAACGTATTTCTCCATCCGCAGAACTTTTTGAGGTTTAATCAGTTCGCTGGTTCAGTCGCTGATCGAATTTCCGCTATCCATGACGTGTTTGAAGATCAGCGCAATCGTGCCATTATGCTCTCAAAAGCCGGCAACGGCGCGCTGCATCTGTTGGATCAACTAGATTAATCCCTCATAGCGAAGAATCCAAAAATCTTGATTGGATACAGTGATGCTACGGCTCTCTTGATCGACTTGAGCCTCCGATCCAACCTAGTTACGTTTCACGGTCCAATGTTATACGATCTTCGCGGGCAACCGGATCGACTGACGTGGCGATCCTTTGAGGAAGTTTTGTGTAAAAAGGGGACATTAATATTCGATCAATCATCCACGCAAAACTGTAAGGTTCTTCGAGCAGGTCGTGGTGATGGTCCGATTGTAGGCGGCAATCTTTCGCTTTTGGTGAACTTGATTGGGACTCCATCAGATTTTCAAACAGATGGCCGAATCCTATTCATCGAGGATGTTGACGAACGCCTTTACGCTTTGGATCGCCTCTTGTTGCATATGTCTCGTGCAAATAGATTGAAGGGTTTGAATGGATTGTTAGTGGGTCAATTAGGGAATATTTCTGACGATGAAATACCATTTGGCCAAACGTTCGACGAGATGATTCAGTTCTACTGTTCTGAATATTCTTTCCCAATCATATCTGGTTGTCCATTTGGGCATGGAGCTGAAAATGTCACAATACCAATTGGAGTTCACGGGGAGTTAGATGCTTCGGATTCGGATTTCAGTCTTCGATTGAGTGCCGCAGCCGTCAATTGACAAATTGAGACCATGGCTATGAACTCTGGGCGAAAGATCGGTTCGGCGTGAAACAGACCTGCCGTTGCCAGCCGGAAAGGGATTGGGATGTAATGTTTCATCAGGCAGAAAGCTCAGTTACCGGCTTACCATTATGGGCGACCGTGAAGGGGCGCCCCGAAAGTGAGTGATGAATCTTTTCAAAATCGATGCCGAGATCGAGAGTGATCGTGGCATTGAAATCGGGCATGGTGACGGCATTGTCAGCCACTCGTTGGGCCGCTTCATCTGAGCTGCCGTAGACGAAACCGGCTTTCATCCCGCCACCCGCGAACCACCAGTTGAAGACGGAGGGGGCGCATTGGGCTTCGTGGTGATATCAGATTCGCCCTGAGTGATCACGCTGTCTCGCTCGGCCACTTCGGCAGTCTAGAGGCCGGGTCCTTGTGCTTTGGTCTGATACGTTAGATCAAGTCACGCTTGACCTAAATGATCGAGTTCAATCACGCCGCTTGCAGGTGTTTGCGTTGAGCTGTATTGTTCAAGCTCAGCTTGAATCATGGCGACCAGTTTAATCAAGGCGCTCCAGACCTCGGAGCCACGGGGAAGACCCCTCGATACCGCGACACTTCAAAGGCATGGGATCTCATCGGCGTTGGCCCATGATTATGTGAAATCGGGCTGGCTGGAGCGGCTGGGACGCGGCGTCTTTATGTTCGCCGGGGACGAGCTCCAACGGGATCCCACGCTCCGCTTTCTCGAAAGGAAGATCTCGGGCATCCACGTTGCTGCGAGGACCGCGCTCGCCTGGCATGGTTTCCGGCAAAACGTGGCCCACGATGAGACCCTGATCCTTTGGGGGGCGCGGAAGGGTTCGCTGCCATCCTGGTTTCTTGAGCGCTTTCCGGCGCGCTACAGTTCGTCTCGGCTCTTCGATGAGGAACTGCCCGCCGAATCAGGTCTTAGCCCTCTTCCAGAATCGCCGGGCGGTCCCAAGGTTTCCGAACCGGAACGAGCCCTGCTTGAGATGCTCAGCGAAGTCGGCGTTCGCCAACCGATCGACGAAGCACGTGGCATCATGGAGTCGGTTCGCCAGCTCCGGTCGCGTCAACTGGGCGCCCTTCTGAAACACTGCCGCATGACCAAGGCGATCCGCCTCTGCGTGGTCTGGGCGGAGGAACTTGGCTTGCCCTGGGCGGACAAGGCCCGCGAAGCCGCCGCGGGCAAGACGGGCAGCAGCCGATGGGTCAAGCAACTCAAAGACGGCCGCACCCTGATCTTGAAACCGTGATGAACGCGAACTTTCTCAACGCCGTCCGGCTTTTGCTCGAAGTGGCCCCGGCGGTCTTTCGGAATCCGTTGTTCGCGCTCAAGGGCGGCACGGCGATCAATCTCTTCGTCCGGGACATGCCTCGGCTGTCGGTCGACCTCGATCTCGTGATCGCCGATCACAGGACAAGTCGAGACGATGCCCTCAACGCCGTGTCCGCCACGCTTGAAACGATCCGGAGCGAACTCGTGGACGATCTCGGCCTGCGTTGCGAACTGGGAGCGATGTCCCAAGGCCCCGAGGTCAAGCTGTTCGTCGAGCGCGACCGAACCCGGATCAAGGTCGAAGTGAACCACGTCTTTCGCGGCACGATCCTGCCGCCGGAGAATCGCCCGCTGGTCGAGAATGCCCAGGACACCTTCTTCACGGACATCGAACTGCCGGTTCTGCATCCCGACGAGCTTTACGGAAGCAAGCTGGTTGCCGCGATGGACCGGCAGCATCCGCGTGATCTCTTCGATGTGCTCGGCCTGTTCGCTGAAGGCGGCCTGACCACTGGCGTCGTCGAGTGCTTCGTTTGCTATCTGGCGGGCCACAACCGGCCGATTCACGAGGTGCTCTTCGCTAACGAGATCGACATCACGTCCGCCTTCGGCAACGAATTTGAAGGGATGACGCGGGAGCCCGTTTCTTTCGATGACCTCCTCGAAGTACGCCGGCGCCTGTTCGCCGATCTTCCCGCGGCCCTGACTGACGCGCAGCGCGCCTTTCTTCTTGGACTGGTCAAGGGCGAGCCGGACTGGAGTCTCGTGACATGCCCGCACCTCCGAGACATGCCTGCGATTCGGTGGAAACTCAAAAATCTTACGCGCCTCGCGCAGTCCAACCCAGAGAAATTCGCCCAGCAGTCAAGCGAGCTGGAGGCGAAGCTCTAAGTTAGTGGATTCCAGCAGGCCACGTGGTGCAGATCTTCCAACAACGCGGCCATGGCCTGATCTGCCGTAGGTGTCTTGCGGCGCATGTCTTCGACATGGAGGTTGTAGGTAGGTATCCCAGTTCTGACCTTCTTCGACTTCGACCCAGCACACACGGTGTTCTACCAAGCGGCGCGCCAGCACACAGCCTTCGCCGAACGTGCTCGAACCGTAAGAGGCCAGTGTCTTCGGATTTTCCTGGGCCCCCGCTTTCCCTAAGTCGCCAAATCTCCCTTCACCAGCGGAGTAAAATCACTCCAGTTTTCCACGCGGAACGAACGCAAATCCCTAACCGATGCCGAAAACCATGGAAGCGCCGCGAGGGCTTGCGTGGCCGCGAACAAGTTGGTCATCGACTCGTCTTCGGTGATGTAGACACTTCCTTGAACCCACTCGAATCCAAACTGCTTCAGCGTTCTCCCAATATCGCGGTAAGCCTCGCGAACACTGACCGGGTGGTGTTTGCGAGTCTCCTCGACTATCAAGTCAAAAGCGATGGCAAACATTGGGCCCTAGCGTGCTAACGGATCAGTCGCGGCTTCGTCGGCTGGGTAGTCAAGCTGCTCGCCGGAGTGAACGACTTCAATCCTCACTTCGCCTGAAACAGCTTGGCTGATGACTTCGTAAAGAGGCCCTGTCTCACCAATCGTCCGAAACGTGCCCACGAGGGACTCATCGGAAGATGGTGTTTGCGATCGAATTTTCGCTTCTGCGATCATGTCGTCAGCTTACCACGAACCGCTGAGATGCCAATTCAATCAAGTGGCCCGTTTGCCGAAAAATTTTCGGAGAGACGGTTATTTTTGATTCGTTGATATGAATTTTCCGATGAATCGGCGCTGTCGGATTTGGGTCGTGTTAATCTTCACCTCAGCCGCAACGGGGTGATTGCCCTCGGCTTGAGTGAGGTGGCAACAGGCTTGTCAAAACAGAAAAGTCATCTAATCGTAAGCCATGACGTTAACACTAACGATTGACGATCAGACTGCGAACGATTTGGATTCGTGGGCACGATCCCGAGCAGAGGCTCCCGAGCAATTCGCTGCGGATTTGCTCCGTACCGCGTTGGAGCACTTGCCTGGATTCGAGTCGTGGAAACGGCTCAACTCTCGTCGCCTGGATTTGATTGAAAAGCGACGGGCGGCAGGACTTTCCTCGACCGAAACTGAGGAATTGGAAGATCTCCAAGCCTTTACGGCCAAACTTGCTGGCCCGAGCGATGATGCGATGCTTGAAAAGTTGGCGGAGGTCGAGCCGATGACGCAAAGCGGGAAAGGGTGATGGAGGAATTGTCGGAAGTGGCGCAGCGGGTCTTCGCCTACCCGGTGGAGCCCGTGGACCGGAAGCATGAACCGCGTGGTTATTCCGACTATCAGTCTTTCAAACCCTGGCTTCGAGATGAATTCACCTTTCGTTGCATCTACTGCCTCAGCCGGGAGCGCTGGTTTCCAGACGGCCACAGCGCGTTTGGAGCCGATCATGTGATTCCCCAGAGTGGCGCGCCTGAATTGATCTCAGTTTATGACAATTTGGTTTACGCCTGTTCCAACTGCAATTCGTTCCGCCAAGACCGGCCTTTGCCGATGGATTTGGAAGCGGAAAGGATCGCGGAGCACATTCGAATGAAGCCGGATGGAGCATTGGAAGCTCTTTCTGATCAAGGCGAGGAATTGATCGACAAGTGCCAACTCAATCGGCCTAAATTGGTCGAGTTTCGCGCACGGCTTCTCAAGTTGGTCGGCAGTTTGGACGATTCGCTCCCCGACGAAGTAAGGACCGCAATCGTGGATTTTTTCAGATTTCCCGACGACTTGCCGGACTTGGCGCGTTTGAGACCTCCAGAGGGAAATGCGAAACCCGAGAGCGTGGGATCGAGCTTTTACGCTCAGAGTGCGCGAGGAGAACTTCCTCGGAGTTATTAAGATCGCAAGAAGCCCTGACGATCACTCCGCTCTCTCGAATCGTCTTCACGGAATCCAGTTTCAGCCCGCCCTTCGGCTTCTCCTCTTTCTCACTGTGGCAACTGAAACAGCGTTGGTAGAAGAGCGGCAGGATGTGTTCTTCGAAATCCACCGAATCGGCGGCGTTCGCGGCTCCGCTCGTGAAGCAGATCAAAAAAATGGAAGCTATTTTTGCAGAATGCATCGTCATGGGCTTACCGCGTGGAAATCTTCGGTCGATTGGCGAACACAACTCGTCCGCGTCTCTTAAAAATCATGTAGCAGTACATTTGAACAATGAATTTCCACGACTAAGTTTATGTTCGACGGAGCAAGCTACAAAGGCTTGTCGAAACTCGCAAAGCATGGAAAACCTAAGTGCTGCATGCCACGATCAAATCTCACGCTAACTAAAGAAGTGCGCCGCTACGGCTGCTCCGACGTGGTTTCGTTAGAAGAAGGGCCCTCCCAGCCAGCGCAATTGGGCTACATCGATCTGCTTCCAAAAGGTCGAGGCAAGCGGCCCACCCCGGTTTCCGCTGTGGCCGAACATCAGGGAGTCGCGTTGCTGTATTTGATCAACGACCACGCAGAATCACTGACTTCGGATGAGCGGACGAAGACTCAGGAACTGCTCGCCAACCGCAGTGACCCGGCGTGGCTGGGAGTGATCAAAACCGGTTCGCTGGAGATTTATCCGATCGGATTCTTGGCGGCTGGAAAGTCCCTCAGCAAGATCAAGACGGTTGAGGTGGACTCGATAGAAGCGCCGCTCTTTTTTCAGAGCCTCGCGCAGGGCACGTTTAAGGGAAACAAGAAGGCGGAGAGCGCTGACTACGTTTTCAAAAAGATCTTCAACCTGCTCAATCGCACCACCGAGGCGTTCGTTCCGCAAAAAATTCTGGAACCGCTCGATGTCCTCTCGATGACGGGGCGGGCCTTGTTTTTCCGGTTTCTGATCGATCGGAAAATCGTTCGCGCGGATGAACTCGACGAAATCTGCGAAGGCGCGAGGGAACTCCAAGATGTCTTTTCCAATGCGGAGAAAGCCGCCCGCACTTCGGTCTGGTTGGATGAAACCTTCAATGGCGATTTTCTCTCACTGATCGACGAGACGATTCCGGTTTCGAACCACGAGAAGCGGCTCAAAGCCTACCGGTCCTTTTATCGAAAGCGGGGCCAACTCACCGACCAGAAGATCTTCACGCATCTCACGGCGATTCTGCGAGGCTGGGAAGTCGTCGGCGATTTGTTCCAAACCGAACTCGATTGGGGCGACCTCGACTTCGCCCACATCCCGGTTGGCGTGCTGAGTCAGGTTTACGAGAGCTTCAGTCATCTGGACGATCCCGAAGAAGCCACGCGAAACAGTGTTCACTACACGCCGCGGCTCATTGCCGAATTGATGGTGGATCAGGCTTTTTCCTCCTGCCCCGATCCAGCAACTGCTCGTCTGCTTGACCCGTCCTGCGGCGCGGGAATTTTCCTCGTGCTGGCGTTCCGGCGTCTGGTTTACGAACGCTGGGTGAAGGACGAAGAGCGCCCGAAAACGAAGGCGATCCACGACACGCTCTACCAGCAACTACGGGGGTTCGAAGTGAGTGAGTCTGCCCTTCGGCTCGCGGCGCTTTCCCTCTACATCACCGCGATTGAGCTGAACGCAACGACCCGGCCTCCGAAAATCCTGAAGTTCCCGAAAGACCTCCGCGGCAGCGTCCTCCATCACTTCGGCGATGAATCTGGGAAATTCAGTCTGGGGAGTTTGCAGGACTCGGTGGCGAAGGAATTCGCGAATCAGTTCGATGTGGTTGTCGGCAATCCGCCGTGGACGCGGTATCGGGAAATAGAACCCACGAGTACCGAAGAAGCGTTGGCTGAAAAGCGGAAGACGAAAATCCTGTCGGATTCCGAGATTGCGAATGCTGAGTTTACTCGGATCGGTCGGGAAATGTTTGCGGAACGCGGCTTGGACGATTTGGCGGCGAGTTACGAAAACCCTGACAACAATCCAGATCTGCCGTTCATCTGGCGCGCATCGCAATGGGCGAAGGAGGGAGGAATCATCAGTTTGGCGCTTCCGGCGCGGATTCTGATTCGACAGGAATCGAAGGGAGCCGCTGCTTGGGAAGGAATCGTTCGGACGATTTCTGTGACTGGGCTGATCAACGGAGCGGATTTGCGCTGGTCGAGCGTTTGGGAGGTGAAGGCACCGTGGTGTGTTCTTTTTGCGAAGAACCAAAAGCCGAACGCTGATCAGAAGTTTCACTTCGTGGCTCCGCTGAACGAACCTGAGGCAAATCAGCACGCCCGCTTTCGAATCGACTACGAAGCGGCTTCAGTGGTGGCGGCTTCGGACACGCTCGAACGCCCGTGGCTGTTGAAAACGCTGTCGTTGGGAACATCGCGCGATGTCGATATGGTGGATCGGATTCTTTCCGCCTTCCCAGAGACGTTGGCGGAGGTTTGGGCTGAGTGGGATCCAAAAGGTGCGCAGACCGGGCAAGGGTTCAATCGGTCGCCGAAACTCAAACAAATTCCTGCTGAGTTTCTTGGTAAACTACCGGTTTTCGAGAGACCAGAAACCTTGTTCTTGATCCGAGAGCTGAGATTTGAGACCTATCGCGAGAAATTCGGAAGCGACACCGCCTACCGGCCAAAGACAAAAGACTTGTATCAACCTCCGCTCGTCATCATTCCAAAATCACCTCGGCCTTCACGAGACGAGCCCAAGGCTTTTCGCTCAAACCGCCCACTCGCATTCAGCCAAATTTCCTACGGATACTCGGTCAACGGCCACCCGCACGCAGATGTTCTTTCAAGCCTGATCTACCTCCTCGCTCACAGCAGGCTCTTCACGTTTTTCTGCCTCATGCGCAGCAGTTCTCAGGGAGGAGACCGAATGATGTTTGTGAAGCAGGATTTCGACTCCCTCCCGTTCCCACGCGTCGAAAAGCTCAAAAAATCGACCCAGCAGCTGCTGATCAAGACTGCCGATCAGCTCGAACTCAGCGATGAAAAGCCGTGGGCGAAACTCGACCGGTTGATCTTCGAAATCTACGGGCTCGACCAAGACGATGTTCAAGTTGCCGAGGACACTCTCTTTTCAGCAGCTGCCTATCGCCATGAAGGCCGGGCCGCGCTGCATCCACCGACGCCGGAGATTCGAAAACGCTTCTCCACTGAGATTTCGAAGCAATTGCAGCCGTTTTTCAAAGTCTGCGGCCAATCCATCCGGGTGAGTGAGCCGGAGTTTCCTCAGGACTCGTTTCGCACGCCGTGGTTTTTCCTGAAGCTAGAGCGAGGCGACGCGAAACCGCCCAAGGCGGAGAAGCAGAACGGGATTCCACCCAAGTTGATCGAGGCCGCGATGGCCAAGGCGAACGAAACCGGAGCGAGCCGGGTGGTGGCTCGATTCCCCGATCGAAGCGGCTTGTTGCTCGGCCTGCTTTCTCAGCAACGCTGGTGGACGATCACGCGCGCTCGCATCTGCAGTCAGCACATCGTCCGCCATCATCTGGACGCCTTCGGCCTCGAACCAGAAGGAGACCGCGATTAGCCCAAACCGCGCCAGCTTTTTTCTGGATGGGGTCGAGGCAAGCGCCTACCAGCTTCCGCATCCGCCTTACGGACTGCCCGTCGTGCTCGTGATTCATCTTGCGATTCAGCGAGCGTTTGAAATGATGCACGCGGAATCGCCGGGGGCTCTGGCGACGATGAAAGAGGACGACATTACGATCGCGCTTCGCGCTGTCTTGGAAAACCAGCTGAGAATGAGCGGCGAGGTCCCGGGATTTGATCGGACGATGTTTGAGCGGGTGGAGCGGCAGCATCGATGCGTCAGTTACGACGGAAGCCATTTGGCCAAAGAGCCCGACATGAGGATTCGTCCTTCGTGACGACACGCGGATGGACGTTCTCAGTACCGAGGATGGATTGATTACCGAATGCAAACCTGTCGATTCTGATCATCCTCCAGCAGAGCACTATTGTGAGAAAGGAATTCGGCGATTTGTCAGAGGCGAATATGCGTGGGCCATGCCAGAGGCGCTGATGGTCGGCTACGTTCGAGGTGAGCGCACGATTGCCAAAACATTGATCCCGTCAATGCGCCGGGAGAAGCAGCAGAAATCGCTCAAAACGACTCGGTTGCCCGTTGCGGTTGAAGACGGGGATGGACAACGAGAGCCGCTTCACGACAGCCGCCATCGGCGCGGATTCCGTTGGCGTGAAAACAAGGGCCGAGCCAGTCGAATTCGGATTTACCACAGTTGGCATCAATGTTAGCGTCTCCAGCAGCTGCTGGAGGCGTGCCGTTCGGGGCAGTCAATTGACTGCCCCATGCCTTACAAGCTGTCCGAATTGGTGAGACTCCTGCAAGAGGCAGGCGCGAATCGATGATCCGAAAGCCCCTGCTGCAGCGGCGTGCGAGACACCACACAGGATCGCACTCAGCTTTCGAGCCCTTCGAGATGCGGTTGGGTGCTGGTTGCGAACCGTTCGATCTCCACTCCCATGCGTTGCGCGACGGGGACGAAAAGATTGGAGAGTGGCGTGTTGTCTTTCGCGTCGTGAGCCACGTAGGAGCCGTGCTTGAAGCCGCCGCCGGCGAGGATAATGGGAAGGTTGCGCCAGTCATGAGCCGAGGCGTTCCCGAGGTTGGAGCCAAAAATGATGGAGGTGTTGTCGAGCAGATTGCTGTCGTTTTCCCGAATCGATTTGAGCTTTGCAAGAAAGCCGTTGAAGGCGGTGAACTGGGCTTCTTCCACGATCCTGAGTTCCTTGATTTTTGTTTCGTCCCTGCCGTGGTGGGACAGCCCATGCCAATCGGAATGCACACCCGGAAGATTCGAGGGCACAGATCCGAGAGCGGCAATCTGGAAGGTCATGGTGCGGGTGGAATCGCTCTGGATCGCCAGCGCCATCATGTCGTAGATCAGCAGCTGCCTGGCGATGGTGTCGTTCTTGTCCTCGATGTCCGTGGGCGGTTTCGCGTCGGTCTTCGGCTTCGGCCTGGTCACCCAGCCTTCGGATTGCTGGAGCCGCAATTCCAGATCGCGGACCGACGTTAGGTATTCGTCGAGCTTCTCACGGTCACGTTCCCCGAGATCGTTTTCGAGCTTTTTCGCCTCGCCCATCACGGTATCGAGGATGCTGCGACGTGTCTTGATCTGGCTCATTTCGTGTTTCTTCTCCCAGTCGGCCCCTTCGGTGAAGAGCGCTTTGAAGATGGCGGCAGGTGAATTTTCCGCAGGGATGGAGACGCCGCTGGCAGACCAGGACATCGATCCGCCGCCGCTACTCAGGGCAAGATACGGAAAGCGGGTTTCCAGGCCGATCTTCTCCGCGATGAGCTGATCCAGAGAAATGGTGTTGCGGAATCCCGCGAGGCCCGGACGCATCGCGCCCGTGAGCCAGGTCATCTCGGAGGCGTGGCCGTCATTTCCCTGCTGGTTCTGATGGGAAAGGCCGGAGAAAAGCGTGAAATCCTCCCGATGTTCTTTCAGGTGCTTGAGGTAGGTCGTCATCTCGTAGTCGCGACCGGTCGTCTTCGGGAACAGGTGCGGAGCGTGCAAGCCCAGCGTCGTGCAGATCCCGACAAAGCGACGGGGTGGTGGATCACCACTCGCTCCACGGGCGAACGCGGGGACCATCGCATCGAGAAATGGCAGGGCGATCGCCGTTCCGACTCCTTTCAGGAAATGGCGGCGGGGCAGCGCGGGAAGGTTAGCAAAATGCGGATGGCTCATTTGGTCAGAAAGATTGGTGATTCGGTCACGAGAAGGAGGAGGTCGCGGACGCCGTGGCCGCCGGGCCGGGTGGTGTCGAGGATGCGCTCGATCTCTGCTCGATCGGAAAAGCCCATATCGCGCCCGGTGGAAAAGGTGAGAAACTTCGTGACGAGGTTGCGCGCCAGGGTGTCCTCATCCTCAGCGATCAGGTCGCGGAACTGGAGGAAACCCTCAAACTTCCGGCCGTCAGCAAGTTCTCCGCTGGCATCGACTGGAGCGCCGGTGTAGGTCTTGTGCCATCGTCCGAGGTATTGCTCGACCACCTGTTCCCCGCCGCCGAAGACGCGGAAATTTTCGCGGTAGGCGCCCACCGGGTCGAAACTTTCCAGGGCAAAACCGGGAGGATCGATCTTGCTGTGGCAGGAGTTGCACGAGGTGGAGTCGCGGTGCTTAGCCAGGAGATCGCGGAGGGTCGTCGCCCCTCGAATGTCCGGCTCGACACCTGGAGTGCCCGGTGGCGGGGGGGCTGGAGTCTGGCCAAGAATGCGCTCCAGCACCCAGACGCCACGTCGCACCGGCGAGGTGTTCGTTCCGTTCGCGGAGACTTTCAGGATGCTTGCCTGACTGAGGAATCCACCCCGCGGCGAGTCTTTCGGCAGCTGCACCCGGCTTAGCTCCGGGCTCTCCACCCCGTCGATCCCGTAGTGTTCGGCGAGGCGGTTGTTGAGGAAGGTGAAGTCCGCCTTCACGACGTTGCGCACGGGCAGGTTCTCGCGAATGAGACTTTCGAAAAAGGCGGAGGTTTCGCGCAGCATGGAGTCCTGGAGAAAACGGTCGTATTCATAATACAGGGTCCCGTCCGGCGAAGTCGCGTCGATGTCCCGCAGGTTCAGCCAGGAGTCGGTGAAATCCGTGACGAATCGCTCGAATTTCGGATCCGCGATCAGCCGCACTGCCTGCTCGCGAGTCTTCCCGGCCAGTTGTCCCGCCTTCGCCAGCTCAAGAAGTTCCGCATCCGGCGAGGTGCGAGTGAGGAAATAGGAGAGACGGCTTGCGATCGCGAAGTCATCCAGCTTGCCAGGCCTTTCTCTCAGGAAGAGGAAATCCGGCGAGGTGAAAATCGCCACCGTGGTCGCCTTTAGCGCCTGTTCGTAGTTCCTTCCG
>JBLHKS010000065.1:0-32769 GCA_047620505.1 Verrucomicrobiales bacterium | reverse complement strand
GTTGTGATTCCGACTCTTTTCGAGACTGATTCGAAGCCTGTAGATTCCGTCTTCTCAGCGTTGGGCTGCCGACCTCCTAGACCCCACTCGGCATCAAAAAATCCAGAAAGTTTTCCACACCGTTGCCACTGAACACGGAATCCGGCTGCCAGCATCGGTTCACGACGCGCTCTTTATCGAGGCCGACACGGTCAAGATTGAGGAGCATGCCGCACAAACAGCGCAGTTCATGGCTGACAGCTCCAAGCTTATTCTTGATGGCTTCGAGCTGAGAACCGACTGCACGGTCTACCGGCATCCGCAGAGGTATTCTGATCCTGATGGGAGTGGGGAAGAGATGTTTAAGAAGATTTGCGATCTCGCCGACAACGCGTCTGCACGGCTGACGCACGGGCTAAATTGAAACCGAATCGCCAAAGATTATGACTGACGTATACAAGATAGATTGGCGCTCGGGCCAAAGGACAAAAACTGAACGAACGTTGGAGAAGGGTCCATCGAACAAACCCAAGCTGAGCGGAAAGTTCATCATGGGGCCTATCCCTTTAGTCTGGCTCTCAAGGGCCGGAGGACTCACGAAGAGCGCCCTCAAGCTAGCGCTGGTCCTTTCTTACCTCAGGGGCTTGACTAAGCGGTTGACGTTCAGGCTTGAGCCCGCACGCTGCCGGGAGTTCGGGCTCGACAACAAGGCGAAGGGGCGGGGCCTCAACGAGTTGGAGGAGGAGGGCCTCATTGAGGTCGAGCGCAGGGTCGGAGCCGCTCCAATGGTTACACTGTTGGATTGGGGGTAACTTATGGAAGACGAAGTAGACTTGAGATTTCAGTGGGATCATCGGCATCAAACATGCCTTGGGCGAGTGGTCGGCGATACACACCCGCCGAAGGCCGCTCCTAGGTCGACTTCGAGGTGCGGCGATCCTGCAGCACGCAATCAAATCAGGCGGCATGGCGAGGAACGGCGCACCCCGGAAAACTTTCTCGAAATATTCTTCCAACCGTTCTTCGCGATGGCCTTCTCTTGGAAGGCGACGGCAATCGCTATCTATACGAACTCAACAACGACACAGTAAAACGCAACACCAATGTCAACAACACTTGAACAACTAAACAGTGCGCTGGGAACCGAGAAGTTCACGGTTCTTGCGACCGTCATCGACCAGCTGCGCTGCTTTCAAGCCGAGATCGCTTCAGGAGTCGACCTGGATGACCGCATCGAGACGCTGGATGTAGCCGACCTTGCTGAGGAGCATGGGGTCAGTTTTGAGACGATGCGCAAGGAGCTGCGATCAGTCGCCGGGAAGAATGCTGTTTTCCGGCTCGGGAAGAAGTGGGTGATCCGCAAGCAGCGGTTTCTCGACTACCTCCAAACCAAAGAATCAGACGCCTCTTGATCGCCTCGGTCGTTCAAAGTGCGGGGTTAGGCGCTGTTGGTGGTAGAATCTGAAGAAATCGTTTTCCTTCTCCCTCAGATCGCGAGTTTCGGTAATGCTGATTGTAGGTCCGGTAGTCCCCGTGCCCCATCCATTCGCAAATCCTGTCACGGTCATGGCCTGTGGCCACGTCCATGTAAGAGCCAAAAGTGTGGCGCGTGAGGTCGCGTAGAGCTGCGCCGTTTGGAACCAGATCAACCCATTCCTTTTCCGGCACGCCTTCGTCGGCCTGATACCGCCCCCTCACCAAATAGCGCCGTCGCTTGTCGAAATTTGTTAGATCCGAGCAGATTCCGCCCTTTGCCTGTCTCCACGGCTCCAGCCAGGCAGCGAGGTTGTCGGGAATGGGAACGAAACGCTTGGTCTCGGTCTTATTATCAAAGTCAGCGGCCACCCGAATCCACCCCTTGTCGAATTCAACGTCCTCCCACCGTAGCTTCTTCAACTCTGAATCAGGCCGGAGACCGGCGAAAATGGCAATCGCGTAGAACGGAATCAGCTCCTGGTCATGCTCCCAAGCGCAGTTCAGCAGAGCTTCGATCTCGTCAATGGTGTAGACCTCCTTTTTCTCCTTGGGAATCTTCCGGGTTCGAACACCTGTCATCGGGTTTTCCTTCACTAAATCGGGAATGCCGCGATGGTAAGCCGTAGAGAGTGTCCGCCGCATTTTGTTGAACGTGCCGGGTTTCCACCCGCACGCTGTCGCCTTGTCCCCAAGCCAGCCCCTCCAGAACTGAATGCTCAGCGACCCCGCCGGACGTTCCTCAAGCTCGGTCACATGGTTTCGAAGTGACTTCCAGGCTCCACGAGTGCCTTCGGCCCATTCATGAAATCCTTCCTGCTCGTAAGCATCAAGCAGTTCTCCGAGAGACACCGAGCCATGTTTCTGGTCCAGCTGAACCATGAAGGCTTCACAGGCCTCGGCCAAGCCCCCCTTGAAACCGTGGAGGTCGCGAAAAAGCTCATCGTAATTGACGGCGTCCTTGATGAGCTGAGGGCCTGCCACGATGGCCGCTCTCTGAGATTCTTTGTCCAGGGCTTGAAGCTGCACTCCCCGTTTTGCAGCCTCCGCTTTGGTGGCGAAGAACTCGCGACGATACTTGCCGGTTGAACTGAGTCTTTTGGGGATGCCGACATACCAAGCCTTGCCTCCCCGTCGGTTGGAATCGAAAACGGGAGAGAATGAACCCGAGCTTGGCATGGCGAAAACTGCCATTTAACCAAACATTCGGCAACAAGTTGGTTGCACCGAAAGTGCATTTTGGTTGCACTGACAGTATCTAAGGACTGGTGGTAAAAAGCTGAAATTGTCCCGAAACCCCTTGTTTCAGGGCATAAAAATGGAGCGGGTGATGAGATTCGAACTCACGACATCTTCCTTGGCAAGGAAGTGCTCTACCGCTGAGCTACACCCGCTCATAGACCGGTTTTGCCGGGCGCGTATTATCGAGCGGGCCTCGGTTCTTGCAAGCCGATTTCTCAATATTTTGCGTTTTCCATTCCGAAAGCCCGCGCCAGATTCGCGGCCCAAGGAAAATGATGAACGATAAGCTCAAGCAAATCCTCCAAACCAAACGCGAGGAGATCGAACGCCTCAAGCCGAAGACCGAGCATTTGCGCTACGCCGCTGCCGAACGGAACGAAATTCGCTCGCTCTACAAAGCGCTTGCTGGGGATCGCGATTCCCTTTCAATCATCGCCGAGGTGAAAAAGGCGTCGCCGTCAGCTGGGCTGATTTCGGCTGATTTCGACCCGGTCGTGATCGGCAAAACTTACGAGGCTGCGGGCGCGAGCGCGATTTCGGTCCTCACCGATGAGAAGTATTTTCAAGGCAGTCTCGCTTACATGAGCCAGGTCCGCGAGAACGTGGAAATCCCGGTTTTGCGCAAAGATTTCATGCTCGATGAGGTCCAGATTTATGAAGCGGTCATCGCGGGCGCGGACGCGATTCTGCTGATTGTTGCGGCGCTCGAACAGGAGCAGCTGCTGGCTCTTTTCGAATGCGCGACGACTTACCAGCTCGACGTTCTTGTCGAAGTTCACGACATGCCCGAGATGGAGCGCGCGCTTGAGACGGATGCGAAAATCATCGGCGTGAACAACCGAAATTTGCGAACTTTCGAGGTCGATCTGGCGACGACCGAGCTTCTGAGTCAGGAGCTGTCGCCGGACATGGTGCTGGTCAGCGAGAGCGGAATCAAGACGGCTGAGGATTCGCAGAAAGTTCGCGATTGGGGCGCGGACGCAATCCTCGTCGGCGAATCTCTGATGCGCGCTGACGACATCGCAGCGAAACTCGCGGAGCTCGCGCTGGAGCCCGAGGCGGAGTCAGATCCGGCTTAGATCGCTCGCCGTTCAGCGCTTGTAAGGGTGTTTCCCAAGGATGTTCCCTTGAGGGCTGTAGTGGGCGACGACGTAGATCCGAAATGTCTTTTTCCCGATTGCTGCGCCAAATCCGACGTGGGTCGATTTACTCCAAACCATCGCTGTGTAGTGGCCGATCTGAGTTTTCTGCCCCGGATGCGCGCGCTTGATTTCTGGCTCGCCCAATCGGTCGTACTCCGCTTTTTCCGACAGCCAGGCGGCGGGCGACTTCGCCCAGCAGCTGCCGAACGACGAGCGGACTGCTGCTTCCGTAAATCGAGAGATTTTCGCTGACTTTCAAACCCTTGCTGTGGACCATCCCGGTGTCGTTTTTCGCCAACTCTTCGGCGTAGGCTTGAGCTGATTTGGCGAGCTCATCGGAAAACTCCAGCGGCGGCGTTCCAACTTCTTCGCGCGCGTCGTTGTGGATTTTTAGAGCCTCATTCCGGTCTGCTGCGTCCAGGGTGGATCGTTGAGCGAAAGCTCCGGATGAAAGCGCAGCGGAAATCAGGAAGACGCGGAAAATCATGACTCCAAAACACCTGCCCCGGCAGAAAGTTCCTATTCTCGGGTGATGAATTCGTCCGTGTTCATCAAAGCCCGCGCCACCGCGGTCCAAGCGGCAGACTCGACCGGATCCGAGGAAAATTCGGCAGGCGCGACGGCCTTCGCGGCCTCAACGTCTTCTCCAAATTGCTTTGCCTGGTTTTCCTGGAAAGCGAGGATCGAGTCAACTTCCTCGTCAGCTGCATCCCGTGCGTAGCAAAGCAAGAATGCGTGGCGGGCGCGATCCCGGCGAACACCCGGATCGTTGTCGTCGAAATTGTTGAGGAGTTCTGCGGCGAGGCCCTGAGCCATCTCGAACATCGCCTCGGAATTGGCCATCATCAGCGATTGCAACGGCGTGTTCGAGCGGGCGCGACGCGTGCAGACGGTCTGCATGTCCGGGGTGTCGAAAGTCTGGAGCATCGGATACGGCGCGCTGCGATAAAACCGAATGTAGAGCCCGCGACGGAACCGATCCGCGCCCTCGGAGGCTTTCCAGTTTTTGTTATTCTGGGTGAACGCGTAGACGCCTTCCTCTTGTGGTGGGCGAACGCTCGGACCGCCGATTTTCGGCTCTAACAATCCACTAGCGCTCAGTGCGATGTCGCGGACAACTTCGGCGTCAACTCGGAGTCGATTCTGTCGCGCCAGGAGCAAATTGTTGGCGTCGACTTCGATCAAATCGGGGCGGAAATTCGAGGATTGTCGGTAGGTCGCGGAAGTCACGATCAACTTGTGCAACTTCTTCATCGACCAGTCGGCGTCTTCCATAAACCAGCGGGCGAGCCAGTCGAGCAGCTCAGGATGAGTGGGAATCGAGCCCTGAGTTCCGAAGTCGTTTTCCGTCTCGACGAGGCCCTGACCGAAGTACCTCATCCAGACTCGATTCACGGTCACGCGGGCGGTCATCGGATGATCCGGACGGACAAGCCAGTTCGCCAGATCGAGTCGTGTCGGCAGCTCCGCATCCGAGCCAAGCGGAGGCAGCGTCGCAGGCGTGTTGGGAAGGAGTTTGCCTACCTCTTTGTCTTTACGCAGAAAGTCGCCGCGGATCTGAACGTAGGTTTCGCGCGGTGTGTCGAGGTCCTTCATCACCATCGCTTTAACCGTTTGGCCGTAGCCCATTTCGCGCCGGATCGCGTCGAGTTTTCCACGCGCTGACTGCTTTTCCGCGTCCGAAGCTGCGAACTTCGCGGTCAGGAGTTTCTTCTGCTCGTCGGTGCGTTTGTCAGGCTCAATTCCGGCGGCTTCGAGCAATTTTTCATCGCGCACGGCTGGCGGCGGAGTTGGCGAAACGTCGAAAGCGAACCGGCCCACGTTGTAGCCGTCGTTCACGCCGTGCCGCATCGTGACTTCGATCGGACCGGAGTTCGGCGGGATCGGTGAGCCAAAAATAAAGTGCGCTTCGTGATCAGCGTTCATCTTCATCCCCGGCGCGGAGCCCGCTCCGATGTTGATCGCCCAACCGGCCCGCGGATTGCCGTCGATCGTGTTGATCACCGGGTATTCAGGTTGCGAATGGTCTGCCTGAACGTGCTCGACCCCGACCGCCGCGTCACCCTGACTGAACTCCACATTCGAAAGCACAAAATTGCCGTTACCCGCGCGGCCCGGTCCGTTTTTCGGCAAACTCTCGTGCGTCAAAACCCGTAGCCGGATCGACGCGATCGGCTTATCCGAAGCCGGCAGCTCGATCACGTAAGTTTCCTTCGCCGCGCCAGCACCCGCGAGAATCGATTGATCCTCGAGCAACTCCAGCGCAGCCCCGCCTTCCGCTTCGAACTTCGTCGGCTTCACGGCTGCCCACTCGGCCTGTCCACTCGCCGAATCTTCAGTCAGCAGCTGCTGGACCCAGACTTTCTCGCGCTCCGCCTTCGTTTTCTCCAAACGCGCCAGCTCAGCCTTCGCCGCGTCGAATTTCTCAGTCAGCTCAGCCGGAACCTCGTCCGCGAACAGCTCGCCTTCGCTGACTTCGACCGTTTGGCCAGTCGTGTTGACGTCCGTCCCGTGATTAAAAAAAGCGAACATCTCATAATATTCCTTATGCGTGATCGGATCGAATTTGTGCGTGTGGCACTGCGCGCAGCCGACCGTCAGGCCCATCCAGACCGCACCCGTCGTGTTAATTCGATCGACAACTTCTTCATTTCGGAACTGCTCGTTGTCCGTCCCGCCTTCCTGGTTAATCAGCGTGTTGCGATGAAATCCGGTCGCGATCAACTGCGCTTTCGTCGGCTCAGGAAGGAGGTCACCCGCGAGCTGCTCAATCGTAAATCGGTCGAACGGCAAGTCACGATTGATCGCCTGAATCACCCAATCGCGGTACGGCCACATGATTCGGTCGCCATCGATTGTGTATCCGTTAGAGTCTGCGTAACGCGCCTGGTCAAGCCAATGCCGGCCCCAACGTTCGCCGTAATGCGGGCTGTTCAGGCACTCCTCAGCAAGCTCGCGGGCCGCCAAATCCTGATCCTGAAGCCAGGCCGCATGAAACCCGCCGACCCGAGTCGGATCCGGCAAAAGTCCGAGTAAATCCAGACTCATCCGCTTCATCAGCGCATTCGGATGGGCCTCGCGAGACGGCTTCAAGCCCTCCTTTTCCAATCGCGCCTGGATGAATTGATCGATCGGATTCTTCACCCAATCGCCCTCGACCTTCGGCGGCTCGACATCGGCGATCGGCTCAAACGCCCAGTGCCCCTGATACTCGCCGCCTTCCGCGATCCAACGCCGCAGCGTCGCGACCTGCTCCGAAGTTAACCGCGCCTTGTTCGATTTCGTCGGCGGCATCAGGTCCTCGTGATCCGCCGCCTCGGTAACGCGGAAAATTAGCTCGCTCTCATCCGGCTTACCCGGAACAATCGCCCCGTCCTTCGTCGCGCCCGCGAACGTGTCGAGCCGCAGGTCGGCCTTGCGCTCCTCTTCGTCAGGGCCGTGGCAGAAATAGCAGTTGTTGGCTAGAATCGGCCGGATCTCTCGGTTGAAATCGACCGGGGCTTGCGCCCAGCAGCTGCTGGCGGCGAAAAGGGAAATGAGGAAAGCGCGATACATGGATTCCCTATTCAATGCCGCAGAAGCGGGATTCTTTCGAGTGCTTTCGACGTTGGAATTTCCGCGAGAACCCTGCTAAACTTCCCGTCATGGAAACGCTCATGATCCAGCTTCCCCTTCGGAAGGATCAGCACGCTTTTAACCTCAAGCGTTGGGAAGAGGTCTGCGCCGATCCGGAGCTGGCCAAGATCCCAAACCGAATCGAAACAAATCGTCACGGCAACTTGGTGATGCTGCCGCTGCCCGGAGGAATGCACGGATACCGCCAATCTGAAATCGGCTATCTTCTTCAGAACCAATTGCCGCATGGCCGATGCGTGAGCGAATGCCCGATCTCGACGGCGGACGGCGTTCGAGCGGCGGATGTTTCCTGGCTGACCAAAGAACGCCACGACCCGATCGCGAAAATGTCGTGCTTCCCGATCGCGCCGGAAATCTGCGTTGAGATCGTTTCTCCCTCCAACTCGAAGGCCGAAATCAAAGAGAAGACTGCGCTTTATTTTGACGCCGGGGCTGAGGAAGTCTGGGTTTGCGATCTCGAAGGCGGGATGAGCTTTTTCGTCAAAAATGATCCTGGCAACGCCGCCGAAACCTCCGCGCTCTGCCCGGATTTCCTGCGTGTGATCGAGCTTTCTTAGCCCTGTAAATCTTCATGCCCAATTCCCCAAACCAACGCCTCCAATTCGCCGCCATCGGTTGTGATCGAATGGCGTGGAAAGACATTTCGACGATCGGCGACCACTCGAAGGTCGATGTCGTCGCGCTCTGCGATGTCGACGAAACCCGCTTCGCCAAGGCGGACGAGAAATGGCCGGGGCGACCGAAGTTTTCCGATTACCGCGAAATGTTCGACCAGCTCGACGGGAAGATCGACGCGGTGAACATCACGATTCCGGATCATCACCACGCCGTCGCCGCGCAGGAAGCGCTTCGGCGCGGGCTTCACGTTTATTGCCAGAAACCGCTGACGCACACGGTCTGGGAAGCTCGGCAGATCACGAAGCTCGCCGCGAAGACGGATGTGATCACGCGGATGGGCAATCAGATTCATTCGGAGCCGCAATACCGGCTGGCGAAAATCCTCATTCAAGAAGAGAAAGTCGTCGGCAAGATCAAAGAGGTTCACACTTGGATCAGCTCGCTTGGGCATGGTCGCTCGAAGCGGATCGATCGGCCGGAGAAGCCGAAAACCGCGCCAAGCGGGTTTGACTGGGAGCAGTGGATCGGCCCCGCGCCGTGGCGGGAATTTGGCGGGCCGGACATTTATCATCCGCGTTGTTGGCGGGATTGGCAGGACTTCGGATCCGGCTCGATCGGCGACAACGGCTGTCATCTTTTCGATCCGCTTTTCACCGGCCTCGACCTGACGGCGCCGCTTTCGATCGCGGCTCATCACACAGGGATGAACGACGAAGTCTGGCCTGCGCAGGAGACGCTGATTTACACGTTTCCAGGCACGCCGTTCACCGCGGGCGACACGCTGAAAGTCACGTGGTACGATGGCGGGCGGTTGCCGAATTGGAAAATCCCGGGTGTCCCGGATGCAAGCGCTTTGCCGGGGCCAGCGTCGCTCCTCGTCGGCGAGGAAGGCTGCATTTTGATTCCGCATTGGGATAAAGTGAGGCTGTTTCCGGAGGAGAAATTCGCCCATTTCGAAATGCCGGATCCGGGTCAGCGCAGCCACTGGCACGACTGGGTCGACGCTTGTCTTGAGAACGACAAATCGCTCTCGGACCAATTCGATTACGCCGGGCCGCTGAGCGAAGCCGTCCAACTCGGCAACGTCGCCGTTCGCTTTCGCCAGCAGCTGCTGAAGTGGGATTCGGCGAATCTGCGGATCCCGAATCTGCCTGAGGCCGAGAAGTTCCTCACCAAATCCTACCGCGAAGGCTGGGGCGTCGACGAAGTGGTTTGAGGCTGAAATCCAGCGCGCTGGAAGATTGCGCATGGAAATACCGTGGTCCAGAATACGATTATCATGGACGATTCGCAGTCAGATTTCGCCACGAACGGCCTTCAATCCCGGCGCCGCTTGCTTCAAAATTCGGCAGTCGGATTCGGCGGTCTCGCGCTGAACGCGATGCTCGGCCAGGAAGCCGCCGCTGAGCAGCTGCTGAGCGCGACCCGGGATCCTCTCGCGCCGCAACGCCCGGACCACGCGCCGCGAGCGAAACGCATCGTCTTCCTCTTCATGAAAGGCGGGCCGTCGCATGTCGATACGTTCGATCCTAAGCCGCTGCTCGATCGCGATAACGGAAAGCCGCTGCCGTTCGACCTGCCGCGAATCACGTTCGGCAAGCAGGGCAATCTCCTTAAATCGCCGTGGAAATTCAAACAGCACGGCGAAAGCGGATTGCCAGTCAGCGAGCTTTTTCCGCACGTCGCCAAGCACGTCGACGATCTCTGCATCCTGCGCTCGGTTCACGGCACGAACCCGGCGCACGGCGGCGCGTTGCTCAAACTCCACACTGGATCTGACCAGTTTGTTCGGCCAAGCATGGGCTCCTGGGTGATTTACGGGCTCGGCACGGAGAATCGGAATCTGCCGGCGTTCGTCACGATTTGTCCGACGCTCGCGCACGGCGGAGTCAACAATTGGGGAGCCGCGTTTTTGCCCGCGCATTGTCAGGGAACGCCGATTGGAAACGCCAGCATCGCGTCTTCTCAGGCGAAGGTGAAGCACATCCGAAATGATCGGATCGATCCCGCTTTGCAGCGTCGACAGCTGGATTTGATCGGCGCGATGAACCGCGATCACTTAGCAGCTGCTGGCCGCGACCAGGCGCTCGAAGGTCGACTGAATTCGTTCGAACTCGCTTTCCGGATGCAGACGGCGATGCCGGAAGTTCAGGACCTGAGCTCCGAAACCGAGCCGACGAAAAAGCTCTACGGAATGGACGATCCGCTAACGGAAGACTTCGGACGGCAGTGCCTGCTGGCGCGACGGTTTCTGGAACGCGGCGTGCGTTTCGTACAGGTTTCGCACAGCGACAGCGAGGTCCAGTGGGATCAGCACGGAAATCTCTATCAAGGCCACACAAAAAACGCGGCTGAGGTCGACAAGCCAATCGCCGGATTCCTTGCGGATCTCAAAGCGCGTGGTCTTCTTGAGGACACGCTCGTGCTCTGGGGCGGCGAGTTCGGCCGGACGCCGACCGCGCAGGGAACCAACGGCCGCGATCACAATCCTCATGGCTTCACGATGTGGATGGCCGGCGGAGGCGTGAAGGGCGGCTACGCCTACGGAGCGACTGACGATTACGGCTACTACGCGGCGGAAAACAAAATGCATGTGCACGATCTGCACGCCACGATTCTGCATTTGTTAGGGCTGGAGCACGAGCGCCTGACATTCCGCTATGCCGGGCGCGATTTCCGCCTGACCGATGTCGAAGGGCATGTGGCGACCGATATTCTGGCCTGAGGGGCGAGTCAGTTTGGGCTGGCAAGATTTCTGGCGAGGCGGTAAGCTCAAACCATGCCTAGAGCCCGCAGAAAAACCGCCCGGAAGAAGGTCGATCTGACCAAGCCGCCTCTTCTCATCCACCTGCTGTTCCACCCGGATTCCAAAAACGCGCGCGAGCTGGCGCTCCGACTTCATGCCGAGTTGAACGCCGACCACACCTTGCCCGGCCTGCGTATCCCAACCGTTTTCGCCCCCGAAGACGACGAAACGAAACTCCCGCCCGCAGGCTACAGCCTTGATGAGGCTGACAACAGCATCGCCGTTGTCCTCGCCGATGATCACATGGTCGTTCGCCCTGACAACGTTCCAGAGGGTCGCCAATCCTGGTCAAGTTTCGTGGGCGATCTCAGGGAAACCTGCCGCAGAACCGACCATCGTTTCATCCCGATTCAGCTGACCGATAGCGCTTGGCCGCTCGACCCGCACCTCCGCGGAACGTCGTTTTTGCGTGGCGTGCTCTACGCCAAGGACAAGGAGAAACTGGCGACCGAGATGACCCGAGCGCTCATCGTCGAGACCTGCCGATTTCTCCTCGGCAAAGAACGTGGCGAAAGCGTGCCGCTGAGACTTTTCCTCAGCCACGCCAAGCAGGATATGGAGCGCGAGCCACGTGTGATCGAGGAGCTCGTCTCCGCTCTCAACGCGACGAAACCGATCGAAACCTGGGTCGACAGCTCGAAGATCGAAAGAGGTTCACAGTTCGGCGAGGAAATCGAAAAGGGCGTGGAAAACTCGGCCCTGCTCGCGGTCGTTACCCAAAATTACGCGTCTCGTCCGTGGTGCCGAAGAGAAATTCTTCTCGCCAAACGCCACCAGCGTCCTCTGGTCGTGATCTCGGCGCTCGAGGGCCTCGAAGCCGAATCGCGCAGCTTTCCCTACGTTGGAAATGTGCCTCGAATCAGGTGGCAAAAGGGTGCCGCCAATTTTGCTATCGATCTCATCCTCAAGGAAACTTTGCGGCGGCTTCACATCGAGAAAATGCTCGAGCGCGTCAGCCAGCCGAAAGACGTTATTCTGTCTTCGCCACCGGAATTGATCACGCTCGTCCCGCTCAGACCGGGCGCTTCCGTGCTCTACCCCGATCCACCGCTTGGCGACGAGGAGGTCGAAGAAATCTACGGAAGCGCCTTCCTTGACGCCCCGAACTCGAGGTCCAAAAGACCGCCGCGAAAGAATCTGAACGTGGAAATCTCGACGCCTCTCCAGCGTGCTGGGAAGAATAAAATCCTTAAAGACCGCCAGGTCGCGCTGTCGATTTCGGAGAGCGACGACATCCATCGATTCGGGCTCGCGACGACCCATCTCGACGCCGCGCTTCTCGGCATTTCCCAGCAGCTGCTGGCCCGCGGCGCGAGTCTGCGCTACGGCGGTCACCTCGGCGGCGACGGTTACACCGTGAAGCTGTTCAACCTCGTCTGGGCCCATCGCAGACACGCCAAAGCCGCTCCGCCCAATCGGATCATCAACGACGTCGGCTGGCCCTTGCCTTACCAGAAACTGCCTGTGGAAACGCGCGCGAAAAATCAGGCCGTGGCCGATTATCGCCGGGTTCCGCGTCCGGATGGTGTCGAAGATCTCGAGCCGGAAACCTTCATCGAAGAGCCTGAGTTTTTCCCGCCAAGCACCCCGGAACGCCGCTACGCCTGGGGCCGCGGGATGACCGCGATGCGAGAAAATCAGGCCAACTCGGATGAAATTGTCGGCCGGATCGTTCTCGGCGGAAAGTTCGGGCCGCTGGATGGAAGCCCGGTCGGCAAGTGGTACATGGGCAGGATTCCAGGCGTGGTTGAAGAGGTTCTCCTCAGCTTGCGCGCCAGCCAGCCCGTCTTCCTCGTCGGTGCTTTCGGCGGAGCGGCGAAACTCGCGATCGACCTTCTCGAAGGCCGAAATCGAGCTGAGTTCACTTGGGATTTTCAGAAAAGCGCTCCCAACGCCGAGGGCATGCGAAAAATCTACGAAAAGCGCGACGGCGGCTGGGAAGACTACCCGAAAATGACCAAAGAATTCCGCGAAATGGGCGTCACCCGCGTCGCGATGCTGAACAAACTTTCTCTAAATCAGAATCGCGAACTTTTCGAATCACGCGACCTGACGCGAATCACCGAACTATTGATCGAAGGATTGACGAAGCTCGCCTGAGGCGCTGGTCACAAATCCGCCGACGCCTCCCTAAGACTGCTCAATGAGTAAATCCAAATCCGTAAATTCGATGAACACCGAGTTCGCTCGGTTGTTCGAAACCATCAAAACCGACGTCGCCGATTCGAGCATCGGCGGAGCTGCTGGTGCTGAAGAAAAGAAAGACAACAAGGGCCCGGTCACGGTCGCCGACTACCTGATTTCATTCGGCACCGCGCTTTTAATCGATCGATCTTTTCCGAGTGATCATTTCGTTTCCGAAGAAGAATTCGACGACGCAGCGATCGCCAATCTCCAGCAGCTGCTGGCGGGCGATTCCGATCTCGAGGCGCGTTACACCTCGCTCGTTAACGATTTTGTCGACCTCCGACGCCGTCGACCGCAAATGTTTAAGATCGATCCGGATAAACGGACCTGGGTGATCGATCCAATCGACGGCACGGTCAATTTTATCGCCGGCAACCCGAATCACGCGGCCTCGCTAGCGCGGCTCGCGCCCGATCCAGCAGACGGCCTATTTAAGGCGATCGCTGGATGCGTCGTGACCGATCGGAATCACGAAATTTCGATTAACGGAGAAACTCATCAAGGTTGTCTCGTTCAGTTTGAAGACGGCAAGGTTTCGATCCACGCCCGCGGTGCTGACGAAGAATGGGGCTGCATCGCCGCCGATTTCAAAGCGCCGAAGGCCGGACCAAGCCGAATTTGCCTGCGCGATTCCAACAGCGACGGCCCGAACAAATTGCGACCGAAGCTTGAGCCGGACTACCTCGAAACGGTCGAGGTCGAAAGCAAGTGGGCCAGCTCGGTAACCGGTTTGCTCGAAGTTCTCGTTGGAGGTCAGTTTTCCGGTTACGCTGGCTACATGAATGTCTGGGATTTCTGCCTGATCGCGCCTGCAATCCAGGCGGCCACCGGTCGCAAAGAAACGATTCGCCGGCTTTCGGACGGAAGCGTGATGGAGGGGTTCACGGTCGACGACCTCGCTCGGGCCAAGCGAAAGGCAGAGGGTGGACTGTCGATCTCCGGAGCGATCGGCGACGTCCACGTGAAGGCGTTTGCAAAGGCGCTCAGTCCCGTCGCTGAAGCGTGATCACGCATTCGAGATGCCGCGTTTGCGGAAAGAGATCGAACGGCTGAACCCGCAGCAATTCGTAGCCCGACTCGCGGAAGCGGATCAGATCGCGCATCTGCGTGGCCGGGTTGCAGGAAACGTAAACGACCGCGCTGGGGCCGAATTCGAAGAGCTGATCCAGGAACTCGCTCGAGCAACCTTTTCGGGGCGGATCGATCACTACAGCCGTCTCCGCAGCGGGAAAATGGCCGACTTCCGCGAAGATCGACTCCGCGCTTCCCAGGTGAAAACTCGCGTTTTTGATCTCGTTGATCCGAGCGTTCTCACGAGCCCAGAGGATCGATCCTTCGCTTACCTCGACGCCTGCGACAGCTTCGAAACTCTGCGCGCAGGCCAACGAAAAGAGCCCGCTCCCGCAATACGCGTCGACCAAAAAGCGTGCTCCGGCGCCCTCAGCCTCAGCCCTGACGTAGTCGACAAACGCGGGCAGGATCGACGGGTTGTTCTGGAAAAAATCGCCGGCCGGAAAGTGAAATTTCAGCTCGCCCACAGCTTCCTGACAGATCTCCTTTGGATCGCCGATCACCCGCCCGTCACCCGATTCCCGCAGCAGCAAAGTCGCTCCCTTTTTGAACTCAGCCGACCGCTCCCGCACGTCCGCCCGCGTCGCCGGCAGCTGCTGGTTCAGCGCGACCGATGCAATCGGACAATGTTCGACGTCGATGATGTCGAATCGCTTCCCTGAATGCAAAAATCCAATCGGCCCGACATCGCCGTTACGCGGTTTCTGAAAGTGCGGCGTGATTTTCGAGCGATATCCGTATTGCAGAGGTGAGGGGTAAACCGGGTCAACCAGGACATCCTCGATGCCGGCCATTTTCTGCAAAACCTCGCCGACCTGCCCCTGTTTCCACAGCAGCTGCTGGGCGTAGCTCAAGTTCTGATATTGGCACCCGCCGCAAGTCCCGAACAGCGGGCACTCCGGCTTTATCCGATCCGGCGACGGCTCTAACACTTCGATCAAATCGGCGTCGCTGTAGTTTTTGTGGTTCCGAAAGACTCGCGCTTTGACCCGCTCGTGCGGGAGCGCGAACGGAACCATCACGACCCAGTCATCGATACGCCCGAGCCCGAGCCCGAGGTTCGTGAGCGTGTCGATCGTCAGCTCGATCTCCTCGTGATATTCAAAAGGATCTGGCGTGAATTTTTTCGGTGGTCGTGGCTTCGACATGAGGCGACAGACCAGAACTTAAATCTGGAAACTTAACACCAAAAACTTGAGCGTTACCTGCCCCACCTGTTTCGAGCAATTCGACATCCCGTCGCCGCCGATTTCCGAGACCCCTTGCGAGGTCGATTACGATTGCGAAGTCTGTTGCCGCCCGATGCTCGTCAGCATCTGGGCCGATGACGATGAAGTCGTCGCCGACGCGCGCGGACTTGGTGATTAGGCCGGTTTACAGCGACCTGGCGTAGGCACCGCCGTCGATCAGGCGCGTTTCGCTGATGTAGTTGCCGGCGTCGCTTGTTACTCCTTGACCCAGTCGCCGTCGACTTGCGTTTCGGTGCTTTCGACTTCCGCGCCGATCGTATTCAGCTTCACGTTTTTGAACCGGCAGCTGCTGAGCGAGGCTTTGCCGCCGTCGATCCGGATTCGGGCTGGTTTCTCCGCGTCGCCGCGGATTTCAACGTTGGTCAGGGTGAGTTCGAATGGTTTATCCTTCTCGCCGCCGGGCCCAGCCGAAAGCGCAGTCGCTGGAGTCGTGTTGACGATCAGGCAATCGGTCAGGCTATGCCGATTCCCGCGAAAAAGCACATCGACGTGGACGCTGTCGCGGAATTCGCAGTTTCGGTAGTGGGTAACGCAGTTGTTGACGTCTGCAATCGCGTGCTCGCAACCCCAGAATTTGCCGCCATCGATTTCGCACTCGCAAGTGTCGTGCGCGCTGAAGCCTTCGTCGAAGCAGTCATAGCCTTGGATGCTGTAAAACTTCATCCCGACCGCGTGACCGTGAATGTTGAAGCCGTCGTTGAGAAAATGCCGCGCGTTAAGATTTCGGACTACGATGTTCGAGCACTCGCCGCCCGTCCCGATCCCGTTACTCCGCGTTGACCACTCAAGATTCTCGACCGAGCCCCTGACAAACAGCCAACCGAATTCGTCGTCGATGATTTCGAAGCGAAACTCGCCTTCCTTGAGGTCATCAGCCGCTGGAAACAGATCGAGGGAATTTTTTCCGGCTGTCCGGCCCATTCGATTGGCCTTGCCGTCGACAATCAAGAGATGCCGATCGTAAACGGTGCGCGGGATTTTGCGCCTCAGCAGCTGCTGGCCGAGATCCTCCCAACCAACGGCCGGAAGCGGATCTGCGCCGTCGAGCGTGACGCCGTTACCTTCGATCGTGAGATCCGACTTGCCCCTGAACGTGATCGATTGCCGGTAGACCGCGTTTTTCGGCAGGAGCTGGATCACGTCGCCTGGCTGCGCAAGCGAAACGGCCTTCTGCCCGGTCGCGAGCGCCGCCTCGCTTGAGCCATCGTTGGCGTCGTCACCAGTCTCAGGATTGACGAAAATCTCGCGAGCCTGTGCGGTCGAAATCAGAACCAGGAAGAGCGCGAAAATCCTCACAGCGCCCTCGCGTAAGCCCCGCCGTCGATGAGCAGCGTTTCGCCTGTGATGTAGCTGCCGGCTTCGCTCGCGAGCATGATCGCTGGACCCGCGATTTCGCGCGGCTTGCCCCAGCGGCCCATCGCGGTGAAATCGGAGAATTTCTGCTGCTGTTCTTCGTTCAAGAGGCTCAGCGGGAGGTCTGTCAGGAACGGCCCCGGCGCGATGCAGTTCACGGTGACTCCGTGCGGACCGAGGTCGAGCGCGCTCGCTTTTGCGAAACCGATCAGCGCGGCTTTCGTCGCTGAGTAGGAGTTTCGCGCTTCTTTTGACCCGAGGCCGAGCACTGAAGAAATGTGAATCACGCGGCCCCATCCGCGTTCCTTCATTCCCGGAACCAACGCGCGAGTCAAGACCATGACACTGCTCAAATTCAACTCCAGGATCCGGTCCCAGGCCTCATCCGTAATCACGTCAATCGGCTCAGGCGAATTCGAGCCGGCGTTGTTTACGAGAATGTCGACTTTGCCGAGCTTCTCGATCGTCTCCGCGGCTAACGCTTTGACTTCGCAGCGATCGACCATGTCCGTCACGCGGTATTCGACCCGGACATCCAGCCCATCGCCGATTTCCGCCTTCGCGGCCTGCAATTCGGATTCACTGCGGCTGCAGATCATCACGTCCGCGCCGTGTTCGGCAAACCCGCGCGCCATCGCCTTGCCAAGGCCTTTGCTGCCGCCGGTGACCAGCGCTACGCGCCCTGATAAATCAAAAATAGACGAACTCATCGTAGTAATCAGTGAGTCCGGAGCCACTCGCGAATCCGCGGATTAAAGTCGTCCATCACTTCCCAGTGGAACGCATGGCCGGCACCATCGTAGAAATGACTCTCGCAGTTTGGAATCGCGTTCGCGACTTCCTCGCCCATCCAGTTTGGCGTGAAAATATCGTCCTTCCCGCCGATCACCAGACACGGCTTCGTGATCGATCCGAGTTGGCTGAGCACGTCGTGATTCACGCAGGCCGCCGCTTGGCCTTCGAGCCCGTGAAGCGGCTGAGGGTTCGGGTCATTCCGGAAACCGTCACGGCCGCCGACCATGTCGTTGTAAGCATCGTCGTTGTCCCAGAACGGCTTGGTGAAGATCAAGAGCTGAATCCATTCGAGAAATTCCTGTGGCTCGAGGTGCGCTTTGCAGTGCTTCATGTGATTGAAGGTCGAAGTCGCGTAGCGATCGCAGCGCGCCCACGGGCACATCAGAACGGAGCTTTTGACCTTGTCAGGATGACGAAGGCAAAGTTGCTGAGCGATGATCGAGCCCATCGAAACGCCGACGATCCGCGCTTGGGCAATTCCGAGCGCGTCCATCAAACCGGCATAATCGTCAGCCATCATCTCGCTCGAATAGTCGCCCGGAGGCTTGTCGCTGAGACCGACTCCGCGGTTGTCCGGCATGATGCATCGGAATTCCTGGCTCCAGTCATTTTTGTGCGCTTCCCAGACTGCGCCGTTCGCCGTGATGCCCATGATCAGGATCACAGGATCGCCGGCACCGGCTTCTTCATAATACATCTGGATTCCGTTTGTAGAGACGTGAGGCATGGGGCGAGCCTGGCGAAAATCCCGGAGTCGTCCAAGGAAAAATCGATGGAATCGATCGGAAGCCGCATCAGCCGGTCGACCACGGGCGAGAAGGAGGGCGTTGCGAAAAATCCATGGCGGCTCCAAGATGGAGCAATGAACCGCGTCGCTCTGCTTCTTTTCAGCCTTCTCCTCGTTCAACTCGCCTCCGCCGAATCGTTCCTCGTCGAAGACGGCGAGTCGCGCGCCGAAATCATCATTGCCAAAGACCCACCGCGGACGGTCCATCTCGCGGCTCGGGATTTGCAAGTCCACGTGGAGAAGATCACCGGCGCGAAGCTTGAGATCGTGACCGAACCCGCCGACCGCCCGGTCAAAATCTACGTTGGCGAGAGTCCGCATACCAGGAAACTCGGCGTCACAGCTGAGGGGCTGGACCACGGCGCGTATCGCATGGTTTCCGGCGAGGACTGGCTCGTGCTGTTGGGTCAGGATCGGAATTTTACGCCTATCGAGCCCTGGCCGCGCAACAACAACGACATCGCCAGCGGCAAGATGCAGGCCGAATGGGATAAAATTACCGGAGCGCAGTGGGGCTACATGCATTCGCAGCTTCACAAGCATTACTCCGGTCGAAACAGTCTCTTTGGCACGCCGGAGGAGCAAAAGACCGATGACGAAGGCAATGTCAATACCTGGACCTACGACGAACGCGGTAGTTTCAACGCGGTCTGTGGATTTCTTCGCGATCTCGGGGTGCGCTGGTACATGCCGGGCGAGATCGGCGAAGTCCTGCCGGAGACGAAGTCGATCGCCCTGCCGAAAGTCGACAAGACCGTCCATCCGGACTTCCCAATGCGGATTCTCAACTTTCGCACGTCCGTCTACGGACACGACGCGATGATGTGGGGCTTCCGGCTCGGAACGCGCCAGCCCTACGGTCGCCAGGCCGCTCACGGGCTTCACGGAATGACCGATAACGAGCGCACCCTGACAAACCACCCAGACTGGTTCGCGCTCTACGGCGGCAAGAGGCACAACCATCCCAATATCAAGAACAACCAGCTCTGCTACTCGAATCAAGAGCTGTTCGAGGAAGCGGTCCGGTTTGCGCGCACCCAACTCGACCATTTTAAGATGGACGCCGTCTCGATCATGCCGCCGGACGGCTACACCGCCATCTGCCAGTGCGAACTCTGCGAAGGCAAGGAGTCGCCCGAACTCGGTGCACGCGGACAGCTTTCCAATTACGTTTGGGACTTCGTCAACCGCGTCGCCAAAGAAGTCGGCAAGACGCACCCTGACAAACGCATATCCAATTGCGCTTACGGCATCTACACCGAGCCGCCGAACAATATTGAGAAGCTTGAGCCGAACGTCCAAGTCATCATCGTCGGCGGTCGGCGGCCCCGGCAGGAAGACCACGAAGACTTGCGTCGGCTTCGCGCTGAGTGGGCAGAGAAAACGGACCGGCCGCTCGAGATTTTCGAAAACTACCCGTTTACCGGGCGCGGCTGGTACCTTCCGGCTTATATGCCTGGCGTCCTCGGCGAAGGCATCAACAGGACCAAGAGCCAGTCGCGAGGCGAGGACATTTGGATCACGATGGACTTCAGCGAGAAAGCTATCGGCTACAATCATTTCCAATTATATTTCACCGGACGAATGTACTGGGGCGGTGAGGATCAGGACCCGGTAGCGATGTTCGACGAATACGTGGAAAAATTCTACGGCCCAGCAGCTGCTGGCATGAAGCCGTTCTTTTCCTACTGCGAAACGAATTGGCGCGCGATGGAGAAAGACTCGGAACTCGCCAGCCGCGCCCTCGAGCTTTTCGAGGTCGCCAAGACCCAGGCACCCGCGGATTCGGTCTTCGCCCAGCGCATGGGTTTGATCGACAATTTCCTCAACGGCCTGCGTAGCAAAGCGACCCAGCTCGCTCAAAAACGCGGTCCCGTGCCGACGTTGCGGCTCGTGAGCGGAGCTGATCAGCGCGGCAAAATTGTGGTCGACGGCAAACTCGACGATGGGCCGTGGATCGACATTCCTAACGCTTCGATCGGGCAGCTGCGCGAGCTGCAGACCGGCAGGCTGCCGACTTTCGCGACGAGTTTCAAAGCAGAGCGGATTGGGCAGAATATCTACTTTGCGATCCGCTGCGAAGACGAGCCGGGCAAAGAACTCAACGTCGCGACCGAGAAGGACGGCGACCAGGCGATTTGGTACGGCGACTGCATCGAAATTCAACTCGCGACCGACGCCCACAGCTACTATCAGATCGTCGTCAATCCGGCTGGCGCGATCGTCGACCTTGACCGCGGCGCACCGCGCAGTCAGTGGTTCGGTTGGTCGTCGAAAGCCGAAGTCGCCACCCACGTCGCTGATGATCATTGGACAGTCGAAATTCGCCTGCCAATCACCCAGGACGAGAACGACCCGCTCCACCAAATCGTCGGTCGCAATCCGACCAAGAGCCTGCCTTGGTTCGTCAACGTTTGCCGCCAGCGGGTTCGCAACGAGGCCTCGGAGTTCTCCGCCTTTTCGCCAACCGGCACGTCCGGATTTCACGAGCCGATGAAGTTTGCGCACTTCTTCGGTGGCCAATCTCATCAGTTTGAGGTGGATCCAACCGTCACCGACTACCTACTCGGCCGCCGCGCCGCCGACGCCCTCGCCCGTGCCCGAAAATGGGACGAAGCTCTCGCTGCTTTCCTTGCCCTGACAGAGATAGAAAAAGTCACCGAGTTCCAAAAGTCCGACGCCCTGCAACAGGCCGCTCGCTGCGCCATCACTCTTAAAGACGAGGCGCAAGCCGCCGAACTTGCCGCGCAAATTCCGATCGAATCCGTCGCCAAGACCGCCCGGATGCAAAACCTTCTCGCCCGGCGCGAATGGCAGGCAGTCGTCGACGAACTTGGCGGCGAAGAATTGAGTCAGTGGCCGTTCTGGCAAATCGCCGAAGCGGCTTTCGCGCGCGCCAGAGCCTACTATATAGTTAAGGACGGCGAGGCCGCTGCCGCCGATCTTGAACTCGCACTCAGGTACGAACGGGACTCGCGCATCGTGGTCAGCATCCGCATGCTTCTGGCTCAAACGCAGGAAACCCTGCTTGGGGACCCTGCCGCCGCGCTCTCGTTCTACGTCGAGAACTTCGAAGGCAAGGCCAACATCGGGGGTGCCGACGAGTTCCGCTCAGTCGACCGGGCCGCGGGCATTCTGGCGGCGCAACGAAAGTTCGACGAGGCTCTGGCCGCGTTCGACGTGGTCAACTTCGAAAAAACCACCGGCTATTGGCTGAACGAGATGCTGAACTCAAAAGGAAGAGTTCTCGATGCCGCAGGCCGGAAGGACGAGGCGCGCGCCGCATTCCAGCGAGTGTTTTCAGATTCCGCCGCATCGGCGGCTCAGCGCACCGCGGCAGAGAAAGCGCTCAATCCGTAGTTTGTTCACGTGGTCGCAAGCGGAATGAACGTGGTCGCAAGCAGGAAATAGATTAGCATTCCGGTCACGTCCACGACCGTCGTGATCACCGGCGAGGCAACCGCTGCCGGGTCGGCTCGCATCAGACGCGCCAGCAACGGAAGCGACGATCCCAGCAACGTCGAAGTCGTGATCTGGATCATCAGAGAGAGGCTCACGACGAGGGCGACGCTGAAAAGCGAAACGCCGCTTGGGAGGGAGCCAAACTGGAAAATCTGGATTTGAACGAACACGCTGATGCCGACGAGCGCGCCGAGCAGCATGCCGATCCGCACTTCTTTCCAGATCACGCTGAGGAAATCTTTCGTGTTGAATTCGCCCAACGACATGGCTCGAATCACCATCGTCGCGGACTGCGAACCGGTGTTCCCGCCGGCGGCGACGACCATCGGGATGTAGAGCGCGAGCATCGAAATTGAGCTGAGGACGTGCTCGTATTTGTAGAGCACGAAGCCGGAAATGATCGCGAGAAACGCCATCGAGACGACCCAGGCGAATCGCAGGCGAAAATGCCCCATGACCGAGATCCGAAGGTAGGTCGCGTCCGGATCTGAGGCCTGAATCCCGGAAAGTTTTTCAATGTCCTCTGACGCTTCTTCTTCGAGAATCTCCATCGCGTCGTCGTGGGTGATCGCGCCGATGACCTGCAGATCCGCGTTGATCACCGGCAGCGCGACGAGGTCGTAACGCGTCATCATTCGAGCGGCTTCTTCCTGGTCTTCGAAGGCGTCGATCGAAAGCAGATCGCCGTCCATAATTTCGCTGATTTTCTGGTCGCGCGGATTGAAAGTGAGATCGCGCAGCCTCACTTTGCCGAGAAGCCGCCCGCGATCGTCGACGACGTAGATTCGCGAAAGCAGCTCCGAAGTTTCCTTCACCGCGGCGAGCTTTTCGATCGCTTCACGAATCGTCATGGCCTCGCTGATCGTGGAAATGTCCGTCGTCATCCGGCCGCCGGCTGACTCTTCCGGGAAGGCCATCAGCTTGCGGGATTTCTCCTGCGCGTCCTCGGAAAGCAGCTCGACGAAGCCGCTTCGATTCGCTTCCGGGATTTCCTGAAGCAGATCGACCAACTCGTCGTCGGCGAGATTGGCCAGCGCCTCTTTCCGGAATTTCTCGTCTGAGTTTTCGAGATGCTCGACCGCGTCCGTTGCCGGCATGTGCTCGACCAATTCGCCGAACACTTCCGGCGGCATTTGAGCGAGAATCGCGTCGAAGCGATCGTCCTCAAGCTCCTCCAGCGCTTTGGCCAAGTCAGCCGGATGGACTTCGGCGAAAAGTCCCTGCAATTCTTCAAGCGAGCCGTTCTGGAGAGTCGACTCGATGTAGCGCTGGGAACGGTTGATGGCGGATTCCATCAATCCCCTGAGTCCGGTATCGAATCGGTGAAATCAACAGGGAAAAGAAGACAACTCTAGCAATAGCTCAAAAAGCAGTTATGAAGGACGCATGTCTTTTCTCACATCTCTCCTCGAATCCAGCGCAGCATCCGGCCTTGCCGAAAAAATCGGCGTTTCGCCAGATAAAATCGCCAGCCTCATTCCATCCGTTGCGCCGATGATTCTTGGAGCCGTCCAAAAAAACGCTGGTGATGACGACGAGAAAGTTGAGCAGCTGCTGGAAAAGCACGGTGCCGAAGATGGCTCAGCCGATCCCGCAGATTTGCTGGGAGCGGACGGCGCGGGCAAAGCGACGGACGTGATCAGCTCGAAGCTCGGAGTTTCCGCGGAGGCTGCTAAAGGCTTTCTGCCGAAGATTATTTCCTTTGTGATGGGCTTGCTGAACAAGAAAAAGGGCGAAGCCGGCGGCGGGATGGATGCGATTCGCGGTTTCCTCGACAAGGACGGCGACGGTTCGATGCTCAACGATCTCGGCGGCATGCTGGGTGGCGGCGAGGGCGGTGGCGGTCTGGGAAAACTGGCAGGCGGATTATTCGGCGGCGGAAAATGAGTCGTTCAGTGGCTTGGAGCGGTTGACGGCGCGATGCGTCTCGGCTTTCCTCCACCACGCAAATGAATCGCCTCAAAGCCCTTCTCCCCATTCTCATCGGCGCGGTTTTCGCGTTCGCATTTTTCGGTTGCGGCTCGGACGAAGCTCCGGAGACAGAAACTCCGAAGCCTGACACCGAGCCGGTTGTTAAGCCCGCGCCGAAACCGGATTCTGAACCGTCCGATCCGCCAGCAGCTGCTCCCGATCCAAAACCAGATCCGGCACCTGAAGCGGAGCCGAAAAACGGTGACGCGAAACCGAAACCGGAAGCAGATCCCGAGCCGGAGCCTGAGCCCGAAGATTCCACGACTGAGGCTTCGGAAGACGAGCCCGAAGTCGATTCGGTCGCCAACGAAGCGATTCTGCTTTCCGGAATTCGTCAGCTGACGTTCGCAGGCAAACGCGCCGGCGAAGGCTATTTTTCGGCTGACGGGAAAAAGATGATTTTCCAGAGCGAGCGCGAGGAAGACAATCCGTTCTACCAGATTTATCTGCTCGATCTTGAAACCGGCGATATCGACCGCGTTTCGCCTGGCCACGGCAAAACCACTTGCTCCTGGATTCATCCGAACGGCAAAAAGGTTCTCTTCGCCTCGACTCAGGACGATCCAGATGCGCTCGATGAGCAGCAGGACGAATTTGATCAGCGCGCCTCGGGCACGCAGCGGCGGTACTCCTGGGACTACGACGAATTTTACGAAATCCAAGAGTACGATCTCGAAACCAAAACCTACACGAATCTGACCAACGCGCTCGGCTACGACGCGGAAGGCGCGTACTCGCCGGACGGTTCCAAAGTCGTGTTCGGCTCAAATCGGCTTGGGTTTTCGAACCCGGAAGCGCTGAGCGAGGAAGACCGGAGTTGGTTCAAGCTCAACCCTTCTTTCTTGATGGATATTTTCATCATGAACGCTGACGGCACCGACGTGAAGCAGCTAACGGATGAGCCAGGCTACGATGGCGGTCCGTTTTTCAATCACGACGGTTCGAAGGTTTGCTGGCGGCGATTCAATCGTGACGGAACTCAGGCCGAGGTCTACACGATGAACGCGGACGGCTCGGATCAACAGCAGATGACGACGCTCGGCGCGATGTCGTGGGCTCCGTATTTTCATAAAAGTGGCGAGTATCTGATTTTCGCGACGAACCTTCAGGGGTTTGCGAATTTCGAGCTCTACCTTGTCGACTCAGCCGGCGAGAAGGAGCCGGTCCGCGTGACTTGGACCGATGGCTTTGACGGATTGCCGTGTTTTTCGCCTGATGGAAAATCTCTAGCTTGGACAACGAACCGAACTGCGGAGAAAAAATCGCAGATTTACATCGCGGACTGGAATCACGAAGCTGCGCTTGATGCGTTAGGGAAATCCGCGCCACGCAGCGAGCCGGTTTCGCCAGGCGCGTCAACGCGGGCGCGACCGGAACCAACCGAGGTTGCCGGGATTCGCGACTCCGTTCCCGAGATCACCGTCGAGGATCTTCGGGCACACATCGAGTACCTCGCGTCGGACGCGCTCACGGGCCGGATGACTGGAACCGAAGGCGAAAAAATGGCCACGGCTTACGTCGCCAAGGCATTTGAAACCTGGGGCCTGAGCCCGTACGACGAAAATCCAAGCAGCCTCAGCTACTTCGACGAATTCACCTTCACGGCCGGGGTCGACCTCGGTGATAAAAACTCGCTGACCTTGAAAATTGGCGACGAATCTCGCGAGCTGAAGATCGATGAAGATTGGCGGCCGCTTTCGTTTTCGCACCTCGGCGAAATCGACGCCAGCGAGATCGTTTTCGCCGGTTACGGACTCGAATTGCCGGAAGGGCAGGGTGGGGAAGGCGGAGTCGAAGGCATGCCCTACACCAGTTATTATCACACCGATTGCCAGGACAAATGGGTGATGATGTTTCGCTTCGTCCCGGAAGATGTCGAAGGCGACGATCGGCGAAAATTCATGCGCTTCGCGAGCCTGCGCTACAAGGCGATCACAGCTCGGCAGAAAGGCGCGAAGGGAGTCATTTTCGTTAGCGGGCCGAATTCCAAAGCAAAGGAAGAATTGGTGGAGCTGACTTTCGACGCTTCGCTGGCCGATTCCGGGATCGCGGCGATTTCGATCACGTCGGAAATCGCTGAGCAGCTGCTGGGTCTCGCAGGCGAAAATCTGGCCGAAATCCAGACGTCTCTGGACACCGGCGAAATGATGGTTGGCCTTCCGATTGAAGGCGCGAGCATCAACGTTAAGATCGACATCAAACAGCAGAAGGCCCGAGGGCGGAATGTGATCGGGCGGCTGAAATCGAAGAATCCAGAAGCGAGCAAGCGGCCAGCGGTCATCGTCGGAGCCCACATCGATCACCTCGGCAACAAGCCGAATTCCGCTTCGCGCGCTCTTGATCGAGAGCGTTATGAAATTCATCACGGTGCCGATGACAATGCGTCTGGAACGGCCGGAATGATGGAGATCGCGCAGTACCTCGCGGATCTCCAGGCAACGGGCAAACTGAAGCTGGAGCGCGACGTGATTTTCGCCGCGTGGTCCGGCGAGGAGCTGGGTTTGCTGGGATCGGCTGAGTACGTCCGGGAAGTCGCCGAGAAGCTCAAAAACGACGGCGATGCGCAGCTGACTGACGTGTTCGCCGCGAATCTCAACATGGACATGATCGGGCGGCTCGACAAAACGGTCGTGCTCCAGGGCATCGGCTCCAGTTCGATCTGGCCCGGTGTAATCGAACGTCGCAACGCGCCGATCGGTCTGCCGGTTACGATTCAGAGCGACACTTATTTGTCGACCGACGCGACGACGTTTTATCTTCGCGGCGTGCCGATTTTGAGCGCGTTCACCGGCTCGCACGAGGACTACCACAAGCCCACCGACACGGCGGACAAAGTTAACTACGAAGGCGCGCAGAAAATCACGCGCTTCATGGGCTTGGTCGCGAGAGGCCTCGCTGCTGACCCGATTACGCCAGATTATCTCACGGTCGAACGTCCCGAGAATCAGGGCCGCCGCGCAAACCTTCGGGCTTATCTCGGAACGATCCCCGACTACGCGCAAGGCGACATCGTTGGCGTCAAGCTCAGTGGCGTTGGTAAGGGCGGTCCGGCCGAAAAATCCGGCGTGAAAGGCGGCGACGTCGTGATCAGCCTCGGCGGCAAGGACGTTAAAAATATTTACGACTACACTTACATTCTCGAGGCGCTGAAGATCGATGAGGAAGTCGAAATCATCATTCTGCGTAAGGACGAGAAGATCGAATTGAAGATCACGCCGACATCTCGCGACTGACCAGCAGTTGCTCAGTTTTCCCGCGAGGAAAAACGAAATCGGCCTTGAGAATCGAGGCGAATCCGAATATCAAAGAGCCACCGTGAACACCCGCGACAAAACAATTCTCCTCGGCTCCACGATTTTCGGCATCGCCCTGATCTGGACGGTCTGGGCGTTGACTGACTCGTCAGATTCGGACGACGCTTCTCCAGAAACCGCTGCGGTCGATCTCAACGTGCCCGCTGACCCTGAATCCGGCTCGCTGTCGCCGCTTCAAGCGCGCCCGGTCCAGATTCCGCCTCACAATTCGCCTTTCGCGGCCGGGCAGGCCCCGGGTTCGCTGGAAAATCCGGCGGCATCCGCGATCGCCGAGATGCAAGCCAGACTCCAGAAGTCAGCAGCTGCTGAGAGCTCGTCCGGTGCTGTCAAACCAGCTGGCGTCGATCTCGATCGCCCGATGACTCGTCCATCGAAGCTTGAAGAGGAGGACAATGTCGCTGTCGGCGTGGTTTTCAGTGTGGGTGAAGACGGTATCGAAGCCGAAGGCAAGGGCCTCAAAAAAATCATCAAGCGCGTTTTTGAAGAGGACGACGAGGACTGATCATGGCGAGCCAGATTTCGACACCCAGCGGCCGATTTCTTCTCGGATTCGCCATTCTCATGGCCCTGATCGCCTGCTTCACCGTAATCGACGCGGGCCAGCGCGAATCGCTCGAGGAATTCAAACCCGATCCCGCATTCGCCGAAACCGCGCTCTACGATCAGGAGCTTTTTCCGAACGAAAAGTTGTTCAAAATCGGCCAGGAAATCGCGCGCATCGACGACAAACCCTACTTTGGGCTTCGCAACCGCCGTTCCGATCGGCCTGATCATTTTCTCGTCCGAGTCGGCCGCGACGACACCGACCATTTCTGGATCTACCGGGAAATCCAGCGCGATCGCCAAAAAGCACCCGAAGAGCATCGGTTTTTCCTGAAGCTCGGCCGTCGTGAGTTTCTCCAGATCACGGATCTGGCCCCCGGCGAGTGATCTGAACGGAGAGAGTTTGGGCTTGATCCCTCACGCATCTGGCTTCACTAGTCCGGCCACTTGCATTCCCACAAAATTTCACCCAACTCAACGGGCTTATGAGCATCGAACGCGCTCTCATTTCGGTGTCGGACAAAACTGGTCTCGACACACTCGCAACCGCCCTGCACAAGCTCGGCGTCAAAATTCTGTCCACTGGCGGAACCGCAAAATTCATCGCGGATCTCGACATTCCGGTGACCGAAATTTCCGATTTCACGGGGTTTCCGGAGCTGTTTGAAGGCCGAGTCAAAACTCTTCACCCGAAGGTTCACGGCGGTCTGCTTTACAAACGGGAATCGAAGGAGCACGAGGCGCAGGCCGAAAAGAATGACATCGAGCCGATCGATCTCGTCGTCGTCAATCTTTACCCCTTCCAGGAAACGGTCGCGAAGAAAGGCGTTACCCTGGAAGAAGCGATCGAGCAGATCGACATTGGCGGACCATCGATGCTGCGAAGCGCGGCGAAAAATTACCGCTCCGTCACCATCGTGACCGATCCTGACGACTACCCGAAAATCGTCGACGAACTGGAAGAACACGACGGCGAAACCACGCTGGCGACCCGCGAAGCTCTCGCGATCAAAGTTTTCCAGAAGACTGCGAGCTACGATGACGCGATCGCCAAATTTCTCAACAAACAGCAGAAAACCGAGAGTTCCTTCAGCATCACTTTGCCGTTGGAACAGCAGCTTCGTTATGGTGAGAATCCTCATCAGAAATCCGCTCTATTCGGGAATTTCGGCGAGTATTTTGAGCAGCTCCAGGGCAAAGGCTTGAGCTACACGAACGTTCTCGACATCGCAGCAGCTGCTGAGTTGGTCCACGAGTTCCGCCGCCCGACTGTGGCGATTCTCAAGCATACGAATCCCTGTGGTGTCGGTGCCGATGCCGAAGATTTGCGAGCCGCATGGGAAAAGGCTTACGAAACCGATCGCCAGGCCCCTTTCGGCGGAGTGATCGTCTGCAATCGGCCGTTGCCGGAAAGCCTCGCCCGAGTCATTTCCGAAATTTTCACGGACGTGATCATCGCTCCGGACTTCGATGCCAGCGCTCGCGCGTTGCTTCAAAAAAAGAAAAACCTGCGCCTGATCCGCATGTCCGAAAGCGTCAAAGACACTTTTGCCGACGAAGTTGTGCGCTCAATTCCTGGCGGGCTTCTCACGATGGAAGCCGACCCGGTAGCTCTCGGGCTTGAGGACATTGAAAAGCATGTCAAAACTCAGCGACCGCCGACGAAAGATGAGATTGAGGCCATGCGTTTTACTTGGCGAATTGTGAAACACGTCAAGTCCAACGCGATCGTTTTCGGAGCTCACGACCGGACGCTTGCGATCGGAGCGGGTCAGATGTCTCGAGTTGATGCCTGCCGAATCGCGATTTGGAAAGCTAACGAAGCTGGGCTCGACCTGAAAGGAAGCGCCGTTGCGAGTGACGCGATGTTTCCGTTCCCGGACGGTCTTATGGCAGCTGCCGATGCCGGCGCGACTGCCGCGATTCAGCCGGGTGGTTCGATGCGGGACGAACAAGTGATCGAAGCCGCCGACGAGCGCGAGATGGCCATGGTCTTCACCGGCTATCGGCATTTCCTGCATTGAAAACTACGCCATTCCGTTCAAGCGGCGCAGCCCCCATTCGAGCGCGAAAAGGAGGATCACCAGTCCAAAAATCCACGGCTGATGCCAGATCGGTTCAGCCCAGGTCTCGGTGATCGGTGCTTTCATTTCCGGCAGGGACTTCGCAAAATCGCCTAGATCGGCCATTTCCAAAACCCGGCCACCAGTTCGCTCGGCGACGTCCGCCAGCAGCTGCCGGTTTGCTCGAAGCGAATTAAATTCGGCCGCCGCCGGATTCCAGACCCAACCGGCTTCAGCATCGCCAAGCCGAATTCCTTCCGCGTCATCGACCAAGGCCTGAACGCGAAACGCGCCTGCCTCGGCGCAAGCGAACTCCGCCGTGAACAATCCGGGTTCATCCAGACTCGGCTCCGCGAACAATTTCGCTGGCTCGTCTGATCCGGGATGCGTGATCAGCAATTCGACCGTCGCATTTTCCTCCGGACGAAACGCGGCGTTCCGGATCTTCACCGCGATCCGCCGCCGCGAGTACCCGGAATCCTCATCCCATTCCGTCCTGATCTCGATAAAATCCGGCGTATCCACGACCAGCCAGCGCACGATCTGCCGCCACCATTTGTCCATGTCTTCGTGCTGATCTTTGTCGAACATTCCCCAGCGCCAGAGATCGCCAATCGTCATCGCCGCGACTCGTCCTTCTCCAAATCGATGCACGACCAGCGCCGGGAACTCACGCTGTTGGTCATCCACGACGGTCGCCACAGGACTCGCTCCCGGCTTGATCGCTTTCACCAAATTCAACGATTTAAAAGCCGGCATGTGAGCCAGGCGGATCTCCTCTTCTTGTTCTGTTAGTCGAAGCCGCGCCCACGGTTCAAGCCAGCCTTCGCGAGTCAGCTTCAAGCGCGCTCCGGTTATCGTCTGGCCGCTTGCGAGCCCATCCAAATAAATCGGCAACATCTGGCCGATCGGTGTTCTCGCATAATCGCCATGCTGCATCGACTCCTGGCCACCCAGCATCAAAACGGATCCACCGCGCAGATTCACGAATTTTTCCACCAGCAGCTGCTGGTCTTCCGTGAAAAACCCAGCTTCCAGATCGTCGATCACGATCGCGTGGTAGTCGCCGAAAAGTACCTCGCGTTCCTTCGGAAACCCATCCCGAAGTTCCGCTTGGTCACGCGTGTTCAACCGGATAAGCACAGGTTTATCGTAAGCCTGTTCTTCTTCGGGAAGGTTGTCCTTGAATCCTCGGAAAAGTGGATTGTTCGATTCGCCCTCGCGTCCGCGCCACGTGAATTTCGGTTCGCGCTTGGCGACTCGAACGAGACCGACGAGCTGAATCTCATCGTCCTTATCCAACGCGCGCCGTAGGAATTTGTATTCCCAGTTTGGACGACCAGTCAGGTAGAGAACTCGATAAGGACCACGCCCGCGATCAACCACGATCGTCTGCTCGTTGTTGCGATCGGTTAACTCAGGAACGGTGACGACGCCTTCTCTAGCCACCTTCACAGTGTAGAAGGAAACCCCTGGCTCGACTGGCCGAAATCGCAATCGGAACGGATGTTCAGCCTGGTCGGAATCAAACTCGTGGGTCTCGCGGGCGACCTCCACACCCTCTTCATTGAGAATCGCCAGAGCGACCGCTTTTCCCTTCATTCCGTCGGCTACCGCCGTTGCTGAGACGGTCACCGGAGCGTCTTCAAACGCTGTCTGGCTCACGTTCACGTCCGCGATCGAGAAATCGTGAAACTCCGTTTCCGTCTCGACAACGACCGGATAAATCGGGAGATCCGGATTCAGATCTTCGAGCAATTCAGCATCGCTCGCGTTGCCGTCGGTGAAGACGAGCATTCCCGCCAACGGCCGCTTCGCATAGCGCTGTGTCAGGCTTTTTGAGGCGTGAAAAAAGTCCGAACGCTGGCCATCCAGCTCGATTTCCTCGAACCCGGTCGCCTTCCTCAAACGGGTATCGAAAGCGAAGGTCTCGACCCGAAAAGTCTCCTCAAGCTCGCCAAACCAGGAGTCTGGCGTGTCTGCCGCCTCGCGCAATTCACCCAGCAGCTGCTCGCCGTCCTGAATCTGCATTCCTTCGCCGTTGTCCACCAGGACTAAGAAATCGTTCGAGCCTGGTTTCGCCGTTTGCCCAGTCCACATCGGCTCCAGCAGCATCGCTGCCAGCAGGCCGATCGCCGTGAATTTGATCAGCGCGCACAACCAACGAACTCCCGGAGTCCCCGCCTGACGGCCGTATCCCAAGGCCAGAAGCAGGAGCATCACGCCAGCCGCGATGCCAGCGGCAGCGAGCCAGAAAGTGGTAGGGGAGTTGAAGTAGAGGTTTGGCATTCGGCCCGTCATCTAACGAATTATTAGTCGAAGCGCCAGAAGGGATTTTTCTGATGCACGCGGACCGAACTATTCGCCGGTAGCCAGCTTTTCGTAGTACTTCCGGACCAACTCTCGATACGGCCCGGGGACGGGATCTCGGTCAATCGGGACGAGCGGATTGTCCTTCTCTTTCCGGGCGAGCTCCTCGGTTACGCGGGCGCGGAGTTCGACAAGCGGATCGACCACAGCGGTCTGGACGTGATCCCATTGAGGCGGGGCGTCGTTTCGGCGGTAGTCGACGCGCATCGCGCGGGCGCGGTCGAGGACTTTGGCTGCGTCTGAACGGAGTTCGGGGTCTTCGAGGATCTCTTCGACCGTCCGGAGGCTGTCAGCGAATCGTTCCCAATCTTCGCCCATGATTGGGCCGGGATCGCGAACGTCTTCAATCTGATCGAAGAACATTGGCGGGCTGGCAGCTGCTGTGGAAGCTGGGCCCATCGGGCCGTCCTGGCGGTCGTCGCCGCCACCGAGATTCGTGCTGCCGCCTCCACCAGAACCGGGGCTGCCACCGGGCTGACCAGGTTGCTGGCCTTGAGCGAGTTTAGGTTGACCCTGACTTGGCTGCTGGCCTTCGCCCGGCTGTTGACCCTCGCCTGGTTGCTGACCTTCGCCCGGCTGCTGACCTTCGCCCGGCTGCTGACCTTCACCCGGCTGCTGACCTTCACCCGGCTGCTGACCTTCACCCGGCTGCTGACCTTCACCCGGCTGTTGACCCTCGCCTGGTTGCTGACCTTCGCCTGGCTGCT
>JBLHKS010000064.1:0-33776 GCA_047620505.1 Verrucomicrobiales bacterium | reverse complement strand
AACATGCAGCGCCTTGATCATGAGATGATTCAGGAGAAAAGCGACGTCGAAAGCCGGGTCGCCGAACCAAGCGACTTCACAGTCCAGAACGACGAGCCGGTCGCCGTTGAAAAGCATGTTTTTCGGGCTGAAATCGCCGTGAACGAGACAACGCCGGGTGTCGCGGATTCGATCGGCTTCGTCCAGCAGCTGCTGGCTCAAATCTGGATGACGCTCCGCGGTTTTCAGGAGGTACGGCTCCAAACGTAGATCGTGAAAATTGTCAGTGGTTTCGAACCCGGCGCGGAGCTCAGAGTCGTCCCAGGTCTCGCGATGAATCCGCCCTAACACTTCACCCGCGCGACGAGCGTGCTCGATCCGGCAATCGCCAGCGAGCATCGTGGTTTTCCAGTTTTCAAAACCATCGCCGAGATGCTCCATCGCGAAATAGCCGTTCGCCGGATTGTGGAAGAGAACCTTGGGAACCGCTTCCGGCAAAAACCGACTGACCACATTCAAATAAGCCACTTCGAACCCGTTCCGCGAGAGATCCGCATGCCAGTCGTCGGCAACTTTCAGTTTTTCCAGCGCGCGCTTGACGACGAAAACGCGATCGCTGTCCTCGACTTTGTAGATGTCGCTCGAAACCCCGCCGGTCAGCGGCGTCAAACTCGCGTTGGGTCCAATCGCGCCGTCATCCAGCAGCTGCTGACGGAATTCCTCGCTCGTTTCCGCCATCGTTCGGTCTATTTCTTCGCTAACGTTTTGATGTAGAGAATCAGCGAGTCGATCTGAGAATCCTGGAGAACTCCGAGGTAAGACGGCATTTTCCCTTCATCCAAATTGAACCCTTTTGTCGTCTGGCGCTGGGGATCGAGAATCGATTCGCGCAGGTAAACTTCGTCGGCGTTTTTGACGGAAGTTCCGTCTTCAAAATCTCGCCGCGCTCCGTAAAGATCGAGCCAGGTCGGGCCGGGTTTTTCGGTCTTCGATCCATCGATCGAATGGCAGGTCATGCAGCCGAAAGTCGTGTAGAGCAGCTTGCCTTGCTCGACGGAGGCGACCATCGCGCCGCCAGCAGCTGCTGCGGGCAGCTTGAGGTCAACTTCGATATCGCCGAAGCCAAGTTTGCCGAGATCGAGCGACTTCAATTCGTGTATTGTCAGGAAAATCGAGCGCACCTGCGGAACCTCGGTCGCCTGCGGAAGGCGGTAGGTCAGGCGCATCGATTCGCAGGGCTTCATGCCGGGAACGCCGAGAAAAACGCTGCGTTTGTCCTCAGAAATGTAGGCGCTGCTGACTCGGAGCGTTTCCTGGCCAGGCGTGCCGTCGGTTTTGTAATGGCCGGAGCCGTAGCTGCTTTCGCGCTTGTAATTCCAGATGTCGATCTTGTAGTTTTCGAGCCACGCCACGATCGTGGGATCGACTTCGAAATCGAATTTGAGGAAGATGCCTTCTTTTGATGTTCGGACGTCGATCGGGGTTTCCATCGAGCCCTCGCCGGTGTAGCGGATTCGATAAAATCCGCAGATTTCTTCCGCGACCGTTCCCCAGATTTTGAAGCCGGCGATGTAAACCTGGCCGTCTTTGGGGTTTACGGCTGACTTGAGGGGGCCAGTCCCGAATCCGGTCATGAAGCGGGCGACAGCACCTTGATCGCCGTCGCGGTAGACGCGGAAAAGTTCCGGCCGATTGAAACCGACGTGCAGGAGCTGCCCGGCGAGCGGTCCCCAGCGTTTGTCGTGATTCGTGAATTGTGAGGCCCCTGACTGATTCACAAAATGTGGAATCCAGACGAGCGGCTTGCTGATCGGTTTGGGATGTTCGCTGACCATGGGCGGCAGAAATCCGTAGTGCCCGCCAGGCTTGATCACGTGGATCGGCGTGGTCGGAACCCAGTGTCCTTGCTGGTCGCTCGCGGTCAAAACGCCGGTCTTCGCGTCGAGTCCGATGAACGGTTGCCGAAACCCGCTCGCCACGATTTCCGCGCTTCGTCCGTCAGCGGAAACTCGGCTGATCGTGCCGTTGAAATGGCCACGCGATGTCGCGAGCTGTCCCGGCTTAGCAAGATAAAAACCGCCGCCGGGAATTTTGATCATGCTGTTGGCGAACTCTCGCGTCTCTGCGGTCTGACCAACGACATTGGAAAAATTCTCGTAGAAATCCGCGATGCCGTCGTCGTTTTCGTCGTGTAGCCGCCAAATGCAGGTTCGGCCGAAAACGTAGATTTCACCGTCGACAATTTGGAGGCTCATCGGCTCGTTCAAACCGCTGGCGTAGCGCCGCCAGGTCACGTTTTTTAAATCCGCGTCGAGCCCATCGACCAGCCAGACATCGCCGTCGAACGTGCAGAGCGCGGCGCTTCCATCTTCAAAAAAATCGATCCCCGCAAGGCGGACGTTGCGCTTCCACTGATTATCAGTTGGGAAGCCGATTTCGTCGCGAACGTAGGGGGCGTCGTCAGGTGCGAGTTGGCCCTTGGTGTTGAGTTCAACATTCCAATCGGGCGCGTCGATCAGGCGCTCGCGCTCGCTCGGATCTGCGCAAACCTGCGCGAGCACGCCCATCGACCCCGTGAAGCCTCCGTTGTTCGGGCCGATCATGATCGTTACCTGAGAGGGCTTTAGGGAAGCCGCAACGCGCACAAACGAGGTCCCCTCTTTTTCTACCAGATCGCCTCCCGAGATTCCGGATGCCTGACCATTTTCAAGGACTCCGATCGCGATGAACAAATTCTCATCGCACGGCGCGATCGCTAGTTCGCGAAAAACGAAGCCTTTCGCCGGGCTCGCCAAGCTGTCGAAAACCTTGGCTCCAGCGACTTCGTATTCGAAGACCACCGCCTGAGGATTCATCAAGTGAAGCCCCTCGAACCGCATCAATTCCGGATCAACCGGCCCGCGTCCGACTTCTTCCGGATCAGCAGCTGCTGGTCGCGGATCTGTCAGTTTCTCAGGAAGCTCGCCTACGTAAAATCCGGAATGCAGCCCTGTCGCGGCGATTTCCTTTCCCAGCGGCTTTGGTAATTCGCCCTGGCCGCCGCCGGCTTTGCGGCCCGCGTTGTGATACGAGCCTGGGGCCATCGAACCGAGCGTGATCGGCGATTCCTCGTCGGCCTGATCCCAGATGAGCGACATCCGAAGCAGATCCGGATCGAAGCAGGCCCAGGTGCCTTCGCCGATCTGGAAAATCAGCCCGCGCGGAGTGAGATTCGCGGTTTTGGAAAACTTCCGCGCATCGAGCGTGTGGCCGAAAAACGGAAAGTCAGGCTGGATAAAATCGGCCCAGGGCGAGTCGGTCTGCTTTGAATCTTGAGCTAAAGCGGGGGCCGTCGGCGAGAGCAGCCCGACGCACAAAAAAAGTCGGAAAAGGGTTTTCATTCGGGCTCGAACGCTTCCACCGCCGAGACTCGGGCGCCAGGGCAAAAAAAAGACCGACCAGCGCAGGGCTGGTCGGCTTTTGATTCGGGTGGGGTTTTGGGAAATCGAAAGGAATCGATTAATCGTTGTAGCGGTAGCGGCGGTTGGCGCGGCGGCGGTCGTCATCGGCCTCTTCTTCGCGGCTCTGGCGATAGCGGCGCTCCCACCGATCATCGTCGTCGTCGTTTCCGCGGCGATAGCGTGAGTTCCGATCGTCATCGTTTCCTCGGCGATTTCTGGAGCCACGATCATCGTCGTCGCGGCGGTTGTTATTCCGATCGTCGTCGTTTTCGACGATCCTGAGGTTGCCGTCATTTTCGACGAGCCTGATGCTGTCGTTGTCGCTGTCGGCGCGGCGGTCGTTGTCAGCCATGGCGTTCGTGCCGAGGAGAAGAAGCGACATTCCAAGGAGCATTCCGGTCAGTTTTTTGAGAGATGAAGTTTTCATTGTTTTACGTTGGTTTGAGTTTTTGAACTTCGCTGCGGCTTAGTTTTTATTGAATGAAGTCGCGGCTCGTTCGTTCTGCTGGCCAAGACTTCGGAAGGCGGCGCGATTGCAATCTTTTATCTAGATGTCTTGATCCGAGCGTTCGAGTCGGGGTAAGTTCGCCTCAAGCTCATGACATCCGATTCCACTCGCCGCCGATTTCTTACCACCTCCAGCGCAGCCCTCGCTGCGGTTGCCACCAGCAGCTGCTCAGACGACGAAAAAGGAGAGGTCGAACCCAAACACGCCGATTACATCGATGCGCATGTCCACGTCTGGACGCCGGACACGACGAAGTACCCGCTCGCGGAGGGCTACGACAAAAGCTCGATGCAGCCGCCGAGTTTCACGCCGGAGGAACTTTTCGCGGAGTGCAAACCGCATGGCGTCAGTCGGATCGTGCTGATCCAGATGAGCTACTACAAATTCGACAACTCTTACATGGTCGACATGATGAAAGCGCATCCTGGCGTGTTCGGCGGCGTGGCGATCATCGACGAAACCGCGCCAGACGTGAAGGGCCGGATGGACGCGCTCAAGGCGGACGGTGTTCGAGGTTTCCGGCTCCGCAGCACGAAGGAGAACGCTGAAAAATGGGCGGACACGCCGGGCATGGTCGAGATGTGGGAGCACGGCGCGAAGGCGGGTTTGGCGATGTGCCTGTTGGCCGATCCGGATTCGCTCACGGCGGTCAACAAAATGTGCGAGCGCTTTCCAGATACGCCGGTCGTGATCGATCATTTCGCGAGAATCGGGATGGCCGGCGCGGTTGATCAGGCGGAGCTCGATCAGCTCCTGAAGTTAGGCGAGTTCAAGCACACGAGCGTCAAAGTTTCCGCGTTCTACGCGCTTGGAAAGAAGGCAGCGCCGTACACGGATCTTGAGGATATGATCAAGCAGCTGCGCGATGCCTACGGGGCGGATCGGCTGATGTGGGCGAGCGATTGTCCTTTCCAGGTCGTTGACGGCCACGAGTACGGCCCTTCGATTTCGCTGATTCGCGATCACTGCGACTTTTTGTCCGCTGACGAAAAAACGGCGATTCTCAAAACAACGGCCGATCGCGTGTTTTTCAGCTGAATCGACGGATGGCCAGCAGCTGCTGAAGTTGGACGTGTCACTCTGGCGCGTCGATTTCGAATTTTTGCGTCAAACTGGCGCAAATCGGTCCAATCGGCTTTGGGTTGGATCTTCCGGTCACGACGAAAAATCGGCGTAAGTCATTCATTTTAAGTGGCTTCGGATTTAAATTGGCCCGTTGGCACGGATGCTGCATTCCGATGGCTCAGATTTCTGATTTTACGAAGCGAAGAAGCGCAACTGGAACAGGAAGGACCCATTTAAAATGAGCAAAATTCTAGGAATTGACCTTGGAACCACGAACTCCTGCATGGCCGTTATGGAAGCGGGAGAGCCGACGGTTCTCGAGAATGCCGAAGGGGCGCGCACGACGCCCTCTATCGTAGGCTTTGGCAAGGGCGGCGAACGTCTCGTCGGCGACGCGGCAAAGCGCCAGGCTGTCACCAACCCATCAAACACGATTTTTTCGGCCAAGCGTTTGATCGGCCGGAAATTCTCCGAGCTGACGGAAGGCGACAAAAAACTGCCTTACAAGATTGTCGAAGCGTCCAATGGCGATGCCCACATCCAGGTGGAGGTGGACGGCGAGAAGAAAGCTTACAGCCCGCAGGAAATCGCTGCGATGGTTCTCGGCAAGCTGAAGGCTGACGCCGAATCGAAGCTGGGCGAGACAATCACCAGAGCGGTGATCACGGTGCCGGCGTATTTCAACGATTCGCAGCGCAACGCGACCAAAGCAGCTGGCGAGATTGCTGGCCTGACTGTCGAGCGGATCATCAACGAGCCAACGGCGGCGTCGCTGGCTTACGGTCTTGATAAAAAGAGCGACGAGAAAATCGCGGTTTACGACCTCGGTGGCGGCACGTTCGATATTTCGGTGCTCGACATCGGCGACGGCGTTTTCGAAGTACTCGCGACTGACGGCGATACTCACCTCGGTGGTGACGACTGGGACAACGCGATCATCAACTGGGTGATTCAGGAGTTCAAGACTGACACCGGCGTTGACCTGAGCGGTCAGCCTGACGCACTCCAGCGCATCAAGCAGGAAGCGGAAAAAGCTAAGATCGCGCTTTCATCCTCGCAGAGTTTCGAAATCAACCTGCCGTTCATCACGGCCGATCAGAGCGGCCCGAAGCACATCCAGAAAGAGCTTTCGCGCTCGAAACTGGAGCAGATGACCGACTCGCTTTTCGATCGCACGATGGGTCCGGTTCGCGACTGCCTCAAGGAAGCCGGCCTCTCGGCTGGTGAGATCGATGAGCTCGTTCTCGTCGGCGGAATGACCCGGATGCCGAAGGTTCACGCAACGGCGAAAGAACTGGCCGGCAAGGAGCCTCACAAAGGCGTTAACCCGGATGAAGTCGTCGCGATTGGTGCCTCGATTCAAGGCGGCGTGCTGATGGGCGACGTGAACGACGTTCTCCTCCTCGATGTGACTCCGCTGAGTCTTTCGATCGAGACGATGGGCGGCATCGCCACTCCGATGATCGAGCGCAACACCACGATTCCGGTCGAGAAATCACAGATCTTTTCGACAGCGGCAGACAACCAGCCGTCGGTGGACATCGTCATCACGCAGGGCGAGCGCAAGATGTCGAAGGACAACAAAAACCTCGGCAATTTCCGCCTCGATGGTATCGAACCATCCCAGCGCGGCATGCCGCAGATCGAGGTCAAGTTCGACATCGACCGCAACGGCATTCTCCACGTTTCGGCGACGGACAAGAAGACCGGCAAGGAGCAGAAGATCTCGATCGAAGGTTCCAGCGGACTGTCTGACGAGGAAATCGAAACGGCCAAGCGCGACGCTGAAGCGAACGCTGAGGAAGATAAGAAACGAGCTGAAGCGGTGACCACCAGGAACGAAGCCGAGGCGATGGTCTATCAAATGGAGAAGCAGCTCACTGATCTCGGTGACAAGGCGACCGACGAGATGAAGAAGCCGGTCACGGACTCGGTCGACAGCCTCAAAAAGGCGATCGAAGCGGACGACACCGACCTGATTAAATCCGAAATGGAGAAGCTTCAGGAGATGTTTGCGCAGGTGATGCAGGCGAATCCTGACATGGCCGCGGCCGCAGCAGCTGCTGCCGGAATGGATCCGGGCGCAGCCGGCGGTGGAGGCGAAGAAGAGCCAGTCGCGGCAGGCGGCGGCGAGAAGACAGTCGATGCAGAAGTGGTCGATGCGGACTTCGAAGTCGTCGATGACGAAAAGAAAGAGGCATAACCAATTTGAGCCACGAATGCAGACTGCGTTCGTGGCTCACTTATTTGATTCACGGAGGCTCCGGCTTCTACCCGGCTAAATCAGCCACAAGGGGGAAAGCGGCGCCATCGGGAATCTCAAAAACATAACCAAAACCAAAAACCAATAAAAGTAACCAGATATGGCTACCAGCATTAAACCACTCGGAGAGCGCGTCCTCGTGAAGCGCATCGAAGATGATGAAGAGACGTCCGAGGGCGGAATCATTATTCCAGACGCCCATAAGGAAAAACCACAGGAAGCAGTAATCGTTGCACTCGGAGTCGGCAAGACTTCCAAGGGCAAAGAAGTCAGCTTCACTGTTCAAGTCGGCGACAAAGTGCTCATCAGCAAATACGGCGGCACCGAAGTCAAAGTCGGCGGCGAGGAGCATTTGATCCTCAACGAAATGGACATCCTCGGCATCCTCGGATAACCGAGCGCTTGGGAGAAACAATTTTAACTACCACATTACAAATATAGTAAAATGGCTAAACAACTTAAATTCGACGAAACAGCTCGGCACGCCCTTCTTAACGGCGTAACCAAACTGGCTCGCGCTGTGAAAGCAACGCTCGGACCAGCCGGACGTAACGTCATCCTCGACAAGAAGTTCGGCAGTCCGACGATCACCAAGGACGGCGTTACCGTCGCCAAGGAGATCGAATTGGATTGTCCTTTCGAAAACATGGGCGCCCAGCTGATCAAAGAAGTCTCTTCGAAGACTTCCGACATCGCTGGTGACGGCACCACGACTGCTACGGTTCTTGCCGAAGCGATCTACAAAGAGGGTCTCCGCAACGTGACCGCTGGCGCTAACCCGATCTCGCTTCAGCGGGGTATCGGCAAAGCAGCTGACGCGATCGTCGCTCAGCTGGCTGCGATCTCTAACGAGGTCCAGGACGCCAAGGAAATCTCGCAGGTCGCGACCGTTTCCGCCAACTGGGACACCGAAATCGGCGACATCATCGCTGATGCGATGGACAAAGTCGGCAAAGACGGGACCATCACGGTTGAGGAAGCCAAATCGATCGAAACCACTCTCGAAGTCGTCGAGGGCATGCAGTTCGATAAAGGTTACCTCTCTCCTTACTTCGTCACGGATGCTGAGTCCATGGAAGTGAACATGGAGAACGCCTATATCCTGATTCACGAGAAGAAGATCACCAGCCTGAAGGACATCATTCCGCTGCTTGAAAAAGTTGCGAAGTCCGGACGTCCGTTGCTCATCATCTCCGAAGATGTCGAAGGCGAAGCGCTTGCGACTCTCGTCGTGAACAAGATCCGCGGCACCCTGAACATCGCGGCCGTCAAGGCCCCTGGGTTCGGCGATCGTCGTAAGGCGATGCTCGAAGACATCTCGATCCTGACCGGTGGTCGGGTCATCACTGATGACCTCGGCATTAAGCTGGAAAACGTCGGCGTTGAAGACCTTGGCGGTGCCAAGAACATCCGCATCGACAAGGAAAGCACGATCATCATCGAAGGTGAAGGCGACAGCGAAGGCATCAGCGGTCGTGTCGGCCAGATCCGTCGTCAGATCGACGAAACCACTTCCGATTACGACCGTGAGAAGCTCCAGGAGCGTCTCGCCAAGTTGGCCGGTGGTGTTGCCGTCATTCACGTTGGCGCTGCAACCGAAACCGAGATGAAAGAGAAGAAGGCTCGCGTCGAAGACGCCCTTCACGCTACCCGTGCTGCTGTTGAAGAAGGTATCGTCCCTGGTGGCGGTGTCGCTCTGATCCGTGCGCAGACTCAGGTTGGCGATCTCGGTCTCGTAGGCGACGAAGCGACTGGCGCTGAAATCGTCCGCCGGGCGATCGAAGCTCCGCTCCGTCAGCTTGCGGCTAACGCCGGAGCTGAAGGCGCGCTCATCGTCGAGCAGGTCAAAAACCGCTCCGGTAACGAAGGCTACAACGTCGCCTCTGGCGAATACGAAGACCTCGTCAAAGCCGGTGTTGTCGATCCGACCAAGGTGACCCGTAGCGCGCTGCAGAACGCCGCGTCGATCGCTGGTCTTCTCCTGACCACCGAGTGTCTCATCAGCGACATTCCGGAGCCGGCAGAGCCAGCAGGTGGTGACCACGGTCACGACCACGGCATGGGCGGCATGATGTAATCCAGCAGCTGCTGGGTTGCTCAAGCAACAAATTCCAACGGGCGAGTCTGAAAAGGCTCGCCCGTTTTGCGTTTCAACTTTCGCAGTGTAGGGATGCGTCTGTGAGCGATTACTTCGAAATCATCAAACAAGCCTACTGGGACGCTGGTTACTTTTTCCAGATGTTCCACCAGCCGAGTTGGACGAATTATCTTTACTGGCTGGTCGGTATTTCGCTCGCTTTCTTCCTACTCGAATTAGCTCGCCCCTGGCGGAAGAATCAGCCGAAATTCAGGAAGGATTTCTGGCTCGACGCCTTCTACATGCTCTTCAATTATTTCCTCTTTGCACTAATCATTTTCAGCGCGGTCTCGGCCGTCGTCTCTGCGTTGTTCAGCGATCTGCTCGGCATGTTCGGCATGGAAAATGTCGTGGCAATTCGAATCGAGACCTGGCCCGCCTGGGCGCAGCTGCTGACCGTTTTTATTCTCCGGGATTTTATCCATTGGAACATCCATCGCCTCCTGCATCGCGTCCCAAGACTCTGGGAATTTCACAAAGTCCACCACTCGGTCGAGCAAATGGGTTTCGCCGCCCACCTCCGCTTTCATTGGATAGAAAACGTCGTCTACAAAACGCTCGAATTCCTTCCGCTCGCAGTCATCGGATTCAGCACGGACTCCATCGCGATCGTCTACCTCGTCACCCTCGCCTGGGGTCACTTCAATCACGCCAACTTTGTCCTGCCGAATTTCCTGAGACGCATCTTTCGCCCGCTGCGCTACGTCTTCAATCATCCGGAAATGCATATCTGGCATCACGCCCGCGAGATGCCGGCTGAGCATCGAAACGGAATGAATTTCGGACTTACGCTTAGTATCTGGGATTGGATTTTCCGGACAGCCTACATTCCTGGAGACGGCCGCGATCTCGACATCGGAATTTCCGATCAGAAAACGTTTCCAAAGACCTTCTGGGGCCAGCTGTTTTTCGGATTTCGCAAACGCGGGAAGCGCTCGCCCTGAATCAATCGCTCAGCTCTTCTCCGTTCCATTCCATATCGAAAGTAGACGCCTTTTGTAGCGAGCATCGACGCCAAATCGCTCGGCCCGCCCATTCAGAAAACATCAGCAGCTGCTGAGCGAACGAAACTGGATCTTCATCGGAATGCAGGACGTCGCGCGCGATCGCTTCATAACGCTTGATCTCGGCTCTTCCGTGCTGCTGAATTGCCTGTCGTCGGAAGACCCGCAGGGCGGCAGCGAGTTTTAATGGCTTCTTTTCAGTCGCGAAAAAACAGCCCTCACCGTCCTCCAGAAAACTCCGGGCAAACTCGATCTGCCCTGAGAAAAAATGCGCCCCGCTCGTCGTCCGCGGATTGCATTCGATCACAACGGGCACGCCGTCGTTCCTGACAATGAAGTCAAAGGCGACCTGGCCGTGGAGCGTGTGCTTTTCGCCAAAGCGCCTGACAAAGCCCTCAATCTCGGAACTGACGACCGGCTCGAAAATAACGCCAGCACTGTGTTGGAGGCGAATCACCGGCTTGTAGCAAACGTAAGCCGCGAGTTGCCCAGATCGGAAAACGCCGTAGCTGCAATGCTCGACGCCATCGGCAAATTCTTGAGCAATCCAGGTTTGACCGTCATTCGGCTTCTCAAACTTCTCCGGCCGAATGATCGTCTCCATCCCAAAACGCGAGAATTCGGGTTTAAAGACGAACTTCGTGGGATCCTCCGGAACGTCGCCCAGCATCCTCGTATCTGGAACCAGCGCCCCGCAATCCGCCGCCATTTCCGTAAACTTCAGCTTGTTGTGAAGTCCTGCGAGTTTCTCAAAATCATCGGCAAAGACCTCGCACGGAATCAAATCGCGATACCTCGAAAGGAAGAAAACTTCCTCACAACTTGGGACCACCAGATCGATTTGATGCTTCTCAACGAGTTCGCCCAACTTCTTCGCGAACCCTTTCGGATCGATCGCAGGAGGCGGAACTCGGAAGTAAGCCTCGATCGCTCGCGATCCTCGACAAATCCCGAAACGCAGGCTGTCGGCCGCAAAAACCGTGTGCCCTTCAGCAGCGAAAGCGCGGCACAGCTCCAAAGCAACCGGAGCCCTGGCTCCTGTAACGAGAATGCGTTTTGTATCACTGTTAGACACTTGAATCCGACCACGTTCTACGGAAGGCTCCCGGAATCAAGATCGCATCTGCCAGAACTATCGGACCCCGACCGCTTCGCATCGCCGGAATCGGACGGGCGCTTCCCGAAAGGCGTGTTTCGGCAATTGAAGTAGAAAAATTGTGCGGCGTGCCTGCCGGCTGGGTCGAAGATCGAACCGGCGTCGCGGAACGGCGCTGGGTTTCCGGAAAAGAATCGGCGATCACGCTCGGCGTCCAGGCAGCCACCGAGGCGCTGAACGACGCCGGAGTTCAACCCGGCGAACTCGACCTGATTCTTAACGCCTCCGGCACGCCCTATCAGGCAATCCCGGACAACGCCGCGTTTCTTCAGCGGGAACTCGGCTTAGGAAGCTCTGGGATCCCGTCGTTCAGCATTCACGCCACCTGCCTGAGTTTTCTCCCTGCGCTCGACCTCGCTGCCGAATTCATCGCAAGTGGTCGGGCCGAACGCATTCTCATCGTCTCTTCCGAAGTCGCCTCGCCGGGCCTGAATTTCGCAGAACCGGAGAGCGCTGCTTTGATGGGCGACGCAGCAGCTGCTGTCGTGGTCACGTCGGGCGATTCGGTGCTGGAGGCCTTCAGAATGGAAACCTACGGCGATACCGCTGCGTTGAGCGAACTCCGCGGTGGAGGAACGCATTTTCATCCTAACAGCCCCACATTAAAGCCCGAGGATTCGTGTTTCACGATGCAGGGCAAGCCGCTGTTGAAATTCGTAAAGTCGAAAGTTCCGGCATTCCTTGAGAACCTGCGTTCCGGGCTTTCATCCTCGTTAGGCGATGTCGACCAGGTCGTCCCGCATCAAGCAAGCAACCTTGGACTTAGGCTGCTCCCGCGCTACGGCTGGCCTGACGACCAAATTGTGAAAACGCTTCCGAAAACCGGAAACTGCATCGCTGCCTCGATCCCGGTCGCGCTCTACGAGGCTGTTCGAGATGGCCGAATCCAGCGCGGATCTCGTGTGCTTTTCATCGGCACGGGAGCCGGACTTTCGATCGGCGGGGCGATTCTGAAATACTAACATGGCCAGAAAACTTCAACGAGTTGTGGTCACCGGAGCAACCGGATTTCTCGGAGGGGCCATCGCCAGGCAACTCGTCGCTGACGGCGTTTCGGTAGTCGGCTTAGGAAGAAATGAGGCCAAAGGCCGGGCGCTTCAAGAAGGTGGAGTTGAATTCAAGAACTGTGAATTGTCCGAAGTGAAGCAGCTGCGATCCGCGTTCGAAGGCGTGGACACGGTGATCCACAGCGCCGCTCTTTCCTCGCCTTGGGGCCGGCGTCGCGCCTTCATCTCTGCAAACGTGGACGGCACGCGCAACGTTCTCGATGCCTGCGCGGACAACTCCATCGGCAGGCTGGTCCACATTTCGTCGCCCAGCGTCTATTTCAGCCACGAAGACGGCCGCGATGTAACCGAGGACCGTCCCTACGCCGATCCTCCATCGAACCACTACGCCGAGAGCAAAATTCTCGCTGAAAAACTTGTCCACGGTCGTCCTGACATTTCCACAATCACGATTCGTCCGCGTGCGATTTTCGGCCCGGGCGACACGACGATTTTACCCAGAATCATCGACTCACTTCAGCGTAAAAAGCTTCCAATCATTGGCGATGGCGAAAACGAAGCAAATCTCACCTTCATCGATAACGCGGTTGCTGGAACGATCCTCGCTGCGACTGCGGACGACAGTTTCAGCGGCCGAGTTTACAACCTGACTGACGGCGAAGCGGTCAAACTCTGGGCGATAATCGAAGAAGTCTGCGAGTTGCTCGACCTACCAAAACCAGCTCGCCGGATCTCGATCAACACCGCGTTCCGAGCCGCCGGAGTCATCGAATGGATCCATCGCTGGCTACTCTTCGGAGCTGAGCCGCGATTGACCCGCTACTCGGTCACCGTCGTCGCCCGAACCCAAACCTTAAGCATCGACGCTGCCCGCCGCGACCTCGGTTATGCCCCGGAAATCTCGACGGCTGAAGGCTTGCGCCGCTTCGTCGCGTGGTGGAAAAGCGGAAACGCTTCGTCATGAATATTCCATTCAGAATTCTCCAGGCCGGCACCTGCACGGGCCCTCAGTCAGTCGCGATGAAGGGCGCGCCGCGCAAAAAAGTCACGTTCCCGGCGCTCTGCGCGCTGCTCGAACACCCGACTCGCGGACCGATTCTCTACGACACCGGCTACGCGCCGTTTCTCTTCGAAGCTGCGAAAACCAGCTTCGCGATCCGGCTCTATCTCAAAGTGATTCCGGTTTCCGTCGACCAAAGTCAATCAGCAGCTGCTCAGCTGGAAAAACTTGGCGTTCGCCCTGACGAACTTAAAACGTTGATCATTTCTCACTTTCATCCGGACCACGTCGCTGGTCTCCGCGACTTTCCGAATGCTGAATTTAGGTACTTCCGTGAAGCCTACGAATCGGCGCTCCGGCTTTCAAAATTCAAACGATCGATGAAGGCATTTTTTCCGCACCTGCATCCGTTGGACCTCGAAGAGCGCTCAAAGCCGATCGACCTTGATGCTCGCAGCGCGAATCCCGCGCCCTACGATATCTTCGATCACGGCGTCGATCTTTTCGGCGATGGAAGCATCCGAGGAATTCCGTTACCGGGCCACGCGTACGGCCAGATGGGACTGGCTTTCAACGACGGCGATGGCCGACCCGTTTTTCTCTGCGCAGACGCCGCTTGGTATTCTCAGTCGATTCGGGAACGCCGCCCGCCCAGCTCGGCCGCCAGATTTTTGATGTCATCGGTCCCGGAATTTCACGATAGCTTTGAGCGACTCTGCGATTTTCACGAGCGCAACCCGGATGTCGAGATCATCCCCGCGCATTGCCCCGAGATTGTCGAAAAATACGTAAACGCATGAGCGGGCGACTGCGCATTCTGACAAATTATCTTCGATCGCGCCGCTCATCGCGATTTCGGTCGCGCGATGATTTGGATGCCTGGCAGGATCGCAAAGTCGTCCGTCATCTCCGCCGAATCGTCCCGTTTTCGCCCTACCTTCAGGATCGGTTCGGCGCGTTGCCGCTCGAAAGCTGGCGCGAGCTGCCTACGATCGGGAAAGTCGAGATGATGGAGAATTTCGATCGGCTTAACACCGTCGGGCTTCGAAAAAATGAAGCCTTCGAGAACGCGCTGAAGGCTGAGGAAACTCGGGATTTTTCGCCGACAATCGGAAAATACACAGTCGGCCTTTCGTCCGGCACGTCGTCTTCGCGCGGCCTTTTCGTGACCTCGCCAACTGAACAAGCGCAGTGGGCTGGAAGTGTGTTAGGAAAATGTCTGCCAAGCTCCATCCTGAATCAACATCGCATCGCCCTCTTCCTGCGATCCAACAGCAATCTCTACGGTGCGGTCCGCTCAAAACGAATTCAGTTCGAGTTCTTTGATCTCCTCAAATCGATCGACGAACACGTCGAGCACCTCCACGCCTACTCGCCAACCTCGCTCGTTGGGCCGCCGTCGTTACTTCGGATGCTCGCTGCGCGTGAGGATCTGAAGATTCAGCCTCAGCGAGTCATCTCGGCTGCGGAAGTGATGGAGCCGCAGGACCGCGAGGCGATCGCCGCTCGATTCGGTGAGCCGGTTCATCAAATCTATCAGGCGACCGAAGGCTTCCTTGGTGCTTCGCGAAACCTGGATGGCCGGATCGTTCTGAACGAAGATCTCGTCGTGATTGAGAAAGAATGGATCGACCGCGAGCAACGCCGCTTCACGCCGATCATCACGGATTTCCGCCGAGTTTCACAGCCGATCATCCGCTACAGGCTGGACGACGTCCTCATCGAGCACCCTGACAAGGACTCAATTTTCACCGTCGTCGAACGGATCGAAGGCCGCTGCGATGACGTCATTCGATTCGGCGAAGCGACCTGTTTTCCCGACTTCATTCGGCATGCGATTCTTCGAGCTTCGCCCGAAATCCGCGACTACCGCGCCCAGCAGCTGCTGGACGGTTCTCTGGAAATCGCGCTCGACGGACCGGACTCGTGTCAGGCTCCCGTGGCCGTCCAAATCGACGAACTCGCCCGAAATTTGAAGACGTCTGCCCCGCCGATTCGGTTCGTTGAATTCCGCAAGCACGAAGTGGCTTCCGGGCGGAAACTGCGTCGGATTTCTCGGCAAACCTCTGAATCAAAATGAAAACACTTTCCGCATTTCTCCTTCTCATTTTCGCTCCGATCGCGCAGGCCGATTACGTCTTCGCATCAGCCGATGAGGGCCGCGCGATCCTGACAAAGCAAGACGAATTCGTCGATCGGATGAGCCCGTTCGATCGTGCGGCGCGGTTGAAAACTGATCAGGAAGTTTCGGTCGAAGCCTACCTGAAATTCGTCGGCCAACACGTTCTCGAATGGGACGAAGCCGAGAAGACAGCGATGAAATCGATCATCGAATCCGTCCAGCCAGCACTCGACGCCCTGGCTCTGCCGATTCCGGAAGAGATCGTCCTGATCAAGACCACTGGCGAGGAAGAAGGCGGCGCGGCTTACACTCGAAGTAATGCGATTGTCTTTTCAGTCGGTCGGTTGGATCAGCCGCTCGCGGGATTGACGAAATTGTTTTGCCACGAACTTTTCCACGTGATTTCCAGAGCGAATCCCGAGCTGCGCGAGCTCCTCTACGCGGCGATTGGCTTCATGAAATGCGATGAAGTCGAGTTTCCTGAGAACCTTGCCTCGCGGAAGCTCACGAATCCAGATGCGCCGTTGAACGACCACTGGATTCGGCTCGAACTCGGCGGCAAAGAGGTTTTCGGAATTCCAATCCTTTATTCGTCGGTCGACAAATACGATTCAGCGAAAGGCGGCGAGTTTTTCGATTATCTCCAATTGCAGATGCTCCTGATCGAGCGCGAGCCGGATTCGGACGCCGTTAAGCCTGCTTACATCGATGGTTTGCCGCGGCTTGCTTCGATGGCGCGCGTGTCAGGATTCTACGAGCAGGTCGGAAGAAACACGGGCTACATTATTCATCCGGAAGAGATTCTGGCGGACAATTTTGCGCTGATCGTGCTGGAGGCCGAAGAACTGAAGTCGCCCGAGATTCTCGAAAGAATCAAGAAGGTGCTAAGCCCGAAACTTTGAAGCTAAGCCGAGCCGTTCAGTCTTCCGGAATCTGCCTCACATCAGCCCGGATGAAGACGGCTTGAAGCAGATCGGCGTGCTCAAATTCCTCGGCACCGGTCGGTTTCCACGTTCCGATCATCCGAGTCGCGCCTGACTGGATTGTCATCGAAGTCGTAACTTTGGCCTGGTGAAAGCTTGTTGCGGGCGCGTCCATTTCGATCCCGCCGTTCGGGTTGAGTTTCGGTGCCCCAGTTCGCGTGGGCGGCGCGTAGTCGTAAGAGAAACTGAAATTGAGATCGATGGTCTGGCCATCTGCGCTGATCAGCGGATCGACTTCGACGCTTGTTCCGACGAGCTGAGTTTTTTGGATTCCCGTCATCCACTCTTCGCCTGAAATCTGTGCGATCGCAGGATTTTCCGAATCAGCCTTTGCAGTCGATTCCGCTCCGGCGTGATAACCGTGATCTCTTCCCGATTCAATTTTCGAGCGCTGTCCGGATTGCCCCTCGATCCAGAGGCTTCTCAAAATGCTGGTCTCCCCTTTGGCGGTTGCAGTTTCGATCGCCGCCCAAGCTTCCGTGTGGTCCGCACGCTCCAACGATTCCCTGCCCAGCTTGCGAAGCCACGCCGCCGGAGCCTGGACCACATGAATCGTCACGCCGATCGTTTTTGGGATCTTTTCAGTGATGCTGCGAACATATGCCTCGATCAGCTCAATGTTCTCAGGCTGATTAACCACAGTCAATTCGGCCGTTCCTGGGATGTACCAAGCCGAAGAACCTGGCGGAAAATCGACTCCTTGACTCTCTAGTACATTCTGTACCGACATGCGTCGCGTTAGGCCGGCTTGAGGGCGTGATGAATCAAGCTCAGCAAATGGATCAACCGGCCCATCTTGACCGACAGGTTCGCTGGAATCACCAGTGAATCCGGGAGGAATGTAGAAAGTCTTCCCAATCATTCCGGCTGGCATTTTGTCTTTGGGATCTTCCCATTGAGGAGGCCCCTCTGGAAACTTCACAACGTTTTCCCCGAATTTCGCCAGCAACTGCTGAACCCGTGGATTCAGCGGAGGCAGGATCGAAACGACCGTTCCGCGCACAAATCCGGCCTGAAGCATGTCGTCCTTTCGGCCTTCGACATATTCCGGTTTCCAAACGCCGATCAGCTTGGCCTCTCCATCTTGGAGCGTCAAACCGGTTACGACCGATGCTCGATGTAGATCGGTCACTGCCACAGAAAGCTCAGCGTTTTTACGCATCGAGAGAAGTTCCATTCGCTTGGCAGGTGAGGCGAAAGGGTAGCTCAGGCTCAGGTTGATGTAGGATGTTGAACCATCCGCGCCGATTAACGGATAGATTTCCCATGTCACGCCATTCGAAATGTCTTCGGTCGCGTAATCGATCGAATCGTTCTCGCGGATTTTCAATTCACGTGGAATTGCGAGCCCGCTTTCCTGCACAAGGCTGGCACTTTGGCCGCTCTTGGCTTCCTGATTTAGCCAAGCCACGATCTTAGCATTCCCGGCGTCCGCCTGGGCGTGCAAATCGGTCAGCAACAGCTGATCGCTCGCCGCCTTTGGAGCACGCTTGAGGATATCCCGGATCGCCGCAGCAGGGGCTTCGAATATCGTTAGTTCGAAGGCCAGATACCGGACTGTTGATCTGCCTTCGGATCTCGCGATCTGATCGAGGAAATCCTGCGAGCTGCGCGGTAGCCGAGCTGCGAGCGTGAGCGATTTCGGATCAAAAATGAACAGTGAGCCGATCGGCGGGGACAGGCCGAGCAGTTTAAGGTTGTGAGTCGCGACGCGATTGCTCTCGCGGATGAATTCTTTGAGTTTTTTGTCGGAGGCCTCGTCTGCGGGCCAGGGCGGCGGTTTGAGAAATGCGTTTTCGCCAAAGCTCGGTTGGTGCCCGCCACTCATCGCAGAGCCCGGCATCTGATAAACCTCGATCACCCACTCATCGGGATCTTCATTCTGCTGAGCATTCGAGGAAGAGGACGCGATGGCGAATGCGATGAGAGCCAGGAGAGGACGAAAAGTCATTCCCGATCTCATCACAAATCGGCGATCGGATCAATCCTGGAATCTCTCAAGGGCCTAAGAAAGGGCGGAGCGAGTCAGCCCAAATCTGATAACCTTCGACTGAGGGATGAAGGAAATCATTGGCGAGTTCTTTCGGGTAAACTCCGTTTTCATCCAGCAGCTGCTGGGTGATGTCGATCAACTTCGCGCCGTGCTTCTCGGCAACGGCGGGCAGAAGCGCGTTGATCTCGGCAATCTTTGGGCGCGCCCAGAAATCTGGATTCTCGCCACGCGGAAACACGGCCATGAGGAGAATTTGCGCCTCCGGGAGCTTCGCGCGGACACGTCCGCAAATCGCGTCGATGCCCTCGGCGATTTGCGCGGGAGTTCCGGCGGTGTGGTTTTTTGTCCCGGCAAGATTGTTCGTTCCGATGTGAATCACGACCGTTTTTGGGCTTAGCCCATCGAGTTCGCCGTGATCGATTCGCCAAAGCACGTTCTGGGTTCGATCCCAGCCGAAACCTAGATTCAATGCGCGCTTCCCAAAAAACTCAGCCCACGAATCCTCGCCTTTCGTGCGTCCAGGCGCGAGCGGGCGGCCGCCCCACATGTGGGTGATCGAATCTCCGATTAGGACAATGTCAGGGTCGATTTCATCTTTGATCCGGAGTGCATCCGCGTGGCGCGCATGCCAGTCGTAGAAATCCTGTTCAAGCTTGGGTGTGGGAACGACGGCCTGATTCTCGGGCATGCCCGGCCGAATCAAATTGGCGTGAGTCGAGCTGGTTTTGAGCCCCCGTTCATCAGTCGCCTGAAAGAAGAACGCGATTGGTCGCTCCTCTGGAAGTTTCGCGCGGATGATGCCGTCGGCGATTTCGGCTGGAAGTGTTTTCCATTCGCGCGGTTGCCAGGGGCCTTCGTCGACCGTGTAGAGCAACTCTGTGCTAACGATTTTTGTGTCTGTCAGGAGCTTTGCGTTGGCCAAACCACCGTAGACGCGAACCTCGCCGATCCGCGCGAGCGCCGGCTCATCGCGAAGAACCGAATCGATAAACGCGTCGACAATTTCGAATGTCCAGATGTGGCCGTGCCTGAGTTTGAGATGGATCGCCGTGGTCGCCAGCTCCGGTTTGACCTGCTCGATCGTCTTGCGATACGAGTCTAACGGATACGCAAAGTCGTTTGTCCCGTTGAGGAATAAAATCGGGCAAGCAGTCCGCCCAACGTGTTGACCCGGATCAAAAGAACGGATCCAACGCCGACGAGAATCGTCCTCCATCGCCGCGAGCTGCTTGTCGCCCCAAGCGCTGTTGTCATGAAGAAATCCGCAGCCGTAAACTGGAACAGCGGCCTTGAACCGCGAGTCGACACCAGCCGTGATACAAGTCAGGTAGCCGCCCCAACTGATCCCGGTCAGCGCCGTGCGTTCTGGATCGCATTCCGGCAAAGATCGCAGAAGCGAATGAGCGAGGATCACGTCTGAGACCGCGTGGTAGGTCCACATCTCGCGCGCTTCATCTTCGGCGAAATTCCGGAACTTCGTCGTGTCGACTTGATCCGGCCCGCCGTCCTCAAGCCGCTTTTTGCCGCGCCCGTTTCCGGCCGTGTCCATCGCGATCGAGACGTATCCGCGCTTCGCCCAATGCCGCGCCCACTCTTCAAACGCCTGCCCACCGCCGCCGTGAACGAGCACGACACCAGGAAACGGACCTTCGCCTTCCGGCCGACCGACATAGGCGAAAACGCGAGTCGGCTTACCATCAAAGGGCTCGCCAGAGTAGTAGACTTCCTGGACGAGGTCTTTGGTTTCGCCCCATTCGGCCTTCGGTTTTTGGCTGAGGTGCTCGAGATCCCACAGGGTCTGTGGAGCCGGCTCGCGGCCCAGCAGCTGCTGGGCGATCAGAAGGAAGAAAGTTGAAAGCAGGGTGGTTTTCATGAGGGCGATTTTAGGACGGTTCACGTAGATTTCTACGGCTCAATCGCCTCCAACTCAGCCTGCGTCCATGGCAATTTGCGGTCGGCGTGCTTCCGGCGGATCGCCTCGACTTGCTCCTTGGTCACGACTGGTAGTTCCTGATCCCAAGCATAGCGAATGTAGCTGAGCAGCTCGGCCAAGCGGTCGTCGCGGGTGATGCCGAGGGCGATGGCGGGGGCCATGAAACCGGCTTGATAAGTCTTGCCGTCGAGCGGGCCCATCAGGCCGTGAAGGAGGATCGGGACGAGCTGCTCGGGATCGCCTTGGACGCGAGGCGATCCGGTTAGCGGCGGGGCGAGGAATTGGTCCGTTCCGATGATCTGGATGCCTTTGCCGGTTGGGCCGTGGCAGGTCGTGCAGTGTTTGAAAAAGAGGACTTCACCGCTTTTGATAAGCCGCTGATGCGCGTCCGGCATGTCATCCGGAAAACTCAGGCCGCGGTTCCAGTTTCCAAGCGCAGCTTTCCAGTTAGCGGCGTTGGCGGTTTCTTTGAAAATCGAGCCGGTCTCAACTTCCTTCACAAAGGGCAGGTCCTTCATGCCCCAAAGTGAAATCGCGGTCGCGAGCATCACGCCTTGATGGTCGAGGTGTCGACGCGCGGCGACTTGGATGGACTCGATCGCGTAGGGCTCATCGGTGGTCATGCCGAGGGTTAGAATCGCCTGCTTTGCGACCTCTGGATCGGGATCAACAGCCAGGTCGGCAAGCTCGCTGACCATTCCGGGTTCCTCCAGCAGCTGCTCAGCGATTTTGATGGTCGCGGCGCGGATTCGCGGGTCGCGATCGAGGAAACTGGCTTGTAGCAGCTGCCGGTCGATCGCTCCGATTCCTTCGAGCGTCCAGAGCGCGTGAAGCCGGGCGAGCGGGTTTTGCGTGTAGCGAACGATATCGCCTAACAGAGGCACAACCGAGTCGCGATTTTCGCGCAGGATGATGAGCCGTTGGGCCGTGTCCCGCCACCACCCATTCGGATGTTCGAGGTGGCGCAGAAGCTCTATCGTGGTCTCATCTAGCATTCGAGGACGACTCCCGGGCTTGTGGTCGCGATGTCGAACGCGCCAGATTCGGCCGCGTTGGTTGTTGTCGTGGAGTCCGTTTTTCACGATCGCCTCGCGTGGCCCCGGGCTAAGCCAACCGGCGTCCTGGATGATGCCGCGATACATGTCGGTCACGTAGAGACAGCCGTCGGGGCCAGTCGCGGTGTTGACGAATCGGCAGTTGATGTCGGACGAGCGCAGGAATTCTGCGTCGCCCGGATCAGCCTTTTCGAGCATGATTTTTCCATCTCGATCGACGATGTTGGAGCGGCGTACGACGTGGATCGTAGGATCGACAATGAAGTGGTCGCCACGATGACCCCAGGGAAACTTGTGGCCTCGGAAAACGCTCTGTCCACACGCCGAAGTGAACGCCCGAACCTCCGCTGCCGGGCCGCCTCGATCATTGAGGAGGCAGAGACTCCGGACTTTCATAAAGTCCGCGTCGTAGTCTGGTCCGAGGTCGACGGGCACGCCGGAAATCCCTTTCGTAGCGAGCCGCCTGACAGTGTTCCAATAAATCGGATGGGTCTGAACTGCGAGGAGCGGCTGGGTGTTCGTGCTCCAGAAAAGCCGGCCGGTGTCGTCGTGATCGAGGCCCCATTGGGTCCAGTGTGAGGGTTGTTTTTCCGTGATCCACTCGCCATTCGTGTATCGGTGGCGCTCTTCGTTGTAGCTGAGATAAATCCAGTTATCGAGATTCCAATGCAGGCCGGAATCCTGATGCTCAACGGATTTTCCAGGCGCATTTCGGCCCTCGGCCTTGCCTTCGAAAATCACTTCGCTTTCGTCGGCAACGCCATCCCCATTGGTGTCTCGGTAGGCGATCACTTTGGTCGAATCCGTCTCGCGAACTGCAATCCGATCATCGAGCGGCATGATCGCGCGCGGCAGATTCAAGCCGTCAACGAACACGGTCGAGACGTCCATCCGCCCGTCGCCATCGGTGTCTTCGAGTCGTCGGATGCGACCGTTTTTGAGCGTCTTCGTGCCCGTCCCTTTTTCGTCCTGCATGTAGCTTCGCATTTCCGCGACGTACATCGCTCCGTTGCCGTCCCAGACAGTTAGGACGGGCTCGACGACATCCGGCTCAGCGGCGACGAGGTCGACTTCGAAACCTGGAGCGATGTCGAAGGTCGCTAACTCTTCCTCGGGCGAAATCATTCGGTAGGGATCCCCATCTTTCGGCGTCGGGACGAAACCAGCAGCTGCTCGGTTGGGCGAAGCGACTGACGTTTCGTCCTCGCTCGGAAAATCAGTTGGAACGGGGATCGTCGTCGAGCCCGTCGCCGCGTATTCGCAGCTCCGCGCGAGAATCGTCTGAAACCCGACACAATGCAGGCCATCCCAATTATCCTGACCTGGCCAGAAGTGACCCATCGAAGTGACGATCACGCGACCTTCGCCAAACCCGACCTCCCAGGTGATTGGCTCGTGCTGACCGGTGCCGCGTTGAGCTGGATCTGAGAACGCGCTTGAGAGCACGGTCAGGTTCTGCGCCGGGCCGCGCATGTGATGATAAAGTTCATCCTGACCGTGCAACCACGTTTTCGGGATTCCCTGCATAATGGGATGCTCGGGCTGGCGCACGGTGACTTGAAACGCGTGCTTCGAGCCGTGCCCGGAGTTGCCCGCTTCCTTGTCCCAGATCTGCTCGCCGGAATCCGGATCGATTTTGATTGCGCGCCCGAATCCAGCTTTCCGCCAGCCTAAGCCGATCATCTCGTTAAACTCCTGCCAGTTTCCAAACGCATTGTTGGCCGCATGGACTAACACTGTGCCTCCTCCCTGGCGAACGTAATCAACGAAGCCTTCGCGCATCGGCTCTGGCCAGTCAGGTCCGTTGTAATTCAGAAGAACGATGTCGTAGCTTGAAAAGTCAGGATTCCAGGCCTTCCAGATTTCTCCATGCGCGTCCTTCGCCGGTTGCGTCGCTGCGCGAAACCGCTCAGCAGCTGCTGGGAAATTCGGATCTTCCTTTTGCGGCGCTCGCGGCCCGCGGTGGGCTTTCAGCTCGGGCGCGGTTTCGACGGTCACCTCAAAACGGCCAGAGGACTCAAGCGTCGCTCGAATTGCGTCTGTGGTCGTGGCCCAATCGTGGTTGTTGCGACCGTCGATGATCAGCACGGACAGCGGCTCGTCGGCGACGGCGATCGCGATCGAACAGAGAAGAAGGAATGGAGCGAGGAATTTCACGGAGTTGAATGATTCGGGGTGCGAGAATCTTAGCGAGGCTGCTCCGATGCCGCGAGCTGGATCTTGCGAAGCGGGCCGAATTCAACGACCAATCCCGCCCGTAAAATTTTGAAGATCACATTTCCAGAGGCACTGCCCGTTTCGCAGCATCGGAATAAGATTCGCGACGCCATTCGTGATCATCCGGTGACGATCGTTTGTGGAGACACGGGATCAGGCAAAACCACGCAGCTGCCGAAGATCGCGCTTGAGCTCCGACGCGGGCAGCGCGGGCGGAAAATCGGGTGCACGCAGCCGAGGCGGATTGCGGCAACTTCGGTCGCGAAGCGGGTGGCTGAAGAAATGGAAGTCAAGCTCGGCGAGGAAGTCGGTTATCAAATCCGTTTTGAAAATCGCACCCAGCCGACGACGAAAGTGAAATTCATGACTGACGGCGTTCTGCTGGCCGAAACGCGGAACAACAGGCTTTTAAAGCAGTACGACACGCTGATCATCGACGAAGCGCACGAGCGCTCGTTGAACATCGACTTCATTCTGGGTTACCTTTCTCAGATTCTGAAGGAGCGCGATGATCTGAAAGTGATCATCTCATCGGCGACGCTCGACGCGGAATCGTTCGCGGATTTTTTCGACGGAGCGCCAATCATTTCCGTCGAAGGCCGGACTTTTCCGGTCGAAGATCACTACCTGCCGCCCTACCATGATCGTGAGCCGATGGCCGAGCAGATCCTGCGTGCGGCCGAGTGGTTGGGCGAGTTTGATCCGTTGGGCGACACGCTGGTTTTTCTGCCGGGCGAACGCGAGATCCGCGATGCCGCCGATCTGCTTGAAGGCCGGAATCTGCACAAGACGGTGGTCCTCCCGCTCTTCGCTCGAATGGCTGGAAACGACCAGCAACGAGTTTTCCGGACAGCACCTCGGGAACGCAGAATCATTCTCGCGACGAACGTTGCCGAGACTTCGCTTACGATTCCGGGTATTCAATTTGTGATCGATTCTGGCCTTGCGAGAGTCAATCGTTTCGACCCGGGCTCGGGAATTCAGCGGCTTCAAGTTGAGGCGATTTCGCAGGCAAGCGCGCGTCAGCGGCGAGGTCGTTGTGGGCGTGTTAGTGATGGGGTTTGCGTCAGGCTTTACGAGAAGGAAGATTTTGAAGAACGGGCACCGTTTACGGATCCGGAGATTCTTCGCTGCAACCTGGCGGCCGTGGTTTTGCAGATGGAGCACCTTGGTCTGGGCGATCCGTTGGAGTTTCCGTTCGTCGATCCGCCTCAGCCGAAACGCGTAGCCGAAGCCTACCTGACGTTGAAAGAAATCGGCGCGCTGCCGAAGAAGGGTGGCGGACTGACGGAGATCGGTCGGGACATCGCGCGAATGCCGCTCGATCCTCGAGTCGGTCGCGTTTTGGTCGAAGCTCGCGAGCTCGATTGCGTTCGCGAAGCGCTGATCGTCGCCAGCGCGATCACGGTTCAGGACCCGCGTGAGCGGCCGCAGGAAAAGCGCGAAGCAGCCGATCAGGCGCATGCGAAATTTCGCGACAAGACGTCCGATTTCACCGGTTGGCTACGAATCTGGCATGCTGTCGAAACGGAGCGGAAACACTCTAACAATTCGCTAAGACGCTTCTGCCAAAAGAACTTTCTAAACTACCGCCGAACTCAGGAATGGCTCAACCTTCACCGCGAATTGCGCGACGTGCTGCGCGAAATGAAGTGGAAACTGCCGAACCCGAAACAGCCGCTCGGGGACCCGAAGGACTCGTTTTTTGAAGACCTCCATCGCTGCATTCTTTCTGCGATTCCCTCGCAGATTGGCTTTCATCAAGGCAAGGGCAAAGGATACCACGGCGCGCGAGATCGGAACTTTTTTCTGCACCCGGCGTCCGGCGTTTCTGGATCGGCACCCACCTGGATCATGGCGTTTGAGATGGTGGAAACGGCGCGGCTCTTCGCTCGGAACGTCGCTCAAATTGATCCGAGCTGGTACGAAAAGGCAGCGCCGCATCTCTGCCGATATCGTTATGGAAATCCGCAGTGGGATCCGGTCCAGGGAGCTGTCTACGGAACGGAAACGGTGATGGCCTACGGCTTGATCTTAATCGATAACCGCAGAGTCCACTACGGGCGTGTGAACCTCGAGGCCGCGCGCGAGATCTTCATTCATGAGGCGCTGGTGAACGGAAATACGCGCTCGCCGCTCCCGGCTTTGGCGAAGAATCGAGACACTCTGGAGCGCGCGAATCGGCTGGAGCACAAGATGCGCCGTCGCGACGGACTGGTCTTTCCGCAGGCGATTGTCGGCTTCTTCGATGAGAGGATTCCCAAGGAGATGTGCACGCAAAGGGAGTTTGAGCGCTGGATCGAAAAGGAGCCAGAAGGCGTGATCGATTTCACACTCGAAGACTGCACCGTTCCGCAGATCGAGCCGCTGAGTGACGAAGATCTGCCTGACGAATTGTGGTCGCCAGACGGAACGACGACCTACCCACTGAGCTTTCATCACATGCCGACCGAGGAGGACGACGGCGTCAGCGTCGACATCCCGCTGGCGGATCTCGCCGTGTTGCCGGACTGGTTCGGCGATTGGCTCGTGCCTGGCTGGGCTAACGAAAAACTTCAGGCGATGTTGAGGGCGTTGGCTAAGCCGATTCGTCAGAGTCTGCCGCCAGCAGCTGCTGTCTGCGCGGATTTTTGGGATGCGTGGCAGGATTACGCTCCGGAATGCACGATGGAACACGCGCTACTCGAGCATTTGCGTAACGCCTACGATCAGCACATCGAGCCAAGCGCGATCGATGAAGAGCGAGTTCCGAAGTTTCTGCAAATGCGGTTTCGTGTGATCGGCGACAACGGCAAGCCGCTTGCCGCCGCGCGAAATCTGGCGGCGCTGCGCGAGCACTTGGCCGACCGAATTCAAGCGCGCTTTGCCGAGGTTGCTCAGGCGAAATTTCAGCAGAAGCGGCTTAGCACCTGGACGATCGGAGACTTGCCGGAACGTGTCGAGCTTGAACGCAACACGCCGGGTTTTCCGGCCTTGGTTGACGTTGGCCCGGATGCCGCAGCGGTTGAAGTTTTTGAAACTCGCGACGAGGCGGCTTGGAATCATCCGCTCGGCGTTGCCCGGCTTTTTCGGTTAGTTGAGAAAGAGCGAGTCGCTCAATTGAAGAAGACGCTTTTCGATGGGCCGACATCAGCTGGGGCCGCGCCGAGTCGTCGCGCTTCGAAGTCGGAAGAAAAGAAGGCCGACTTCAATTCACTAGGTGCGGCTTTTGGCGATCCGGTCCCGACAACAGCCAAAGTCAGTGCCGCGCCTTCACCTCCGAAGGAGACGAAGAAAGCTCAGACGAGGTTGAGCCAAGAGAGCCTGGCATTGCTAAAAACACTCGGGCTTGAGCCTGGCCGCAATCGAGAGGATCTCGTCACCCGAATCATCATCGAAGCTCTCGGCGGCCACGAAAAAATGCCGAGGAATGAGGCTGATTTCAAAGCCGTAAGTGCCCGCGCTCGGACCGACCTTTTCGCTGTGGCGGAAACGATTCTCGATCCGCTTGACCGAATCATCAGGACGGCTCGAACGGTTTCAATTCAGCTCGAATCGCCGGATTCGGCTTATTCTGAATCGACAGCGGATGCGCACGATCATTTCAACAGTTTGCTGAGACCCGGGTGGCTCCTTGCTGGATCGCTGACCGACCTCGACCTCGATCTTCGCGGCTTGGAAACTCGCCTGACGCGGATGTTCGGCTCCCCGCCGATGAAGGACCTCGCCAAGCTTGAGCGCTTTCGCTTGGCAGCTGCCGAGATCCACAAAAAGCCCGGTGTTGACTCAGAAATCGATCGTCGAAACCTGGCCGCTGAGGAAAACGACCTCCGACTTCACCACTTCGCGCCCGAACTCCGCGGACGACGCCGTGGCAGCGTCTTTTCTTGATTCGCGCGGGGGAGGGGCGGACCTTTTTCTACTTGGGCTGATTTTCGTCGCCTCAGCAGCTGCTGGCGATGCTGCCGGGACGATTTGTCGGATCGAGTTTTCGTGGGGACCGAGCGAGGGTCCGCATTTTCAGCTTCTTCGCAAAGTCGGTGCCGAGTGGGAATTCATGGGTTTTCTGGACAATTGCTGATCTTCCGCGGACTCATTGTTGAGATCAGGGTTGATCCGGGCTTCTGCGTTCGATAGAAACAGTGAATGAAGCGCTCATGTGTTTGCCTCCTTCTCGGTGCCCTTGCCAGTTTCGCCACAGCGCAGGATTTCGATCTGATCCTTCGCAACGGCAGAATCGTCGACGGGACGGGCAATCCTTGGTTCGTCGGCGACGTCGCGATTCGCGGAAATGAGATCGCCGCGATCGAACGACGCATCGAGGGAACCGCGAAACGCGACGTCGATGTGTCGGGCCTCGTGGTCGCGCCGGGGTTCGTCGACATTCATTCGCATTCCGATTGGCTCCTGCTCGAAGACGGAAATGCGCAGGGGAAAATCCGGCAGGGAGTGACCACGGAGATTCTCGGCGAAGGCCCCTCCGCGGGTCCGTTTAAGGGCAAAGTCTCGCCACGCGTTACGATCAGTGGCGACAACCGCTTCGAGATTCGGCGTCTCGCGGATTATTTTGACGCCGTCGAAAAGAGCGGAGTTTCCGTGAATGTGGCTTCGTATGTTGGTCTGGATAGCGTCTGGCGTTGCGTCATGGGTTCCTCGCATGATCAGCCGAGTGCGAGCGATATCGAATCGATGCGCAATCTCGTCGAAGAGGCGATGAACGACGGCGCGCTCGGGCTTTCGTGCCAGTTGATGGCTCCGCCAGGTTTTCTGGCAAAGACCGATCACGTCGTCGCGCTCTGCGAGGTCGTGGCTGAGCACGATGGGATTTTTTCGACCCACATTCGAAACGAAGGCAACGGCGTTTTCGAATCCGTGAAGCAGGCGATCGAAATCGGCGAGCGCGCTGGCGTGCCGGTCGACATCATCCACTTGAAAATTGCCGATCAAGAGTTCTGGAGCCGGATGAACGAAGTCGTCGCGCTTTTCGAAGCCGCGAGGGCGCGAGGCGTCAACGTTCAGGCTAACGTTTATCCTTACACTCGCGGAAACAACAATCTTTCCAGCATCGTCCCGCCCTGGGCGCACGAAGGCGGACGAATCCGGCTGCTGGAGCGTCTTCAGAATCCTGACACTCGCCAAAAAATGAAGGCCGACATCCGCCGGGGCAGCGACGGCTGGTACAACCACTTCACTGCTGTCGGAAGCGATTGGAGTCGGATGCTCGTTAGCGCGAACAACAAATTTAGAGGCCAGACGATGGATAAAGTGATGGCCGAACGCGTCCAGGGCCGCGACCCGGTGCCGGATTTGCTCGACGAACTTTTCGACTTCCTTCTTGAGAACAAAGGCTCGGTCAGCACGGTTTACGCGCACCACACCGAAGAAGACATGACGTTCGCTTTGCAGCAGCCGTGGTGCTCGGTCGGGTCGGACGGCTCAGCTTACGCGGTAGCGGGCGAACTCCGGCGCGGAAATCCGCATCCGCGCAATTTCGGAACATTTCCCAGATTGCTCGGTCGCTACGTCCGCGATCAGCAGCTGCTGACGCTGGAGGACGGGATCCGCAAGATCACTTCGCTCAACGCAGCGAAAATCGGGCTCGACCGGCGCGGTCTGCTCAAAACCGGCCACTTCGCGGACATCACGATTTTCGACGCCGAAACAATCATCGACAAAGCGACTTTCACCGATCCTTTTCATTACAACGAAGGCATCGTCTATGTTTTCGTGAACGGCGAACTCGTCCTCGATCATGACAAACACACCAACGCGCGTCCCGGTCGGGCTCTGCGCCGCAACCCGGTTTCCCAATGAACTCTGAATCGCCTGACAAACACAAAATCGAATACCGCTTCGGCATCTGGACTTCGGCCGTCCCGCTGATGACGTTTCTCATTTTCACGATCGTCCTCGTCTTCCTCGGCGCGCCGGAAGTAGAGGGCATGATCATCGGAGCGATGGCCGGGCTTTCGCTCGGCATGCTGCTGACGAAGAGCTTCTACAATTTCAGCGAACGGATTTTTTCGCTCATGGCCAATCGCACCGCGACGGTCGCGATCGTCTGCTGGCTCTGGGCTGGAGCGTTCGCGGGCATCCTTAAAGATTCCGGCTTAGTTGAGGCGACAGTCTGGCTCGGTTGGAACGCCGGTCTATCCGGCCAGCTGTTCACAGTCGCTGTTTTCATTCTCGCCGCAGTCTTCGCGGTTTCGGTCGGAACGGGTCTCGGCACAGTCATCGGTTTCACGCCAATCATGTATCCGGCCGGGATCGTTCTCGGCGCAGATCCGGCGGTGCTGATGGGCGCGATCTTCAGCGGCGCAGCGTTCGGCGACAACCTCGCCCCGATCTCCGACACCACGATCGTCTCCGCGACGACGCAGGAAACCGACGTCGGCGGCGTTGTAAAAAGTCGACTCAAATATTGCCTGACCGCGGCCGGAATTGCGTGCGTGCTGTTCTTCATTTTCGGTGGCGGAAAGTCCACCGTCGATCCCGAAACCGCCCAGCAGCTGCTGGAGAAGACCGCCAATCCAAAGGGCTTGGCGATGCTCGTACCGGCCGTGATCGTCTTCATCGTCGCCGTTCGCGGCTATCATTTTCTCGCGGCGCTGACCGCAGGAATCGCCGCCGCTTGCATCATCGGACCGCTAACCGGTGCATTCGCCTTCGGCGACCTCATTCACGTCACCGCTGACGGCGGGATCGAAGGCAGCGTCGTCTCCGGAGCGATGGGACTCGTCCCTGTCGGAATCCTGACACTCCTCCTGATTACGGCCATCGGCCTCATGAATGAAAGCGGCTTGCTTGCCGCGATGATGGCTTGGCTCGACCGAACTTTCGGGCGGACGCGGCGCGGCGCGGAGGCTTCGATCGTTACGCTTACCTCTGTCGCCAACCTCTCAGTTTCGGTCAACACAGTTGCGATGATCACCGTTGGTCCGCTCGTCAACCAGCTGCGGCAGCGTCACGGCATCCACCCTCACCGAAGCGCCAATCTCCTCGACACGATTTCGTGTTCGTTCCCTTACGTTTTGCCCTACGCCGCGCACATCCCAGTCGCCATTGCGTTTCATCGCACAGCCCACGAGACCTACGATTTCGTCCCCGTCCTGAGTTGGGCCCAGCAGGCTCCCTACATGTTTTATTGCCTGACGCTCTTCCTCGTCATGATCGTCTCCGTGATCACCGGTTTCGGCAGCAAGCGCGGATGAGCATCGACGAACGCCCTACGGCTTAGCAAGCTCATCGAGCATTTCAGCCAACTCCGCGCTGATCGCGGTCGAGGCTTCGGTTTCGAGGTAGCTCCAACGCGAGCGCCAGGTTTCGTAGCCGCCAAGCGCATGTTGCTCGGGCGTCGGCAGATAGCCGTTGTAGCCGTTCGCCAAGCCTATTGTGAAGGTGTGCTCGAACGGACTCTGCTCGCGAATCTCGACGCCGATCCTCGCGAACACCTCGCAGGGAATCGCCACGATCGCGAGATCGCCGATCCGCAACGCCTGAAGCTTGATCGTCACTTTTTCAGGAAAATCGTCATGCAGAATGATCGCCTCGTTGGCGTAGAGTTCCTCCATGTTCAGCCGTGCCGGCTCGGCCGCATTCGCTACGAGTTCACGCGCGCGCTTCAACTCCTCCGCATCTGGTTTGCGAATGGCGAGGTCGATTTCGCGTTCAACCATCGCCAGCAGCTGCTGGCCGCGATGCTCGGCGTCCCGAGTCGATGCGGCAGCCGCGTTCGCGATCACGCCTGCGACTGCTTGGATCCGTTCGAACGGCTTCGCAGTCGGGCGCGGTTCGCGGAAATTGTAATTGTTCACGTCGCCACTCGCGCCGTTCGAAAGCAGGCCGACGAAGCCGGGGCCAGCATCGAGACGCTGCGAAATTTGCCTGGAGAACTCCCCAAAATAGTCAGCCGAAAGCTGATCCGTCGGGAGACCGCCAACGTAGTGAAGCGAATAGTTCGAAAGTAGCGCCAGTGGGCGATCGTCATCGGCATGACGGATCGAAACCGTCGAAACGATCGGATCCACGATGTCCGCCGGCTTGATCAGCACGTTGCTGCCGCGCGGCGGATTTGTTCGGACTCGGTCCTCCGTACCGCCGAACGGATTGATCACTTTTCCCGCGCGATCCACAAACCAGCGCCGATTGTTGATCTCGCCGGGCTCCTCTCGCGTGTTCCAGGCGAGCTTCGCGGTCACGAGATTTCGGTTAGCGGCGATGATCGAATCGCTGATGCCGTTGGTCAGCTGATCGATGTAATCGGGGTCGGGATGGCACTGCGCGAGCGGGACGGCCGTTGGTGCCGTGTGCGTGTGGGTGGAGGCGGCGAGAATGTGGTTAGCCGGAATGCCAGTCTGCACTCCGGCCCGGTTTTTGGCCTTGTCGAAGATGTCATGCGTGATGAGGCAGCTGTCGACGATCACAATCGCGATCCGAGTCTTGCCGTCGTCGAGGACAACGCAGCGGGCGTGGAGTTTGTCGTGCGCGCCGGTTGCTAGCCGATCCTGAAACCCGCCCGTCATCGAAACAGGCAGCTGCTCAGGCGTGATGTCGACGGTGGCCGCTCCCGCCTGTAAGGAATCTGCCCGTAGTTCGAATTGGCCGAACAAAATAAGCAACGAAAACGGTAAGTACTTCCAGATCATGGGAGAAATCGTCGCGAGTTTGCTCAATTTGAGCAAGCTGATTCGTGGTTGATCTCAATTGTCCACCAAGTGACGAGGCTCCCTGACAACATCGAAGTATGAAACCAATACATTTTCTATCACTGTGCTGCCTACTGCTTTCGGCTTGCACCGAGAAGGAGGCCGTTCCCCGCGCCATATTGATCGTCGCCCCGCATCCTGATGACGAGACTCTCGGTTGCGGTGGTCAGATTGCCCTGCTTACAAAGGAAGGCTACACGGTTCACGTTCTCGTCCTGACCGATGGCAGTCAGCTTTTTGTTTCGCGGTTTGGATCGGATAGCCAGCCGCCACCGGCTGAGATTTCGAGTCGGCGTAAGCGTGAAACTGAGCGAACCGTCGCCCATCTCGGCGGCGACCCTGCGGACATCCGATACCTCGATTTCGCGGACGGAAATCTCTCCCTTCGGATCGACGATGCCGCCAGTATCGTCGCGGAGACGATCAAGGATCTCGATCCGGACCGAGTCTATGTCACTAGCCGTTTCGAAGGCCATCCCGATCATCGTGCCGCTAATGTCATAACCAAACGAGCTTTCGCCCATCTCGTTAACGCTAAACCCGATCTCTGGGAATACTGCGTCGGCCCAAGGCCTGAGTTTGGAGTTGGGGATGGACCCGAAAAGTTGATGGAAATCGATATTACGTCTGTCCTCGACCGCAAGACCGAGGCCGTCGGGATGTTTGCCTGCCACCTTGAGATCACCGTCGAAGGCCAGACCGAATCACTTTGGAAAGACGGCAGCAATTACTTGGCTGACACCGAACGTTTCCTCATGACACCCGGGGCGCAGGTCGTTGATTGACCGTCGAATCCCAGCAGCTGCTGGGGCGAACTCATAACTCCGCCAATTTCCGAACGTCACTTCTTCCGACCACGAAACAACTTCCACTTCTTCTTGGGAGGTGGCTCTGGCGGCTCGACGGCCTTTTTCACGACTGGCCGAGGCACGGGCTCAGGGCCTTCGATGATGACCGTCATGCCTTTCGTGATTTGCTTCTCTAAACGCACGACGTCCCAGTTCGCGGTTCGCATGCAGCCGTGACTTGAGCTTCGGCCGATCGTTTGAGGCCGGTTCGTCCCATGAATCCCGATGCCAGGTTTGCTCAGGGCGATCCACATCACTCCGACGGGATTGTTCGGCCCGATTGGAAGATGATAGGCTTCGTTACTGCGCACGCCGTACTCCAGCACGCTTTCATCCCAGCGAAAGGTCGGCATCTGCGCGATGCCGACGATGCGCCACGTCC
>JBLHKS010000063.1:0-33809 GCA_047620505.1 Verrucomicrobiales bacterium | reverse complement strand
TGGTCCGTCAGGCGTGATTAAAATGTCTTGGCCATTCTTAAAGCAGTTCTTTAACTCGATCAGCGCCGCTGCACCGCGTCGCGAATTTGAACCGCGAACAGCGCGAATTTTGAAGCTCTCGACCACCGCGCTCACCGTTTCACCATCCCGACTTGCGCTGGTCAACGCCGCCATCTCACGACTTTTGCACTGCTGTCGATACAGCAGAGGAAGCACGAAAACCTGGCTGTGCCAGGTCGCAAATATCACCGGAAGATCGGAGCGATCTTTATCGAGGAACCCCGATCGATCGTGATATCGAACCCGGAGCGTCCAACCGATCACACGAATCAGGAACGCGACGATTTTGCCGATACGGCGATTGCGGGCGCGCTTTTTGGCGTCGACTTGGGATTCGGACACGATAATTGGGCCTTACAGGTAGCCGGCTCCGGCGAGTGTCTGCGTCAGGCCGCCGAGTTTTTCCAGTTGCTCCGCGTAAACGCCAGCAGCTGCTGGGTTCGGCTCGGCGCGAGTGGATTCGTCCAGTTCGACCGCGCCAGCGCATAACTCTTCGTAACTGCGCTCCGTTCCCTGGCTTCGATGCCAGACGTGAGCCGCTTGGAGCGCGGCACCGAGGCTTGCCCCTTCAGCCGTCGACAGCGTAACCACAGGAACTCCGAACGCATCCGCTGAAATCTGACGCCAGGTCGGGCTTTGGCTTCCTCCGCCCGTAAGCCGAATTTCGGTCGGCTCCAGGCCAAGTTCCTGGAAACGACGCAAACCGTAAGCTAAGCCGAGAGTCGCGCCCTCCATCGCAGCGCGCGCGACGTTTTCCGGAGTGAAATTCGCCGTCTTCAATCCGTGAAGCACGCCCGATCCATTCGGAAGATTTGGAGTGCGCTCACCATTCAGGTAGGGCAAAAACGTCAGGCCGTCTGCGCCCGGTTCGGCGGAACTCACAGCGCTTTCGAGCTTATCGAGATCCCAGCCAAACAGCGTGCGAACCTGCTCAGTCGTCACCGTCACGTTCATCGTGCAGACCAGCGGCAGCCACTGATCGGTGCTGTCGCAGAACGCCGCGACTTCGCCTTTTGGATCGATGATCGGCTTGTCAGAGCAGCCGTAGAGGGTGCCCGAGGTGCCGAAACTCGCAGTGATCACGCCCGATTTGATATTTCCGGTGCCGATCGCGCCCATCATGTTGTCCCCGCCACCGGCGCTGATCACGACATCCTTCGGCAAACCAAATTGCTCGGCTAAATCCGGCTTCAGCATGCCCTGAGGATCCTTTGACGAGCCCAGTTGTGGAAGCATGTCAGTCACGCGCGGATCGATGAAATCCAGCAGCTGGTGGCACCAATCGCGGTTGCGCACATCCAGAAGTCCGGTCCCGGAAGCATCGCCGAACTCCATTCGCTTTTCGCCGGTTAGCCAGAAATTGATGAAATCATGGGGCAGAAGAACTGACTGAGTCGCGGCGAAATTGTCCGGCTCGTGATCTTCCATCCAGAGGATTTTCGGCGCGGTGTAGCCGGGCAACATCGCGTTTCCGGCCAGCTCAATCAGCCCATCCTGACCTCCAAACTCGTCCGCAAATTTCTCGCACTGTTCCTGGGTCGAAGTGTCGCACCAGAGCTTCGCAGGACGCACGATTTGATCGTCCCCATCGAGCGTAACGCAGCCGTGTTGCTGACCGCTGACGCCGATCGCGCGCACCTCGCCTTTGCGCTCGCCGATCTGCTCAACACAGCTCGCAATCGTGTTGCAGGTCGCGTCGATCCAGTCCTGTGGGTTCTGCTCAAGATGCCCGTCAGGCAAGCCGCCGATCAAGTCGTAAGACTCGCTCGCCTGAGCGATGATCTTGCCGGTTTCGAGTTCTAGCACGACACATTTCGTGCTCTGAGTTCCGCTGTCGATGCCAAGAAAAAGCATGCGCCCATGCTGGCTGGCGCGCGGCCGAATGCAAATCGAATTCGAACGCGTGATCTTATTTCGGCAGCGCGAAAACCACGAGCGTTCCACCGCGTGGTCGACCGCCTTTGCCGCCGCCAGCTGAGATCGCCACGAACTGCCGACCATCGACCATGTAAGTGCTCGGCGTCGCGTTCCCGCCGAATGGGAGCTTCGCTTTGAAAAGTGTCTCGCCAGTTTCCTTGTCGAAAACCCGAAACGTTTCGTCCTCAGTCGCCCCGATGAAAATCAGGCCGCCAGCGGTGACCAGCGGACCGCCGTAATTCTCCGTTCCAGTCGGCGGAATCCCGCGCTCGGTCAGCTCCGGATATTCGCCTAACACAACCTTCCATTTCAGCTCGCCTGTATTGAGATCGACCGCGTTCAGCGTGCCCCACGGCGGCTTGATCGCCGGATAGCCCTCAGGATCGAGCCAGCGTCGAAAACCACCGAACGCATAACCGGGCCCCTCGTCTTCCGCATCAGCAGCTGCTGGAGCATCGGGCCGCGCATCGCTCATCACGTAATCGATAATCGCTTCGCGTTTCGCTTCCGGCATCGTCGCGTAGCCCGGCATCCGACCCCCGCCTTGACGCGTGATCAACTCAACTTCCTCGCGCTTCTTGCGCTCGCCGATTCCCAGCAAAGGCGGAAACTCAGCCGCGAGGTTTCCTTTGCGATCGAGGCCATGACATGCACCGCAGAAAATCATGTAATCGCGCTCTCCCCGAACCAACGGCGAGCCGTCCGGGCGCTTCGTCTCGACCATCTGCAAAAGCCAGGGCATCTCGTTGATGTTGACGTAGTAAATCCCGTCAGGATCAGCTGCTCCGCCGCCCCACTCCATCCCGCCATCGTAGCCTGGAAACATCACCGTTTCGTTCAGACTCGGCGCAGGAAACGGGCCGAAATTCGGCGATGCCCGGATACGATCCAGGATCAGTTGATGAGTTTCTGGCGAAATGTTAGAGGCGTCGTCCTCCGTGTAAAACTGGCGCATCAGCGGGGCGGGCTTAGTCGGAAATGGCTGAGTCGGCCAGGCTTTCTCGCCAACGAGATCGGACTGCTGAACCTGGCGCTCCTCGATCGGCCATAGCGGCTCGCCAGTTTCGCGGTTGAACACAAAGAGCAGGCCATGCTTCGTTCCCTGGGCAACCGCGTCGATCTTTTTGCCTTCGTGAGTCACCGTCAACAGCACAGGTGGGCACGGTAGGTCCTTGTCGAGCAAGTCGTGATGCACGATCTGGAAATGCCAGACCCGCTCGCCGGTTTCCGCGTTCAGCGCGAGCAGCGTGTTGGCAAACAGATTCGCTCCGTGCCGCTTGCCACCGTAGAAATCGGGTTCCGCCGTCTTCGTCGAAACGTAGACGATTCCGCGTTCCTCATCGAGCGACTGGCCCGGCCAAGGCATTAAGCCAGTCGCCGTTTTGTAAGCTTCGGGCGGCCAGGTATCGTAGCCGAACTCGCCAGGACGCGGGATCAGGTTGAACGTCCAACGCACCTCGCCCGTCCGCACGTCGAGCGCCCGCACAACGCCAACACCGCCGACTCCGCCGACGATCAAAAGGTCTTTGTAAACGACCCCGGGCGTGTTCAGGCCAGAGTTCAAATTAACCGAACCTTTCTCACCAAACTCGCGAATCGTCTCACCGGATTTCGGATCAAGCGCGAAAAGATGACCCTTCACCGCCGTGAAAATCCGTTTCTCCCCGCCGTCATCGTTCTGCCAGAAAACCAGCCCGCGCTGCCTCGCCCGTCCCGCGCCGGTATGCTCATTCGCCGGATCCCAGGTCCAGATCTCCGCGCCTGTCGCCGCGTTGAGAGCCACGATCTTCCGCGATTGCGTCGGCGTGTAGAGAACGCCATCGACGATCAAATTATTCGCCTGATACTCAGCCGCATCGCCGGTTTCGAACGTCCAAGCGATTTCGAGCCTGGCCACATTTTCGCGATCAATCTGATCGAGCGCCGAATAGAGATTCCGCTCTTTCCCACCGAGATAGGTCGCCCAATCGGCGTCCTGGGCGTGAGCAATGCTGAGCCAGCAGCTGCTCAGAGCAATCAGAGTTATCGAATTCAATCGTCGCATCGGCATAATTAGCGGATTCAAGCCCGTTCGACTACTTAAAAAAGCATCCTCTCGGCTCTCACTAACACGACAAGAAAGAACATTTGCCTGCTCGATACGCCGACGATCAAAATCCTCGCAACCGACCCCCAAAGCATTGATAGCTCTCCATCCTGCCGATCGGCGGATGAAACCAGCAATGTCACACCAATTTAAATCACTCGGAATTCCCTCGGACTTGATTCGTGGAATGGAGGAATTGAAAATCCTCACACCCACAAAAATTCAGAGCGAGGCGATTCCTTTCCTGATGAGGGACGGCGGCGATCTGATCGCTCAAGCTCAAACAGGCACAGGAAAGACCGCCGCATTCGGCCTGCCGCTCCTAACGAAAGTCGATCCAAAAGCCGCAGAGATCCAAGGGCTCGTCATCGCTCCAACTCGCGAACTGGCGAAGCAGATCGGCAAGCAGCTTTTCCGCTTCACCAAATATTCAGAGAAGGTCTTCGTCGAGGTGCTGACCGGGGGCGACGACATCGACCGTCAAGTGTCAAGGCTGCAGCGGCCGACCCAGATTGTCGTCGCGACGCCGGGGAGACTGCTTGATTTGCTCGATCGCAAGGCGCTGACGATCGAGACGGTGAAGCATCTTGTGCTCGACGAGGCGGACGAGATGCTAAGCATGGGTTTCAAAAAAGAGCTGTCGCAAATTCTAGAAATGACGAGCCAACGGCTTAGCACCTGGCTGTTTTCCGCGACGTTTCCGGATGCGATCGAAGCGCTGATCGAAGACTGCATGTCGGCGAAAGCCCACACAGTGAAAATCGACAAGGGACACGTCGTGAATCGCGATATTTCGCACAGGTTCGCGATTTGCGGTCCTGGAGAAAAGACCGATTTCGTCAGCGATTTCTTGAAGCGCCAGAAAGCAGGCCGCGGGCTGATTTTCTGCCGAACCAAAGCGGGTGCGCTCAGTTTGGGAAAGCAGCTGAGCGAGCGCGGTTTCTCGATCGAAGTTCTGCAGGGCGACCTGACTCAGAAGGAGCGAGACAAGGTGATGCGGGCGTTCAAAAAGGAGCGAGTTCAGTTCCTCATCGCGACCGACGTCGCCGCTCGCGGAATTGATGTCGAAGGCCTGCAGTTCGTGATCCATCACCAGTTGCCCGACCAGATTGAGTACTACACGCATCGTAGCGGGCGGACCGCTCGTGCGGGAAAAACGGGTGTCTCGATTTCGCTGATCGCACCGAAGGAACGACGGAGAATTGCGACCATCGAAAAAGAATTAGGCCTCTCTTTTTCCGAATATCGTTAACTATTTCATTCTCGAAACAGCCCAGCAGCTGCTGAGTCCCCAAACCATTTTCCTAAATGCCTTTGCTATGAATTGCCTCAAAACATTCCTCACCGCAACGTTCACCCTCGGCCTCGCCTGCGCCGCCGACACTCGCCCTAACATCATCCTCGTGATGGCCGATGACCAAGGCTATGGAGACGCGGGTTTTACCGGCCATCCATTCGTTCAGACGCCGCACATGGACGCGATGGCCAAAGAGAGCGTCGTGTTCAATCGCTTCTATTCTGGAGCGCCGGTTTGTTCGCCGACGCGAGCCAGCGTCATGACCGGGCGGACGCCGATGCGAACGAACGTGCCTAACCACGGCCATTACATGCGGCCTGACGAGATCACGATCGCCGAGGCGCTCAAGGGAGCCGGTTACGTGACCGGTCACTTCGGAAAATGGCATATCGGATCGGTTCAAGCGGAAAGTCCGACGAGCCCGGGTGGTCAGGGTTTCGACGAGTGGTTTTCTGGTCTGAATTTCTTTGATCGCGATCCTTATCTTAGCCGGAACGGCACCTACGAAAACCCCAAAGGGCAAGGCTCGATCATCAGCATGGACGCGACGATCGATTTCCTGACAAAGCACAAAGATGGCGACAAGCCGATGTTCGCGGTGACTTGGTTTCCCTCTCCGCATGGGCCTTTTCAAGAGACACCGGTCGACTTTCCTGGCGGCGAGGATCTCTATAAAGATAAGAAGAGCCGTGGCTATTTTCTTGAGATCACCTTGCTCGATCAGCAGCTCGGTAAACTACGAAAAAGCCTTCGCGATATGGAAATCGCCGACAACACCATCGTTTGGTACACCAGCGACAACGGAGGGCTCGTTGGTGAGTCGTCTGGCGGTCGCGAAAAGAAGGGCAGCATCTACGAAGGCGGCTTGCGGGTTCCGTCGATTCTGGAGTGGCCAGCGAAACTCAAGCCAGGCACGATCGACACGCCAGCAGGCTCGGTCGACATCTATCCGACCATGCTCAAAATTGCCGGAGCTGAGGTTGAACATCAGCCGCATCTCGATGGAATCGACTTGGCCGAAATTATCGCCGGAACGCAGACCAAACGCCCGCCGATGGGGTTCTGGCATCTCCACACCGGAGGTCAAGGAACCTACAGCGATCGGGTTATCAAGGGGCTGATGGAGGCCCAACAAGCCGGCAAACCTTCGCCGTTTCCCGAGCGTTTGCTCAAGAACGTCGAGCAGTTTCCAAAACTTCCTCGAGGAAACTTTCAGGGGCACGCGGCCCGGACCGATTGGCCCTGGAAAGTCCATCGCATCCAGAAAGGCGACCAGATCACGATCGAGCTCTACAACCTCGTCAGCGATCCGATGGAGGCGACGGACATGGCCGAAAAAGAAGCAGACCGAGCAGCGAAAATGCGAACGGATCTGGAACTCTGGCAGACTTCCGTTTTCGAAAGCTGGGAAGGAAAAGACTACGCCGCGAACGAATAGTAATCGCGCCCGGCTGAATCTGGGCTTCGGCCTCAACTTTGGCAAGATGCCGCCGACGACGAGCGTGTTTAAATCTAATGCTCAAAATCGACGGTCACCGCTTCCGCAACTGCGACGGTCAGTCGCGCCGTAGTTTCGTCCAAGCCGGCGCGATAGGACTCGGAGCCCTCGGCGGCTTTTCGCTTCCCGAACTGCTGCGCGCTGAAGGCGGCGGCTCCTCGCAGAAATCGATCATCCACATTCATCTGGACGGCGGTCCGCCGCAGATGGACATGATCGATCCGAAGCCGGACTCGCCGGTCGAGGTCCGTGGTGAGTTCGATTCGATCCCGACAAAGCTGCCTGGCGTTCACGTCACCGAGCTGATGCCGAAAACGGCGCAAATCGCGGACAAGCTGATTTTTCTGAGGTCGTTGGTCGGCTCTGCGGGGCGGCACGACGCGTTTCAGTGTCAGAGCGGATTCAACGTAAAAGACCTCGCCGGACTTGGCGGTCACCCCGCAATGGGCTGTGTCGTGAATCAACTACTCGGCTCGCCCAGCGACGCAGCACCAGCGTTCGTCGACATCATGCAGGGGCGCGGACAGCTGCGCCGAAGCGCGCGACCGGGATTCCTCGGTCCGGTCTACAAGCCGTTTCAGCCGGATATCTCCCACCTTTTTCACCGTGAGCTTGAAGCCGGGATGAAGGGCGAATTGGCTCGCCTGAAGCGCGAGGCACCGCCTACAAACTTGTCTTTGTCTGACGGCGTCACGTTAGGTCGATTGGAGGATCGAGTGGGCCTCCTCAACGGATTGGACAGCATCCGCGCCGAGGTCGATGCGAGCGGATCGATGGGCGCGAAGGACGAATTCACGCAGCAGGCGATGCAGATCCTGACTTCCGGCCGGATGGCATCGGCGTTGGATCTGGAAAGCGAGGATCCTAAAGTTCTGGCGAAATTCACGCCGTCCTGGCACCGGAATCCGAATCAGTTCTACACCGGCGAAGGACCGGAAGCTGCACGTAAACTCCTCCTTGCGCGTCGGCTTGTCGAAGCAGGCGCTCGCGTGGTTAGTGTCTCGATCAGCGATTGGGACACGCACAGTCTTAACTTCTCGAGAATGCGCGATCTCGTGCCGATTTTCGACTTCGCTTTTCACGCGCTTGTTACCGATCTGGAAGAGCGCGGAATGTTGGACGACGTCACGGTTTTGGCCTGGGGCGAATTTGGCAGAACGCCCAGGGTAAACGCCAAAGCCGGACGCGATCATTGGGGCCGCGTTGCGATGGGGATGATGGCTGGCGGCGGAATGAACGCCGGTCAGGTGATTGGCGCGACCGATCGAATGGCTGCGGAACCCACCGAGCGCCCGGTTCACTACCAGGACGTGATCGCAACTCTTTACCACAATCTTGGGATCGATGCGCGAACGACGACGGTCATGGATCCGACTGGCCGACCGCAGTATCTCGTCGATGTCGGACAGCCGATTCGCGAGCTGATTTAACCGCGGTTTTCGATTCTGTTGCAGCCAAATCGGCCGTCCATTTTCAAGGACATGCGCGCAACGACTCTGCTTTTCATCTGCCTCGCAGCTTCAGCAGCTGCTGAAGACGCGCCTCAAATTGTGGAAAAGCCGCGTGTGAGGCATCTCCATTCTTCGTGCTAATCCTGCGCGACCGCAACGGCAGCCAGCCGGGCTCCGAAGGGTGCACCGCGATGGTGTCTGTTCCCCTAACTGATCGAAATCAGCTTGACCCCGTTCTCGGAGAGATAGCTGGTGAGGCGCTGGTGCGTTATGAGGGGCATCACACCTCTTTCGTCGGGAGGAATGTTCAGGCGGGGATCCATCAGGGTGATCAGGAGGATTCCGTCTGTTTCTTTATGGGCGTAACCCTGCAGTTTCTTACCGTCGAGAGTCTCGAGAGCGCGAACCAGCTTTTCAGGCTCCTCGATTTTCTCGATTCGCAGCTGCACAACGCTAATGAACTCAAGTTGTTCGCGCTTGATGGAAAACGGGCTGCCTTCGAGAGCCTTTTCGACGTCGCTGAGGGAAATTTGACCGTTCTCGGGCCGGACTTGGATCAGGTTGGTTGAACCGTCCTTGATCATCTTGATGTCGCCGCCTTTCCAGAGCGTGATAACCGAGGCGAATTTTTCTTCGAAGAGCTTGGCACACTGATCGCTGTTCTCGGAGGTCACTCCCTCGATGGGAAGATGGAGGATTGCGGGCCCACCAGCGTTCGCGCCAGCGAAGATCCCGAGTTGCAATGCGAAGGCCGCGAGGATCGTCTTCAATTTATTCGTTGGGACCATTTTCATTATTTTGGTGGCTCATTGTTGCTTCCCCCGACCACAAATCGGGGGGCTTGGATAGGCGTAGTTGCGGTTTCCTCAACTATATAGCCCTTGGACAACCTTCAACCTGACTCCGCTGTATCAGCAGGTGCTGGCGGCGCAACGCGAGTTAGAGTAGCTGGTCGATGAAAAATCCGATGCCTCCGCATGTCGCCCGCCGAAGTCATCGACGCGATCGCCAAGTTGATGCGATCATCACCGACGTCATGGGGCCGGCCCGAGGGCGGATGATGCGCGCTGCGGGTGACGGTCACATCGCATATATATGGAGTGCGGAGATTTATCGCCGCTTTCCGGAAGGCTATTCATTGCCGTGTATCTCCATGGCGCAACATTTCGCACTTGTCCGCCGCTTCAATTTATGGTTCGCCATTCATGATGACAGGCCAGCGGAAAAAATTCCTTGGCCGAAAGCGGCGATGAATCGCGCGCACTCCAAATCGGCCGCATCCGGGGTGCCTGATCCGGGTTTGCGATGCAAATCGCTCCGCTCAGGGTGTTAGGAGCGGATTTTAACTGCAAACCGCCACACTCCAAATTTTCGCGACGCCGGGCGAAATAGCTGAACAAATCGTCACTCATCTAACCGAAGCCGAAGCACCGGCGATTCGTTATCGAGAATATCGCGATGCGTCAGGCTGATGACGATGTCTCCGGGATCAGCAGCTGCTGGCAGCTCGAGCTTCGCAGAACGGACATGCGGCTGGGCGGCGATGACGAGCGAGATGGGATCGCCTTTGCCATCCAGGTTGTCATGAGCCTCGACCCGGTAACTGAATTGCGGCAGAGTCGCTGAGTCATTTTCCCAGGTTACGACGACAGAGCCGTCCTCGGCGAGATGGGCTTTGGCGGAATTGATCTTGATCGGCGTGTGGCCGGGGAGCTTTTCTTTGCGCTCGATTGCGTGTTGCGAGGGGTTCTCGGCAGTGGGCGAGGTCTTTTCGCCGCCAGCGGTCATGAAGTAGTATTCTTCGCCGTTTTCGTCTTTGGCGACGCCGCCATTCCAGTTCGTTTTAAAGTTGAACGAGCGTTTGCCGGGATCAAGGTCCCAGGAATTCACGGAATACCGCGCGCCGCCGAACGGATGCCACTCGCCGCTGAGTTTCCGCTTCCAACCGCCGCGCAGATTCGTGGTCCGCGCCTTCACGCCGGTCTCGAGCCAGTCCTCGATGAATGAATCGGTATGGCCCTGGAACCAGGCTTCTTTGGCGGCGACGTCCATCGTGATGAGGTGCGTCCACTCGCCGGTTTTGCCGGAGCGCGACCAGAAGCCGTAAAAGGTATGCTCTTCAACAAGCCAGCAACGCGAAATGAGCGTGTACCACGTGTCGGTTTCCCAACCGAGTTCGAAATTCCACGATTTGAGCCCCGTTCCCTCGCCGCCGAACTTCTCGGTCAGCGTTCCCGGCCCGTGATGCACGGCGCGGATCGGCGCGGTGTGTTCTTTGTGATCCCAGATCGAGAAGATGAAATTATGCGCCTTCGGATGCGCTTGGATACCAGCATAGCCAGCGCCTTTGCCGCTCCAGCCAAGCGTTTCGTAATACGTGTAGAGCGCTTCGCCGTCTTTGGGGACGCGAACTTCGTTAATGATAATATCGCCAGGGAAATTATCGTCGAAAACAATATGCGATGATGGCGCTGCGTTTTGGCCTGCGACAGCAGTTCCAGCTGCAATGCAGGTAACGAGAAGAATTCGAGGAAGAATCATATTAGTCTTTCGTAAGGATCCAGATATTACGATAGTAGACTGGATTGCCGTGATGTTGAATGTGGATCGGGCCCGGTTCAGGCGTAATGCCGTTGATGGGCGAAGCAGTCGTCGATTTTGGCAGCTCCTGATTTTCGTGAACGACCACGCCGTTGACCCGAACGGTGATTCGCGGATTCTCGATCACTTTGTCGCCATCGAACTTCGCGGCTGTGAAGTCCACATCGTAGGTCTGCCACCGAAGCGGCGGGAAACACATATTGATTCGCGAATCGGCGATCGAGTAAATTCCACCGAACTCGTTGTTCTTGCCTTCAAGCCCGAATGAATCCAGAACCTGCGTTTCGAATCGCCCCTGATGATAAACGCCTGAGTTTCCCCTGCCCTGACCGCGTGCAAACGGCTTGTAGGGCGTGCGAACTTCGAGATGCATCGTGTAGCTGCCGAAGGTTCGTTTCGTGGTGATGTTAGAATTCGGCAGGAGGCCGTCTTCGACTTTTCCGTTCTTCCACTCGTCCGCGTTCGATCCGTCGAATAGCACGATCGCTCCCTCTGGCGGTTTCGCGCCGAGCGTCGGACTCTCGCGTTCGATACGTGGCAAAACCGCGTTCGAAACGCCTCCAACCGTAAACACGGCCCCGGCAGGCCCGATCCCCAGCTCGACTTTGCCGTCGGCGCTCTTCATCATGGCACCGCTTTCGTTCGATTTTCCAGTCAGCTTGATTCGCTGCTTTTCGCGATCCCAACCGAGTCCCGGCAGGCCGCCCTCTAACAAATACGCATCGAAATTCCCGTCGCCCATCGCAATGACCTGGAGGCCCCAGTCCTGATCCTTCTCGTCTCGTCCGTACTCGCCCTGGATCGTGAAATCCGGATCTTCAGCGGCCGCTTTTTCGGGATCGGTCCAAGTTTGATTCTTGTCCTGCGCAACGGCGAATCCGCCAGCAGCTGCTGTGGCCAGCGCCATCCAAATGAGGGTCTGTTTCATCATGCCGAACCTCTAAACGATCCGGAGCGTTCACCGCAATCAAAACAATTCGTGGTCAAGCGATGGCGTTCGTGCTGAAATTGAAAAATGAAAGCCAGTCTCGTGTTTGCGTTCGCATCCCTGTTAGTCGGCAGCGGGTTCGCCCAGAAAATCAAAGTCGAAACGTTCACCTATAAAAAAGTCGGCGATCTGGAGATCAAACTCGACGTCCACCGCGCGGCTGACGACAAAGTCCGGCCCTTGGCGGTCTGGATTCACGGAGGCGCGCTGATCAACGGCGGTAGGCAAGGAATTGGTTCGGCCCGGCAGCTGCTGGACGCGGGCTACGTCGTTTGCTCGATCGACTACCGCCTCGCTCCCGAAACGAAGCTGCCAAAAATCATCAAAGACGTCGAAGATGCCTTCACTTGGATTCGCGCGAACGGGCGAGAGAAGTTCAAAGCGGACGTGTCGAAAATCGCAGTGTTAGGCGGGTCGGCAGGCGGGCATTTGACCTTTTCGACTGGCTTTCGGATCGATCCACCACCGACTGTGCTCGTCGCTTACTGGGGTTACGGCGATTTGATCGGCCCTTGGCTCAGCGAACCCAGCCCGCATCCGCGGCATCAGTCAAAATTCCTGACAGAAGCAGAAATGCTGGCGCTTGAAGCCAACAAACCGGTCGCGAATCCAGCGGATCGAAAAGGCGACGGCGGCAGCTATTATCAGACTTGCAGGCAGCTTGGAATCTGGCCAGAAAAGGTCAGCGGGTTCGATGAGACCGACGCCAAAGCGTTCGAGCCGTTCATGGCGGCGAAGAACGTAACTCCGGCCTACCCACCTACGCTGATGATCCACGGAACCGCCGACACCGACGTTCCGCACGAGCAGAGCCTGATCATGGAGCGCGAGTTCAAAAAGCACGGCGTCAAGCATCGGCTGATCTCCGTGGAAAACGGTGAGCACGGTCTCGGGGGCGGAAAGCCGGAAGAAATCGAAGCAGCTCGGGCTGCGATGCTGCCTTTTGTCGAGCGGTTCATGAAGGCGGAGTGAGCAGCGGCGAACAACGTGGGAAAATAGAATTGCGAACTGGGGAGCCTGAGTAAAACTCTTCCGCTATGGAAATAGCGCCTCTTCTCTACAATATTCTTCTCTTGTTCGTCTACGGGATTTCGGGAGCGATCGTCCTGGCCATCTCACTCGGTATCCTGATGAAGGTCTGGAATTGGATCACGCCAATTGATGAGTGGGAACAGCTCAAGGGCGGCAACATCGCGGTCGCCATCGTGACCGGAGCCGTCATCATCGCACTGGCATTGATTATCGCCTCGGCGATTTCGCCCGGTTCGTGATTCAACCGCCGCAAATTTTGCAGGCAACGCCTTCGCTGGGAGTGCAGAATCTGCCACGCTTGGTTTTGCCGAAATTGCCGATGCAGCTGCGGTTGTGGCGTTTGTTAGAGCTGGAATTCAGCCAGCGCGTTGGCAGTTTAGCGGGAGTCTCCCGAATCCAGACGGATTGGAATTGAGATTTGCGGTGTTCGAAATGCGCGGGAGCGCCCAGCGCTTTCCGAAGATCAAAAAACCGCGATCCATACACCCGGACTTTCTCTCCTTTGCTCTTCACTTCGCCGATCGGCACCACTTTCTTGCGACCACGAAACGCCTCGGGCGAGACAGGTCGAATCCCGGCCCACAGCCCGATTCCGTCCTCGTTGGCCTTCTTTTGCGCCGCCGCGTATTCCGCGCTAACTAAATACCGGTCCGCATGCCAGGCATAACCGGATTCAATCATCCCCAAGCCGACGTCCGTTCCTTGTTCCGTGCGCGCCGAGGCCACAATTCGATCGTAGCGATCGATCGTTTCAAGCGTGATTGTTGCCTCCTTTCCAAAGACAAGATCCGCCAGCTGCTGCTTGGAGGCCTTGTAGTAGGCTTGGCCTCTTTCCGGTGCGTCGATTCCTTGGATTCGAATTCGGAGCTTTGACTTTGCTGGGGTCAGCAAATCGAACGTATCGCCATCGACGATACCGATGACTTTTCCCGTGGCGACGCCTTCGAGATGCCGAAGCAAATATTCTTTGTCTAGATCGGAAAGTTGATCGATGGGCATCCTGATTTCCTTCGAGGTCTCGACCTCGACAAAGACGATCTCAATCTTGCCGCCTTTGGTTTCGAGACGCTCAGAAAAGCTAGCGTAGAGGGACTTCCCATCGGCCAGTGTCCACGTGTCCTTGAGAAAGCGATGATGCCCATTGTGAGAACCTACCGAAGCCTTCTGATTTTCGATTTGAGAAGCGATAGACAAAATCAGCCCCAGTCCAAGCGCTCCGATAGTGGCGTATCCCATTCGTATGTGTTAACGAGGACGTTGTTGGATTGCAAGACCTTTCATGTGCAGCAGACAGATTTGAGCGATTCAAGAATGCCAATTGAGGCACCTCGCAGGTTGAATAACCGGGTGGAATCGGCGAGTTGATTTTCGTGAACTCCAGAACCCCTTTCATTTTTGCGCTCACAGCAGCTGCTGGCTTGTGTTTCGGCCGTGCGGCGCATGCCGAGAACCTCTTTATCTGGCCGGATCTTGCTCCCGGCGAGACCGCGCGAGACGTCGGCGAAAACCAGCCTCCGAAAGCTGGCGAGAATCCGCCGATCACCCGCACGATCAACATTCGGCGGCCGAGCATGGACGTTTTTCTCGCGCCCGAAGACAAGTCGAACGGAACTGCGATCCTCGTTCTGCCCGGTGGTGGTTTCGGGAAAGTCGTCCCTGATATGGAAGGGTCCGAGGCCGCCCCCTGGCTCGCGGAAATGGGAATTTCGACCTTCGTTTTGCGTTACCGAACCAGCGAAGCCGCTGCCGAAGGCGAGCCCCTCTGGAAACGCCCGCTTCAGGACGCACAACGCGCGCTGAGATTGATTCGAGCGAATGCAGACAAATGGAAAATCGCCCCCGATCGAATCGGCGTCCTCGCGTTCTCCGCAGGCGGCCAAGTCGGAGCGATTCTCCACGCGCGAGGCGCCACGGCTGACTACAAAGCGAAAGACGAAATCGATAAGCAGTCATCGCAGGCGGATTTTTCACTCCTGATTTATCCCTGGAACGTAACCAGCGCCGCGACTGGCAAACTCCTGCCAGAGATCAATTACAACCCGGAAACGAAGCCCGCGTTCATCGTCCACACGCACGATGATCGGTCGACTTCGCTTGGCAGCGTTCTGATTTACCTCGACCTAAAGGCCAACAAAGTTCCAGCTGAACTCCACGTTTACGAAAACGGCGGCCACGGCTACGGAATGCGGAGTCGCGAAAATTCATTCATCGGGACGTGGCCGGATCGAGCTGGCGATTGGCTGAAACTCCGTGGCTTAGGTTCGAAATAGTCCGAAAGAAAAATCATGAGAATTGTTATCTGTTTTTTGCTCACGCTGACTGCCGTTTCGGCTCAGCTCCCGGCTGATCACGCCGAGAAAATGAAGGCCGGCCTGGAGCTGTTTCAAAAGACGATTCGACCGGCGCTCGAAGAGCACTGTCTGCGTTGTCACGGCGGGGAAAAGACGCGCGCTGCCTTTGATCTGACCTCACGAGAGGCACTTCTCAAGGGAGGCGACACCGGCGCGGCAATCGACTTGGAAAAGCCGGAATTGAGCTTTTTGCTCGCTGTGTTGAGACACGATGAAGAGCCCTTCATGCCGGCGAAAAAGCCAAAGCTCGACCAGCAGCTGCTGACCACGTTTGCGAAGTGGGTCGAACTCGGCGCGCCTTACGACAAGCCTCTGATCGAGAAAAACGCGGACGACGAACCGGCCGCGATGGTCGTGACCGATGCCGATCGCGAGTTCTGGTCATTCAAGCCGTTAGCCGAGGTTGACGCGAAAGGAATCGACGAACTCTGGGCCGCGAAACTGAAGGAAAAGGAACTGACTCCGAGCGAGCAAGCAGATCCGAGAACGTTGGTCAGACGTGCCTATCTCGATCTCATCGGCCTGCCGCCGACTCCTCAGCAAATAAACGCCGCTCTGGCAATCCCGTTTGCCGATTTGGTGGACGAATTGCTCGCGAGTCCGCATCACGGTGAGCGTTGGGCGCGGCATTGGCTGGATGCAGCCAGGTTCGCGGAGAGCCACGGTTTTGAGCAGGACTACGACCGGAAATTTGCTTTTCACTACCGGGATTTCGTGATCAAGGCGCTCAACTCCGACATGCCTTACGATCAGTTCACGCGTTGGCAATTGGCAGGCGACGAAATCGCCCCTGAAGATCCGCTGGCGATGATGGCGACTGGTTTTCTGGGCGCGGGCGTCTTCCCAACGCAGCTGACCGAGAAAGAATTCGAGAGCGCGCGTTACGACGAGCTCGATGACATGGCGGCGACGATGGGAACGGCGATGCTGGGCCTGACGGTCGGCTGTGCGCGCTGTCACGATCACAAATTCGACCCGATTCCGGTACGAGATTACTACCGGCTGGTCGCGACATTTTCGACGACGATTCGCAGCGAAATCGATCTTGATTTGGATCCTGACGGATACCAAAAATCGCTCGCGGCGTGGGAAGGCGAGCACGCGAAAGTTGTGAAGGCGAAAGCGGCTTATGAAAAGAGTGAGCCGGTCCTGAACGCGTTCGAAACGTGGTTAAAAAACGATGCGCTGAAGGCTCGCCAGACCGGGGCGTGGGCGATTCTAGAATTCTCTGAAGCGAAATCGGATCAAGTGGCGACGTCGCTGACCGCGCAACCAGACGGCTCGTTTCTGGCATCCGGAAAAACGCCGGCTCGCGAAATTTACACGTTCAAGACGAGCGTCTCGACGAAGCAGATTCGACACTTCCGAATCGAGGCACTGACGCATGATTCGATGCCGCGAAAAGGCCCGGGCCGCGCTGGAAACGGCAACTTTGCGCTGAGCAATTTGGAAGTCCTCGCGGATGGGAAGCCGACGAAAATCGCCTCGGTCAAAGCAACCCACGAACAGAACAAGGCCAACCTCTCGGCGGCCTCTGCTTTTGATGATAACCCGAGCGGAACAGGCTGGGCGGTCGATGTCGGCGGGATCGGCAAGGATCAAGCCTCGGTCTACGCGTTCGCCGAGCCGGTCGATGCGAAGCAACTGGAATTTCGGCTTACATTTGCGAACAACGGCCAGCACAGCATGGGACGACCGCGAATTTCGATCAGCTCCCAGGCGGAGCCGCCGGTGGTCGTCGGTGAAGGCCAAGCGGCCTCGTTGACGGCTGCATTTGCCGCTTTGGAATCCGGAAAAACCCAGCAGAAACACCGCGAAACGCTTTTCCCGATTTTCGCGTCCAAGCATCGGAAATGGGCCGAGTTAAATGCCGATGTAGGCAGGTCGATGGGGAAGAAACCCGCACCAAATCTGGCCAAGGTCCAGGTTTCCAGCGAAGGCCTCCCTCCAACCAAACACCACGCGGACGGACGCGGGTTTCCCCATTTCTATCCGGAAACGCATTTCCTCAGCCGCGGTGACGCCAATCAAAAGCTGGGCGTCGCTGAACAGGGATTCCTTCAAGTCCTGATGCGCAACGACAAGTCGACCGCCGACTGGCAAACTCCCCCGCCCGCCGACTGGCGCACGAGCTACCGCCGAACTTCGCTTGCCAACTGGATCACGGACACGGAGAACGGCGCTGGGCAGTTGTTAGCCCGCGTGATCGTCAACCGCGTCTGGCATCACCATTTCGGACGCGGAATCGTCGCGACACCCAACGATTTTGGCCTCCAGGGGACGACGCCATCAAACGAGCAGCTGCTGGACTTTCTCGCGACGCGCCTGATCGAAAATGGATGGAAACTGAAGCCGCTTCACCGCGAAATCATGCTCAGCGCCGCCTACCAGCAATCCAGTAGATCGAACGCCGACAAGGCTGCCGCTGATCCTGCGAACGAGTTCGTTTGGCGCTTCCAGCCGCGCCGATTGGAAGCAGAAATCATCCGCGATTCGATGTTGGCCGTCTCTGGCCGGCTGGATCCCACGATGTTCGGCGCAGGGACGCTCAGCGAAGCGCACGCTCGCCGCAGCATCTATTTTATGATCAAGCGCAGCCGGCTCGTCCCGATGATGCAGATCTTCGATCAGCCTGAGCCGCTCGTCAGCCAGGGCGGCCGCCCGAGCACGACGATCGCCCCGCAGGCCTTGCTTTTCATGAACAACCCGCAGGTCATCAGCTGGGCAAATTCGCTCGCGGCCGAGGCCGATTCGGAAGACCTCGATGCGGCGATCGCCGATATTTATCAGCGGGTTTTGAGCCGCGAGCCGACTAGCAGTGAGCTGGTTTCGAACCGCGCTTTCCTTGATACTCAGATCGGATCTTACGAAGGAGGAAACGCCCGAAAGCAAGCCCTGGCGGATCTTTGCCAGATCGTTTTCAGCCTGAACGAATTCGTCTACCTTCAGTGATCGGCGCAGGCCAATCAAATCTCGCTTAGCTGCTCGGTGGCACCGCCAAACTCGGCCGTCGGGACGCCCATCCGATCCAACAGGCTCAGATAGAGGCTGGACATCTCACGGTTTTCACTCTTCTCGAAATCCAAAGCGCGCCCGGTTTTCAACGTGCCTCCCAGACCACCGCCCATGACCAAGGGAATCTTCGGCGCGCTGTGAGCTATCCACTGTTCGTTAGCCAGCATGATGCAGGAATTGTCCAAAACGGTGCCTTCGCCTTCCGGCATCGAATCCAGTTTTCCTAACAAATATCCGTATTGCTCAACCCAGAATCGCGTGATCGCTGCAAACTCCGGATTCTTCCAGCTGTGCGAAAAACTGTGGTGATCGCTGCGAAGGCCAAGGTGCGGATAGGATTGACCGGAGAGGTCGTTGGTTAGGAGGAGGGTCGCGATTCGCGTGCGATCAGTTTGAAACGCGAGAGCGACGATGTCGCACATCAAACGGGCATGTTCGTCGAGCCGTGTCGGAACGCCTTCCGGAGGACGCTGGGACTGGATATTCGCGAAAGCGTTTTCGTCCTGGTCCTGATTCTGAAGTTTTTCGAGCCGCTGTTCAACTTCACGTACAGAAGTCGCGTATTCGTCGATCTTAGCACGATCGGTCTGTGAAACTTTGCGCGAAACATCGTTCAGTTGGCCTAACACATGATCCAGAACGCTCAACTGAGATTGGCTACCGCCTTTGGCGAACAGGCTGTCGAACGCAAGCGCTGGTCGCAGCTCGGAAGGCACCGGCGAGGTCGGCGAACTCCAGGAAACATGCGAAGCGTAAAGCATCGAATTTCCCGACTCATGAAATCCACTGACAGGCCGTTCGCAAGCGAGCACCAGGCTCGACAAGGCCGTTTCCTGGCCGAGTTTTCGCGCCATGAGCTGGTCGAGACTTTGGCCAGCCAGGATCTCTCGACCGGTCTTCGGTTTTGAGCCGCTCAAGATAGCAGCTGCTCCGCGTGCGTGGCTGCCCATGATCCCACCCGGGTGGTGCAGACCGTTGATGACGTTCACTTTCTGCCGAACCGGCTCAAGCGACGCGAAGGCCGGACCGAGTTCCAAGGAACTCCCCTCCCCTTTCGCCCACCACTCCGCCGGGTGAATCCCGTCGCCAAAAAACAGAAACGCGAATCGTTTCCGAGCCGCAGACGTCGACGCAAAGGATTCGAGCCAGGGTAAGGCAACCGTTGCTCCAAGCGCGCGCAGAACAACTCGTCGGGAAGGATGTTTAGAAGATTGCATGAAAATTAATTGTCGGCTCGCTGTTGGCGAAACTGGCTACTCGTGACCACGGTTTCGAACAACGCTGAAAATCGATACTCATTTCCCGCCAATTCCGCCTCCATTCTTTCAAGCAACGGCTGATCCGATAAAATCACCGAGCGCCCGAGCGCGTAGCCGAGAAACTTCCTACAAAGTGTTTGGATGAAATCATCGCGACGATGGTTGCTGACGTAATCGATCAGGCCAGACAGACCCTCGGCGGTGTCGCCGTTCGGCAGCTGAGCAACGTTGTCAATCTTCCGTCCGGCGAGATCGATGGTGCGGCTGCGTCCGATCGGATCGAAACCTTCCAAAGCGAGGCCGATACCATCGAAATGCTTGTGACACATCGCGCATTTTGAGTCCGCAGCGTGTTTCGCCATCAGCTCGCGAATGGTTTCCGGCGCGTCTTTTTCGCCCGTCGGCAATTCTGGAACGTCGGCCGGGGGCGGCGGAAAATGCTGCCCTAACAAGTGGTGAACCGTCCAGAATCCACGCTTAACCGGACTGGTGCGCTCACCCGCTGAATTCTTCGTCAAAATCACGGCCATCCCGAAAAGTCCGCCGCGTCCGTGCTCGCGCAGGCCATCCACTTTCTTCCAGACTCCGGCCTCCGGCGCGCCCTCCATTTGATAGTGACTCGCGAGTTCGCTGTTGACGAAAGTGCTGTCCGAATCAAGGAGATCGGTCACGGGAAGGTCTTCTCGGATTAAATAAGCCGCGAGGCGCGCCGGTTCTTCAAACATCGCCTCGCGCAGCTCCTGCGTGTAAACTTTAAACGCAGCAGCGTTGATCGAATCCTTATCAAGATAATCGCGGAAACGCAGCCACTGTGATGGAAACTCGCGCGCAAACGCTTCGACTTTTGGGCTGAGCAGCATCCGTCGGGTCTGGGCGATCAAAACCGCCGGATCCTGCAAATCGGCGGCCAGAAGTTCATCATCCGGAAGCGAAGACCACAGAAAATAGCTGAGCCGCTTCGCCAACGCGGAGCTTGGCAGCTGCTGAGTTTCTTGACCGGCCGTTTCCGCGTATCGGAACGAAAAATCCGGAGACATCAAGATCGAAGTGAAGACTCCGCGAAGAGCTTCTTCGACATCCAGATCCTGCGCCCGCAGAGTCTGGTAAATCTGATTCAACCCGGCCGAATCTGGGTTTGTCAGGGCCCGGCCCCAGGCACGCTCAGCGAGCTCGCTCAGATCCGCCAAACCACGCTGCTCTGCTGCTTTTTCCAGATTCAGCCGTCGCGCCAAAGCCTTCCGAGTCTCATCAAAAAACGCACGAATCATCTCGTGATCGCTTTCTCCCATGTTTTCCAGATAGACGGTTTCGAACCGTTTCAGCAGCTCCGCTTCGACCAACCGCGGGTCCTCCGAGCGTAAAAAATCATACTGCTCGCCGTGAAGCTTGTGCCGTTCCGCTCGCTCGAACCAGACGAATCCACGAAGCATTTTTTCGGCGCTCCGGGTCACGAAATGCAGTTTCTCCCAGAGGCGATCGAGGTCCTCCTTCAACGGTTCGTCGAGCACCTTTTCGACCAGCGGTTGGTCGTCGCGAAAAACGCCTTCAACCAGATGAAATCCCGCAGCGAGTCCTCGCTGACCATCGACGTAAACGAATTTATTCGGAAACGTCTGGCAGAATCGCTTATTCGATTCGCTTAGCCGTTGCGCCAGCTCGCTGTCCGGATTCATCAGCAACTCGGCAGAGTCTTTCCCGCCATAGACGACGTTCGCGCTTCCAGATTCCAGCTCGCAAGGCAGGAGCAGATTTCGACCATCGATCGCCTCGAGTCCCTCAGGCGAAAACACGAGTTCGATCTGGGATGGCGCAACGATTCGAAATGAATTCGGATCTCCGGATTTCTCGCCGAACTCTAGCTTCGCAGCCTGGCCAGGCGCGTGTTCTTCCAGGAATTCGCGGAGTAAAACTGACTTGCCTTCCGTCGACTCCTTTTCGTTCCGCGGCGGATCTCCACGCTTCGTGATCACAGGCGAGCGCACGATCACAGTGCTCTTTTCGCTGTCTTCGAAAGCCGGCTCAATCTCGATCCGAATCGTGAGTGGCGCTTCCCCGTCCTTCGGTTTCAAATTCGAATGCCGAACAACATAGCTCGATTTGAGCGACCCGGGATCGAACTGATCTCGCTTCGCCGCTTTGTCGGCGCGAAGGGCCAACTGCGCGATCACCCAGTTGCCAGCGCTCGCCCGAATCAGGCTTTCGTCAGAGCCGTGAAGCTGCCTTTTCGCGAATTGAATTCGCCGCTCGAGCTCCAGCAGCTGCTGGGGCCGTTCTCCACTTTCAGTCGGCGCTGGAATCGAATCCCACAGCGCTCCGATCTCCTTGAGATGACCTTGAAACTCGGAAGCTTCGTCCAGCGTCGATCTCAACTCCGCGAGATATTTCGAACTAAGCCCATCCGGAGTTTCTCTTCGCCAAACCGCCTCAAGATAATCTAATAGGGTAACATCATGCGCTTCGTAAAAGTCGATGATTGCCTGTTCGGTCAGCTTCTTCCGATCAGCGTACGAAGTCACTGGAAACGGGGCAAAACTGATTCCATCCGGAGTCAAAACCAGGTGATCCGCAACGTGCTCGCTCGCGCCCAGAAGTTTGCTTAGGAAACCCGGCGACATCGCAAGCACTTCGCCTGTGTTGTCGAATCCTTCGCCGCCTGCCGGGTCAGCTGGGAACTCGCGCGTCGGACGAATATCGACTCCAGTGAGATCACGAACCGACAGATCGAATTCCGTGTTGCTGAGCCGACGAGGTAGCACGACTCCGGGGTCGCCTGCATTCTTTCGAGCTTCGACGAGCAGAATCGACGACACCGCGGCCAGCACGGCCTCTCGCTCTTCAATCGACGGCTGATCCTCGTCCTCGGGCGGCATCTCGCCGTCTTGAACGAATTCGATGACGTGGCTCCAACGGCGGAAACTTTTCACGACGTCTTCGGCGTTCGAGAACTTCGTCAGGTCCAGATCCCCGCGCGCTTTTTCCTCGTTGTGGCAGCGATTACAGTGCTTTTTTGTGAAGGGTTCAATCTGATCACGAAAAAGGTCGTCCGCGCAAAGAATCGGAACGAAGACGAGGAAAAAAAACAGGAAAAGGGCGGGCATACCGATAAGGAACCTCGATTCGGGACCACTTCTTTCAACCGTGCTGATTCTCGCGAATTTCACGCGCACCAGCGCTTGCCGATTGACGCGAATTCGCCACCTTTGACCCATGCGTATTTTCACGATCCTTCTGGCGTTCGTTGGCGTCACTCTGGCCGACGAACGACCCAACTTTGTCTTCTTCATCACCGACGATGTTTCGGCCGAGGATCTCGGTTGTTACGGATCTGAGTTCGCCCAAACTCCGAACCTCGACCGCATGGCCGCCGAGGGATTGCGCTTTACGAACGCCTACCTTTCGATCAGCAGCTGCTCGCCGAGCCGATGTTCGATCGTGACCGGTCGCTACCCGCATAACACCGGTGCTCCGGAACTCCACACCTCCCTGCCAAAGACACAAACGACGTTTGTCCAAGCTCTTCAATCATCCGGGTATCACACCGTCATTTCTGGCAAAAACCACATGGGAAAGGCCCCCGATCTCGGCTTCGACGTTTCGTCTGGCGGCAAAGGGCCAGGGAAAGAAGAGGACTGGGTCAAGCTTCTTGCCGAGCGTCCAACGGACAAACCGTTCTTCTGTTGGTTCGGCTCAAGCGACGCGCATCGAGGCTGGCAGGCCGATGACACGGCTCCTACCTACGATCCCGAAAAAGTCCCCGTCCCACCTTACCTTTTTGATGGGCCGAAAACACGCAAGGACCTCGCCGATTACTGGCATGAAGTCAGCCGCACGGATTTCTACCTCGGCGAACTCCGCAAAGAGCTAAAACGCCAGGGAATCGAGAAAAACACCTACATAATATATTGTGCTGACAACGGACGCCCGTTTCCACGCTGCAAAACCCGGCTCTACGACAGCGGAATCAAAACGCCGCTACTCATCGCGAATCCAGGCGCGATCAAACCAGGAGTGATCGATTCAATCGTCAGTTCGATCGACTTTTCAGCCACAATTCTGGAACTGGCTGAAGTCGAGAAGCCGCCCACAATTCAAGGAGTCAGTTTTGCGCCAGTTCTTAAAGATCCAGCTGCGGTAACGCGCGAGTTCGCTTTTGCCGAGCACAACTGGCACGTTTTCCAGGCTCACGAGCGAATGGTTCGATTCGGCGACTGGATTTACATCAAAAACGCATTCCCGGAGAAGCAGAATCTCTGCATGGAAGGCGATCCCACTTTTCCAGCTGGCGAGGAACTTTGGGCAGCAGAAAAGGCAGGTCAGCTCAAGCCGGAACAGCGAGATATTTTTCAGATTCCGCGCTTAGGCGAGGAACTCTACCGAGTGAGCAAAGATCCTCACCAACTCGCCAATCTGGCCTCGAATCCTGAGCAAGCGCCCGTTCTCGAAGAGGCGCGGCGGCTTCTGGCCAGTTGGTCTGAGCAAACGGGCGACACCGTTCCAGACAGTCCCACAAACGATCGGCAGGATGCTTACGGCAAGAAGTTCAAGGATCACAAACGCGGAACCCTGCCGGGCGAGGACGCAGGCGCGACTGAGATCAACGCCGCTGGCCCCGTGAAATCCAAATAGCCAAATTCGATGCGATTTTTAGCGCTTCTCTGCATTTTCAGCGCTCAGCAGCTGCTGGCGGAAAAGCCGAATATTGTATTCGTATTAGCCGATGATCTGGGCTGGTCGGAGCTTGGATGTTATGGCAATAGCTTCAATGAAACGCCGCACCTCGACCGCTTAGCGGATGAAGGCATGCGCTTCACCCAGGCCTACGCCGCGGCACCGGTCTGCTCGCCTTATCGAGCGGCCCTTTTGACCGGGCAATGGCCGGCTCGTGTTGGGATTCTTGATTACCTCAGGCCGGACTCGGATACGCCGCTTTCGCCGGATCATATCACGCTTCCGGAGGCCCTAGCGGAGGCTGGATACGCCACGGGACACGCCGGAAAATGGCACCTGACGGGTTACGAATATCACGACGCGCCTATCGAACTACGGCCGGCGGATCACGGGTTTTCCTGGCAAACTGGATTCGAAATCAAGGGGGTCGGCAACGGAGCGAATTTCTGGCCTTATCGATTTAGAACACAGCCGATCAGTTGGCTCAGCCTGCCTGAGAACCGGCTAGGCGAAGACGAATACTTGACTGATCGACTCAACCTCGAAGCGGTCGAGTTCATCGAGCGGAATCAGGATCAACCCTTCTTTCTTTACCTCGCTCACTACGCGCCTCACACGATCCTAAACGGTCGGCCGGACCTCGTACAGAAATACCGCGAAAAGCACCCGCCGGGCCCGAACGATCGGGAAAATTGCTACCTCTGTCAGGACGCCGGGCACGAAAAGAATGAGGGCTGCGTGCTTCACCACTGGTCCAAAAGTCACAACCCGCATTTGGCGGCGATGCTCGAATCAATCGACGACGGGGTTGGCTTGATCACGGCAAAACTGGCTGAACTTGGCTTAGCTGAGAACACGATCGTCATTTTCAGCAGCGACAACGGCGGAGAGTCCAACGTGACCTCAAACGCGCCCCTGCGTGGAGGCAAGAGTCAGCTCTACGAAGGTGGTATCCGCGTTCCGATGATTGTGCGCTGGCCTGGTAAAGTTAAGCCTGGAGCGGTCTGCGAATCGCCGACGGTTAACGTTGATTTTTACCCGACGTTCGTCGAAGCAGCGGAAGCCAAGACCACTCAATCTTTGGACGGAGTTTCGATTCTCCCGCTCTTCGCCGATCCAACCGTTGAGCTTCCAAGCCGACCGTTTTGCTGGCACTATCCATTAGAAAAGCCTCACTTTCTCGGCGGCGTCTCGGCAGGGGCGATCCGCGATCAAAACTGGAAGCTGATCGAGCTTTTCGACACCGGAGAGCTTGAACTCTACGACCTCGATCAGGACCCGAGTGAAACGAGAAACCTCGCCGCTGAACATCCCGAGCGAGCTCAACAACTGCTGGCGAAATTGAAAAGCTGGCGCGCAGAAGTGAAGGCCAACTGATCAGTTTTTCTTTTCGGATTTGAGCGATCTGACAAGGATGTGGCCAAGCGGCGGCCAATGGCGGCTGGAAGCCACCACTACCTGGCCGCATACGCGAAGACTCCGCCTCACAAGCTCGGGGAAGACGGACAGGATGTCCATCCTACAGCTCGCTTCGAAGCGAATTGCCCATCACTTTCATTCACACCCCGGATGGCAGTCAAAATTCGCTAGAACCTATTATTCCTTGGTCACGGCTTCGTCGAGATTCAAGAGCGTCGAACAAATCATCGTCCACGCGGCCAACTCGACTGAATCCAGGCCTGCTGCTTTTGATTCTCCCTGCAAATTCAATTCTTTCGCCGTCTGCGCGTCACGCCCAAATTCTGATCGGTAAAACGCCAAACTCGCCAGCAGCTGCTGGCGCTGCTCTTTAGCTGGAGGCCTTCCAAGAATCCTGACGAAGGCAGAATTCAGCGGATCTTCGGTCTTCAGAATCTCTGCCGCCAGAACTCTCGCCGCTTCGACGAAAGTCACGTCGTTCATCAGATTCAGCGCCTGCAACGGCGTGTTCGTCCGGTGTACGTGGACCTCGCACGACTCGCGGGAACTCGCGTCGAAGTTCATCATCATCGGCGGCGGGACGGTGCGTTTCCAATACGTGAAGAGGCTGCGGCGATAGAGATCAGGGCCGCTTGCGAGCAGGTAATCGGTGTCTGAGGCGATGTCTTTCCAGAGCCCCTCAGGCTGATAAGTTTTGACGCTCGGGCCGCCAATTTTTTCCGAAAGTAAGCCGCTTACGAACAACGCTTGATCGCGGATCATTTCAGCAGGTAGACGGAAACGCGGACCACGCGCAAGAAGCCGATTTTCCGGATCGCGAGCCAGCAGATCCGGGTTGGCGCGCGAGCTTTGCTGGTAAGTCGCGCTTGCGGTGATCAGTTTGATGAGATGCTGAAAATCCCAGCCAGATTCCATGAACTCGACCGCCAGCCAATCGAGTAATCCCGGATGACTCGGTCGCTCGCCCTGGACTCCGAAATCTTCGGCCGTTTTCACGAGGCCGACGCCGAAAAAGTCGCGCCAGACGCGATTGACGACGACTCGGGCCGTCAACGGGTTCTCGGTGGAGACGAGCCACTTCGCCAGACCCAGCCGGTTCTTCGGAGCGTTCGCCGGAAGCGGAGGAAGAGCCGTCGGGACGCCGGGTTCGACCTTTTCTCCGAGGCTGCTGTACTCGCCGCGCATCAAAACATGGGTCTGACGCGGGGCGGAATCCTGCATGACCATCACGCTGGGCAATTTTTGCTGGAATTGATCCCGTTCACTTTGGACAAGCTTCAGCTTAGCCCATGCGACTCGCAGATTCTCCGGGCCGCCGACTTCGAGAAAGAAGCGGCGCATTTTGTGCTCGCCCCAACCGTCCTCAGCCACGATTCGAACATCTTCGGCTGGAAGCGGGCGTGCGAAAATCCGCGCGGCCGAAATTTCTCCGCGAAAATCTGAGTTTCCTTTGCCGATTCGGACTGGCTCGTCAGCGGCTGCGAAGGACTGATTGATGTAGTCGAGTTTCGCAACGTGCTCAGCCAACTCACCGTTTATATAAATCCGAATCGCGGCTGAATTCCGGGTTCCATCGTAGGTTGCGAAGACGTGAGTCGGTTCACCGAGCGGCACTTTCGCTTTGGTCTCAACTCGAAGCGAATCGTCCAGCCATCGCTTCACCAAATTCAGCTGCACCGCGCCAGTTTCCGTCAAATGCAGGCTGTAGCCGGATTCCCGATCGATCGGAACCATTTTCGAAATCACCGTGCCCGCAACGGCTTCTTTCCGCGTGATCCAGGCACCTAACGAAAACGAATCGAGGTAACCGAAGTTCGCCTTCGCACCGGCTTCGGCTTCGGCTTCAAAGTCGACCTCGCCATCGGTTAGCGTCCAATCCGGATCGAGCTTCACCCTCGCCGACCATTTGGCGATCATGTCAGGCAACTTCGGCTCCCATTTTGCAAACTCCGCTTGCTGCGTTTCGACCATTTGATTCAGCTTCAGCAGCTGCTGGCTTTGCTCTCGGGTCGGAGCTGGAATCCACGGGACAGAGTTGCCTTCTTTCCAAGCTCGACCGTGCTCGGGGATGTTGTTGAAAAACGCAAAGGCGGCGTAGTAATCGCGCTGCGAAATTGGGTCATACTTGTGGTTGTGACAGCGTGCGCAGCCCATCGTGAGGCCTTGCCAGACGGCGAAAGTCGAATCGACGCGATCGACGACGTACTCGACTTGGAACTCTTCAGGGATCGATCCGCCCTCGGCATTTCCACGGTGATTCCGGTTGAAACCGGTCGCGATCAGCTGGTCGAGACTTGGCTCCGGACGGAGGTCGCCAGCGAGTTGGTCGATCGTAAATTGATCAAACGTCAGGTTTCGATCGAAGGCTTCGATCACCCAATCCCGCCAGCGCCACATTTCACGCCAGCCATCGGTTTGATAGCCGCTGGTGTCGGCGTAGCGGGCGGCGTCGAGCCAGCGGAAAGCCATCCGCTCCGCGTAACGCTTTGAGTTGAGCATCTCATCGATCGTTGGAGCTTTGTCAGGCTCCGGCGGCAGGCCGGTGAGGTCGAAAGTCAGACGTCGCCGCAGAATTTGCGGGTCAGCAGCTGCTGAGGGTTTCAAGCCTTCGCCATCGAGCCGCGAGAGGACAAAAGCGTCGATCGGATTGCGAATCCAATCTGGATTCGAGACCGTTGGAATCGCAGGTTTCTGCGGAGCGGCCAAGGACCAGTGCTGTTTCCATTCGGCACCCTCGTTTATCCAGGTTTTGACCGAATTGATCTGGGCTGAGCTAAGTTCCAAGCCGGATTTCGGCGGCGGCATCCGCTCATCTGGATCGGTCGAGGTGATCCGCTCTAACAGATCGCCAGACTCAACCGCGCTGAAGAGTCCCTCGCGCGAATCGAGCCGCAAATCGGCTTTGCGTTTGGCTTCGTCAGGGCCGTGGCATTTGAAGCAGGTGTCCGAGAAAAGCGGCCGGATCACGCGGTCGAATTCGACCTCAGCGCTTGAGGCGAAGGCCGCGAGCAGGAGGCTCAGGGCGAGGGCTGTTCGAGTGGGCGTCAGCACGATGATCGATCTATTTTTTCCCGACTAGCGGGTCGAGAAATTTGTAGAGTTCCGCTGTCGCCGAGTCGTCCGGCTTGCCAAGATCGTTATTCAAGGCGCTGTGATTGCTGTCTCGTTTCCCAAACGTCGTGACCGGGATTTCCGAGGCCTTCAACACGCTGGCAAGACGCTGGGCCTGGGCGCGGGTGTCGGCATTTCCGGGAAAATAGAACAGGAGAAATGGGGGAATTCCTTTGTCCTTGGCGACGTGGGTAACGGCCGAGTAGTCGATGTGTTTTTCCGGATCATTTCCGAATTTCTGTCGATGCCCGAAGCCAAACATTTTGCCGCCGTAGATCGTCTGCCGAAATTCTGCGGTCGCGATGATCTTAGGAATATCGTAAGTGTCGCCGTCGACGGGTACGCAGCCTTTTAGAGAGTCGAACGACACGCCTTCTTCTTTCAGGTATCGATCATCGATGCAGAGCAGGGCCGCGAGCTGAGCGCCAGCGGAATGGCCGCCGACAAAGATCCGATCAGGATCGCCACCGTGCTTGGCGATGTTTCGATGAACCCAGCCAAGCGATTTGGCGACATCGCGAGTCAGCACGTCCATTTCGACATCCGGAAGCAGACGGTAGTTCGTCGAAACGAAGACGAATCCGCGCTCGGTCAGCACTTTCGGCTTGAGCGCGACGTCGGATTTGTCGCCCGCGCCCCAGCCGCCGCCATGAATCCAGAACATGACGGGCAGGCCGTCTTTGCTCTCGGTTTCCGGCGTGTAAATATCGAGAAAATGGCGCTCGTGGCCGTTCTCGATGTAAGGAACGTCTTTTGTTAGCTTTTGAGCGGAGGCGACGCTGCAAACGAACAGAATCGGGCAGGTGAGGGCTGAAACGAGTTTCGGGTTCATGCGAGTGGGGTTTGTTCTAAGACTTTCAAAACTACCCCCATCGAGGACTGGAGAGCAAGCTCAGGTCTGCCTGACTTTCCCGCTTGCTCCTGTCTCGCTTGTCGGTTTGGTAGCGAGCCCGCTCCCCCGGGAAACCTGAAACATGACCGAATCCGAAGAATATCGGGTCAACCTCGACATTTTCGAGGGCCCGCTCGACCTGCTGCTTTACCTGATCAAACGAGACGAAGTCGATATTTACGACATCTCGATTGCTCGGATCACGAAGCAGTACATGGACTACCTCGACACGTTCAAGCTTTTGAACATCAACCTGGCGGGCGAGTTTATCGTGATGGCGTCGAATTTGATGTATCTCAAGAGCCGCGAATTGCTGCCCAAGCACGTCCAGCCTCCAGAAGAGGAAACCGAAGAGGATGATCCACGATGGGATCTGATTCGGCAGCTGATCGAATACAAAAAGTTCAAGGATGCCGCCCAGCATTTAGGCACGCTTGAGGAAGAACGGACCTCACAATTCGCGCCCCACCCCGAAAAACCGACACCGGTTCAAGAGGAAGTGAAGCCGCTTGGAGATGTGGGAATTTTCGATCTCATTCTCGCTTTTCAGAACGTTCTCAAACGATTTAATGCAGAAGAGGACCTCGGCGAGATCATCGATGACCGCTGGACGGTGAGCGACAAAATCGCTCATTTGCTCGAAACGGTTCCGCCAGGCGAAAGCATTAAGTTTTCGGTTCTGTTTGAGGACGCTTCGACTAAGGGCGAAGTAATCGTAACGTTCCTGGCGCTGTTGGAATTGATGAAAATGAATCACTTTCGGGCGATTCAAAGTCAACGGCTCGGGGATATTGAGTTGCATCGGAACGAGAATCTGTAAACTGCCACCCCTCTTCCCGCCAGCAGCTGCTGACTGGAGAACCAACGAACATGGAGCTGAAGGAAATCGTTGAATCCTTGATTTTCGCGTCGCCAGAGCCGATTTCGGCGAAGGCGATAGCACGCTGCATTCGGAACAAGATCGACGACGACATTAAGTCTCTCGAGGAGGCCGCCGATGAGGGCCAGGAGCCGGATGAGCTGGAAATTGCGGATTCGATCAGGAAAGCAAAGCCGGACACCATCGAAGAGGCGATTGGCGAGCTGAATCAGGCCTACGAGGACACTGGACGGGCGTTTCGACTCGTCGACGGGCCGAGCGGCTGGCGGATGTACTCGCAGCCGGAATACGCGGAGTGGGTTCGCGAACTTTTCCCGGGTCAGAAGCCAGCGCGACTGAGCGGACCAGCGTTGGAGACCCTGGCGATCATCGCGTATCGGCAGCCGATCACGAAAGCCGACATCGAAGCGGTGCGCGGCGTGAGCGTCGACGGCGTACTCCAGAAAATCATCGATCGCGGGCTCGTGCGGATCGCGGGCCGATCGGACATGCCGGGCAAGGCGCTGCTTTACGCGACGAGCGACCTGTTCATGGAGCATTTCGGCGTGAAGGAAATCGACGAGCTTCCGAACGCCTCGGAGCTGCGAACCATGGCTCTTCCGGACGCCGAAGGTGGGCAGCAGAATCCAAGGGAGACCGAAAAGCAGCTAGCTCTTTCGGCCGCCACGGAGAAGGAGAACGAAGAAGCAGCGCGCGAGGAGCTTTCGGGCAAGAAAGTTAAGGAAGCGCCGGAAAAGGTCGAAGCGAAAGCGGTTGAGCCAGAGGCTGAGCCGGTCGCAGAAGAATCCGAGGAGCCAGCAGCTGCTGAAAACGACGAGGATCAACCCGAAGATCCCGAATCAGAGAATTGATCACAGAAATGGCTGAAAAAGACCCGCTCGACGACATTCGAGTCAAAATCGACGAGATCGACACGCAGCTTCTGGAGCTGCTGAACCAGCGCGCCGATTGCGTTCACGAAGTCGGCTTGATTAAGAAGAAGGGCGGCCTGGAAATTTACGCGCCGGAACGCGAGGAGAAGCTTCTCCAGGGCCTGGTTGAGAAGTCCGATGGCCGCTTGGGAGCCCAATCGATCCGGGCAATTTATCGCGAGATCATGTCGGCGGCGCTCGCTTTGGAAGAGGACCTGAAAATCGCGTTTCTCGGCCCTGAAGGAACTTGGACGCACCAGGCAGCGATCAGTAAATTCGGCAACAGCGTCGAATATCTTCCGCAAAACAGCCTCGCCGATGTTTTCGACCGCGTGGAGCGCAAACAAGCCAGTTACGGCGTCGCGCCGATCGAGAATTCAACCGAAGGCGCGGTGAACCACACGCTGGATCTTTTCGCCGACTCTCCTCTCAAGATCTGCGCTGAAATCATGATGCCGATCGAAAACAACCTGCTTTCGAACAAGCCGGTCGACCGTCTGGAGCGACTCTATTCGCATCCACAGGTTTTTGGTCAGTGCCGAAGCTGGCTGGCGCAGAATTTTTCGCACGGCGAGACGATCGAAGTTTCCTCGACGGCAAAAGCGGCCGAAATGGCTCGCGACGATCCGGACGGTGGGGCGCTCGGCGGAGCTCTGCTTTCGGAAATGCACGGCCTTGAGATTCTCGCCCCTGGAATTCAGGATAGCGCCTCGAACACGACGCGGTTTCTCGTGATCGGCCACAAAACCTGCCCACCGACCGGAAATGACCGCACGTCGATCATGTTCAGCGTGCGGCACGAGCCGGGTTCGCTCTTCGACGCGCTCAAGCCGTTCAACGAATTCCGCCTGAATTTACGCAAAATCGAGAGCCGCCCGAGCAAGCGCCGCGCTTGGGAATACTTCTTTTTCGTCGACATTTCCGGCCATTGCACCGACGAGCAGCTGCTGACGGCGCTCAAGGAATTGGAGACCCACTGCAATTTTGTAAAAATCCTCGGTAGCTACCCGGATACGAGCGAAGTTTCGAGCGCCTAGTCAATTTTGAAATTGGCTGCTTCCTGCTGAATTCGCGAAACGTAGAAATTCTCGCCACCCATGTCCGAAGAAGATACTCAACCTCCGCGAATCCACCCGGCGACGATCTGGATGATCCTCGTGCTCATCGCTGGCGGCGTGCTCGTCGGCGTCAGCTACATTCTCGATCAGCGTAAGGACGCGAAGGCGCGTAACGAAAGCAATTGGGGAATCGGCCCGCCACAACCGCCGCTGCACATCAATCAGCTCAAGGACGACCTGGAGGCGACGAATCGAGATGGATCAACGGTCCGCCTTGGCGATCTCAAGGGGAAAGTCTGGGTCGCCAGCTATCTTTATGCGGACTGTCCGATGGGCTGTATCCAGAACTCCGAGAATCTCCGCGAGGTTTACGATGACTTCGGGGAGGATCCGCGATTCCACATGGTTTCGTTCAGCGTAAACTCGGAAGCGGACACCCAGGAAAGGGTCGCCGCCTTCATGCAGAAGCAGAAAATCGATCACACCAACTGGTGGTATTTGACTGCTGAGGACAGCCGCTTAGGGGACTACACGAGCAAGTTTTTCCAGCTCTTCCCCTCAAAGCCGACTGTCGATCCGGAATTACTCAAAGAGAACGGAATCATAACGCATTCATTCACCTTGGTTCTGATCGACGATAAAGCGCGTGTCCGCGGATATTATGATGTGATGAATGCCGAACCGATTCCCGACATGAATATAACAGTCGGAGAAATGAATCTTGGTCGCCTGAAACAGGATGTTCAGTACATTCTCGACAACGAAATGGAACCGAAGCCATGAGCGTTGCCGACCTCCCTTGTCTCAACGCCTGCCTCAACGCGACGGCCACGGTTTTGATCATCGCGGGCCTGATTTCAGTCAAAGCAGGCAAGATCAAAGCCCACATCGGCTTCATGATCGCGGCCCTGGTTGTATCGACAGCATTCTTCACCAGCTACCTGATCTACCACGCTAACGCAGGCTCGAAATCCTTCACTGGCGAGGGCTGGGTTCGACCGCTTTACTTCTTCATTCTCCTCACCCATATCCCAGCAGCTGTTGTGAACCTGCCGATGATCATCGCGACCGTCGTCCCTGCGATTCGGCGCAAAATCGCCTTCCACAAACGCATCGCCCGCTGGACCTATCCGCTCTGGCTTTACGTATCGGTGACCGGCGTCCTCGTCTACTTCTTCGCGCACGTCTGGTATCCCTGATTCTAGTTTCCGGTTGTAGCGAATCCCGCCACAAAGAAAGTAGATAAGGGTCTCCGCACCCGCCGCGAAACCTTCCTCCATCAGACTGTCGCATTTTGGAGAATTCATTCTCGTCG
>JBLHKS010000062.1:0-33976 GCA_047620505.1 Verrucomicrobiales bacterium | reverse complement strand
GTGATTCCGACTCTTTTCGAGACTGATTCGAAGCCTGTAGATTCCGTCTTCTCAGCGTTGGGCTGCCGACCTCCTAGACCCCACTCGGCATCAAAAAATCCAGAAAGTTTTCCACACCGTTGGATGCGGATTCAAGTTTGCAGGGTGTTTCGGAAATATGTCAGCCCTGAGACACCTGTGGAGATGCTGAAAAAGAAATCTGGCGCTCAAAGCATCTGCGAGAATTTTGGTGATGGGTTTCGTCCAATTGCCGAGGTTCAGAAGCGTTTTCGCGAACGCCCAATGCCTGACGAGGCGCTTTGTGCGGTGCTTTGGGAATATAAGGACCGAGGGAAGAAGGGTTACGATTTGACGGAACGCCTTTTCTCGATCGTTCGTGAAAATTACCCAAGCCTTGCAATTAGCGGCCCTGAGCGGGCTGGAAAAGACATTATTTTAGGTGAAATTTTCCCTAATTACCCAAAGCCAGATCGGCCAGTTGATTTTGTCCTTATGGAAGGAGAAGATATTTTGGCCGTCGGCCTTGCGCGCTACGATAGCGACCGTGGAGGAGCTCAGGAAGATGACCGAACAGGACAGTATCGAGATTGCGCTGCGGAGGTCTTAGGATATGTAAAAAAGAACAAACTCAATACAAAGGTTATATTTTTGAACGATGGCCCGGGGCTTTTGCTGGGCTCTATGTGGCGAGATTACGCACAAATTGATGAGGCGTGGGGAAACAGAGTCAAAGTAGCGACATTGAGAATGTTTCCTGAGCGTATAACAATGAAATGGCTAAAGTCTTGATATGGCAACAGGAGTTACATCTTTCACAGAGCTTGGGAAGCTGGGCGGTTTCGAGCTTACTTACCCAAACAAGGCTTCTCGTAAGGAAATATTAGATGGGGAACAGGCTTCCTTTATCAACTACCGTCCTGACGCCATCGAAGGCGAATTGTATTGTGGAGATAATCTGCCGATTTTACGTTCTCTTCTATTTGGTGCTAAAATGCGCGGGAAGGTCGATCTAGTCTATATTGACCCTCCATTTGCAACTGGTTCGAGATTTGAATCCCGAAAACAGGCTCATGCATATTCAGACAATTTGCGGGGTGCTGAGTTTCTAGAGTTTCTTCGTGCACGCTTGATACTGCTTCGCGAACTTCTTTCCGAGTCAGGTTCTTTATATCTCCATTTGGATGCACGGATGATTTGCGAGACAAAGATCATACTTGATGAGGTGTTTGGAGCTGAAAATTTCAGAGCCTTAATCACCCGCAAAAAAAGCAATCCTAAAAACTACACGAGAAAATCTTACGGGAATATTGCGGATTATATTCTCTTTTACTCCAAGACCAGTTCCTACATCTGGAATCGGCAAACCACTGAACTTACAGAAGAGCACATCAAAGAATATCGATACGTGGACGAGAAGGGTCGTCGGCACATGAGAGTTCCTATCCATGCTCCTGGGGTGCGTAACGGTGAGACCGGTAAAGAGTGGAAGGGATTGTTCCCTCCACTAGGAAAGCACTGGCAATATAAGCCTTCAACCTTGGATAAGCTCGATGAGGAAGGGCATATATATTGGTCTGCTAACGGGAACCCTAGAAAGAAGGTTTATCTTGACGAGCATGAAGGGGTTTCTGTCCAGGATATTTGGATGGATTTCAAAGATGCTCACAACCAAAACATTAAAATCCCAGGTTACCCTACCGAAAAAACCCCAGATCTTCTTGAGCGCATAATAAAAGCATCCTCCTCCAAAGACAGTATTGTGTTGGACTGCTTTGCGGGATCAGGAACGACACTCGATGTTGCTGGTAAGCTAGGTCGGCGCTGGATCGGAGTGGATGAAGGCTGCGAGGCTATAGCAACTATTTGCCAGAGAATAGTTAAAGGAACGGCTAAGATGGGCAATTTCAGTGATGAAGGTAAGACAAGGCATGATGAGATCCTTCTATTTCAGGACGAACCGCGCGAATTTGGGTTTTCCGTCGATCGCAACCTACTGGACGCACTGAAACAACATGCCCAACAAGCGGATGGCCACCAACCTGATGCCCGCTGCGAGTTGTCGCGTCTTCTTGATTTGCTACCTGTTAGAAAAGTCGAAGCCGCGCCCTCGGCATCAGGTTGCTCATCCTAGGCGTTCTCCACTAAAAATCACGCCCTCGGATGCGCCGAGTCGTAGACCTTCTTCATCCGATCCACGGTCACGTGCGTGTAAATCTGCGTCGTCGACAAACTCGCATGCCCAAGCAACTCCTGCACGCTCCGTAGATCCGCCCCGTTATCTAGTAGGTGCGTCGCGAAGCTGTGGCGCAGTTTGTGGGGACTGACGTTGATCGGCAAACCGGCCGCCTCGGTGTGTTTCCGGATCACCGACCAGAGGCTGCGAGTCGAAAGCCGCTTCCGTAATTTGCTGATGAAAAGCGGGCCTTCGTGGACCTTCGCCTCATGCCGATAGCGCTGAATCGCCTTGTCCGCGTGACTGCCGAAGGGACAGAGCCGCTCCTTGCTGCCTTTGCCGAGGACCCGGATGCACTCGCCGACCGAGTCGTAGTCCTTCACGTCCAGGGCCGCCAGTTCCGAGAGCCGGACGCCGCTACTGTAAAAAAGTTCGAGGATCGCGGCGTCACGGGCGGGCTGCCATTTCGTCGCTTGTTTGCCAGGCGAAACCTGGAACGGAGCGGCCAGCAGCTGCTCGATCTGGGCGATGGTCAAAACGACGGGGAGCTTCTTTTCGCGCTTCGGCAGTTGGACCTCGCGGAGCGGGTTTTTGATGAGGCCGTGGCGCAGCGTGAGGAATTTGTAAAAACTGCGGATCGCAGAAAAGTGCAGCCGAATGGTCGAGCGCGCCGATTCGCGTTTCATCATCGTGAAGAGCGCATCGCGGAAAATCTCCGGATCGCAGGCCAGCCAACCGGGAAACTCGGGCGCGGACTTGCGAAACTCGGTCAACGCGTGTCCATAGTTGCGCGTCGTGCGTGGCGAGGCGTTCCGTTCGACTTCAAGGTAGTCGAGGAATGCCTGTTCGAGTTTCGAATCCGTCGCGTCTGCCGCCATGAACGATTAACTTCGCTTAAGCAATTTCAAACGCAACGGTATGCTGACCAAACGCATCATTCCCTGTCTCGACGTCACCGACGGCCGAGTCGTCAAGGGCACGAAATTCCTCAACCTGCGCGACGCCGGCGATCCGGTCGAAAGCGCGATCGCCTACAACAATCAGGGGGCCGACGAGTTGGTGTTTCTCGACATCACGGCGAGTTCGGACGAGCGCAAAACGATGGTCGATGTCGTCCGCCGGACCGCCGAGCAATGCTTCATGCCATTGACGGTCGGCGGCGGAATTCGGACGACTTCGGACATGCGCGAGATGCTCCTGGCTGGCGCGGACAAGGTCGGCGTGAACACGGCTGCGGTGAGCAACCCGGAGGTCGTTTCCGAAGGTGCGAAGGCCTACGGGCGGCAGTGCATCGTGGTCGCGATCGACGCAAAACGGAACGATGCGGGGAGCTGGACGGTCTACACCCACGGCGGGCGGAAGCCGACTGAGCGCGATGCGATCGAGTGGGCGAAGGAGATCGAGGATCGCGGCGCAGGCGAGATTTTGCTGACGAGTATGGATTCGGACGGCACGAAGGACGGCTACGACATCGAGCTGAACGCGGCCGTGAGCGGAGCGGTCCGGATTCCGGTAATCGCGAGTGGCGGCGCGGGGACTCTCGAGCACATGGCCGATGTTCTGAAGGCCGGCAAGGCGGACGCGGTGCTCGCGGCGAGCATTTTCCACTTCGGCGAGTTTACCGTTGAGGACGTGAAGAAATTTCTCAGCGCCGAGGGGATTCCTGTTCGACCAATCGTTTAAAAACCGTGTTTCTCGCAACAAAATTTCGAAATCACCCAATGGAGGGAACCGCTCCGTCGGTTCTGCGGTCGACTGGCGACCGTCCTTCGCAGGCCCCATGCGGCATTGACGGAGCAATGCCCTCCCTTTGGATTTTCCGCCCAACCCGATGACCAAGCACGAATGGAGAGAGCGCGAAGGCAACAGCGTCCGCATCTGGCGAGTGACTTTTCACGGCGCGCGATGGGCGATGCAGAGCAAACTCAAGTCTGACCCAGAGTGGAGGTACCACGAACCGATGTCGCGTTCGGATCTGGAACTGCTGCGCGACCTGCTTTGGAGAAAATACCAGCGTGGTCGGCTTCCGTTCAAGCAGATCGAGCAGATTGACAAAATGATCGAGGATCTCGATGAGGAATCAGCGCCGCCAACCGACGGGCTGTAGCCAAGCCTGCTCCTTTTGATCTTCGATCGATGGGTTCGGATGATTCCGGGTCGAGGTGATCGTCGCCCGGGCGTAGAGCGCGTCCGCCGGGACTTCGAATTTTAAGGAAACGCCGGTCATTTCGGAGAAAACCTCGCCAGCAGTTGCTGGCTCCGTCCCCTTGCGCGTCCCGATCAGCTCCGTTTTGAATTCAACCCCGTCGACGGGCTCGATCTCGATTGAGAGTGTCCGAGATTCGGCGTCGTAGCCGAAGGATTTGACGAAAACGCCCGAACTCGCGTAAAAATTTCCGGCGCGCATCGCGAGGACCAGCGCGTCGCCCGTGAGCTCCTCAGCCCGGACCATCACCCAGCCGCGACCCGGCGAAACCGGCCCGCCATGATAGGTGTGGGAGTCGTCCGTGGCCACTCCGAACAGCGGAGCCGAGTTGTGTTCGGCGATCCGAATCGTGTTCGCGATGTCCCAGATTTTTTCGTCTCCGGGGTGCTCCTCGTCGCCGAGATGCCGAATTCCGGGATGGCCGTTGTAGACCTCGAAGAAGCGCTCCTCCAGGACGTGTCCGAGATCTTCAGCGGTGATCGCCCAGCCGAAATTCGGGTGATTCAAGTGGGTCATGATCGGCTGACCCGTCTCCTTTTCGCGTTCGGCGACCGCGCGAAGGTTTTCACGCATCACCTCTTGAACTGGCGCATCGCTTTTTACGGCAGGGATCGTGTTTTTCCCCGGAAGATTGATCGCGTTGATGTGAACCGGCTTGCCTTGAGCGCTGCTGGAAATTTCCTCAGCCTGAACGAGCAAAAACTTGCCCGGCTCCTCGTAAAGAGGGCGAAATTCATCGATCCGCTTGAGCCTGACCTCTTCCGCACCGCCATCCGGCGTCCGCGTTTCGACCCAGTCGCCGCCGAAATGCGCTCGGTACTTGTCGATCGCCCGCCTCGCGACCGTGCGCTGCCGCTTTTCGATCGCTTCGAGCGTCATCCATTTCTCGCTGACGGCGAGGATGTTGTGGTCGCTCAGAGCGAGAAAATCGTAGCCGGCCTTCTTGTACCAATCGACGATCATCTCGGGAAAATCGTTCCCGTCGCTCCAGAGAGTGTGGGTGTGCGTGTTTCCGCGATACCAGCGGTCTTCCGCCAAGGCGTTGACGATGGAAAAGGCGAAAACGAGGGCGATTGCCGAAAAGCAGGTCTTCATTCGAGGAGCCTGCCCAGATCTTTAGCCTTCTGCAAGCTCGATCATCGGTTGAAATGCGGTGTGGCCGAGCGGAGACGTGAGAGAAGAATGGAATTCGCAACTTTGGGCAAAACTGGACTTCGAGTCTCGCGAATCGGGATCGGCTGCAGCCACATCGCGTCGGTCGGCTCATCGCAGCCGCAGGCCGAAATCAAGGCGACTCTGCGAGCAGCTGCTGACGCGGGGATCAACTTTTTCGACACGGCGTCGGTCTACGGTCAGGGCGATTCGGAGCGGATGCTGGGCAAGCTTTTCGGCGCTGAGCGCGACAATCTGATTTTGTGCACAAAGGCGGGTTTACGGCTTTCGGTGTCGCAGAAACTGGTCCGATTTGCGAAGCCATTTCTGCGTTGGCTCGCGAGGAAGCGCAAAAGTCTGCGCATCGCGGGACAGGCGGCTCGGCAGGCTTCGGAGCGGCAATGTTTCGAGCCGAAATTCCTGCAGCGCGAGCTTGAGGCGAGTTTGAAGCGGCTGCGAACGGATCGGGTCGATCTTTTTCTGCTTCACAGCCCGCCGATCGGTTTGGCCGAAAATGAGGAGCTCGCAACTTTGTTGGATCGAGTGGTTCACGCGGGAAAAGCCAGGTTCGCCGGGGTTTCCTGCGCGAACGCGGCGGATGCGCGCCGTTGGCTGGAAATCCCGCGCGTCAGCTGCGTGCAAGTGCCGTTTTCGATCGGATCGGAATCGATCGACGTCCCAGTCGGAGCCGGCGTGATCGCTCGTGAAGTGCTCGCTGGGCGAGGCGCGAAAACGGCGGACGAGGCGATCAAACACGCGCTGACGCAGCCGCTGATCGACGTCGCGCTGGTCCGAGTGAGCTCGCGGGAGCACCTCGAATCAAACCTGAAGGTGCTGTCGTGATCGTCGGCTTGTCCGAGTTCGATCAGGCAGCCGAAATCGACGTCTGTATCGTCGGCGCCGGCCCGGCGGGAATCACTTTGGCGCTGGAATTGGAAAAACGCGGCGTTCGGTCGATCCTGCTGGAGGCTGGACGCGAAAACTCGGATCTTTACGAAGGCGAGGTCGACCCGCCGAGCACGCATCGATCGTTGCATCTCGATCGCAATCGCGGGCTTGGCGGCAGCACATCGGCTTGGGGAGGGCGTTGCATTCCGTTCGATCCGATCGACTTCGAAGAGCGCCCGTGGGTTCCGCACAGCGGCTGGCCGATCGGATTTGAGGAAGTCGATCGTTTTCATCGCCAGGCAGCCGAGTACTGCGAGATCGGTGATTACGATTTCACGGCCGAATCGCCGCTCATCGACGGCTTTGAGCATCCTGACATTCGCGCAAACACGCTGGAGCGCTGGAGTCCGCCGACGCACTTCGGCAAGCGCTTTGCGGCCCGTCTCCGAGATTCGAAATTGATCACCGTCGTCACCGGCGCGGCCGTGATCCGGATTTCTGGCGAAGTGGTCGAAATCGCGGGTGGTCACGAGCTAAGCGCTAAACGAATTGTGCTCGCAGGCGGCGGACTCGAGACAGCGCGGCTCCTCTTGCACAGCAACATCGGCAATCACAGCGATTGGTTGGGCCGTGGCTACATGACTCATCGCTACGGAATTATTTCGCGCGTTCGGTTTTCGCCAACGGCAAAAGCCCGAGTCGACTACGAGCGCGATCCCGACGGAATTCCAATTCGGCGGCGTTTTACATTTTCCAGCGATGCTCAACGCCGCCAGCAGCTGCTGAACGGCTATTTTGTTATCGATCGCCCACCACTGGCCGATCCAGCGCACGGAAGCAGCCTGCTCAGCCTCGGCTATATCGCTAAACGACTACTAGGCAAACACACGGAGCCGAGCACAGGCCAGCTATCTCAGCACCTGAAGAATCTGGTTGTCGACTCGCCTGCTCTGATCGCTGCACTGCCAAAATTCCTCGTCCAACGGTACTTCCGGCATCATCGGATTCCCTCGCTCCTACCCTCGTCAACCGCGAAGCTCGGTTACGTTTTTTATCACTACGAGCAAGTTCCGGATCGCAAGAGCCGGATCACTCTGACAGACACCAAAGATCGATTCGGTGTTCCGCGCCTTAGCGTCGACTACCGCGTCCAGGATCAAGACGTCGAGTCGATCGTTCGACAGCACAAAATGTTAGCGGTTGCCTTGAAGGAAGGCGGTGTCGGCGAGCTGGAATTCGTCGTAGACTCGCCTGCCGATGCAGTTCGCGCAGGCGAAGCGATGTACGCGCATCACCTCGGAGCAACGCGGATGTCTGCCGATCCCGAGGATGGAGTGGTTGATCCAAATTGCCAAGTTCACGGGGTTGAAAGCGTGTTCGTCGCCTCAGCAAGTGCGTTTCCGACCAGCGGCGGAGCCAACCCGACTCTGACTCTATTAGCGTTGACAATTCGGCTGGCCGAGCACCTCACGCTGCCGCGTCCTGCACCTTACGGATGATCAATTTGAGTCGGTGCGGTTTCCACACTCCTTTGAAGACGACCTCGACATCGCTGCCGCCGGCGGAGGCGAATTCCAGATCCCCAACGCCGAGCCAACCCTTCAGGCCGACCGTTCTGACGTTGATCGCGCGAATGTCTCGAACGCGGACTTCGCTAGAACTTTTAGTCACGAAACCGTATACTGTTTCGACGCGTTCCGGGGTAACGAGATAAACCCGGATTGTACGCTCAAACGAAATTCGCAACCAGGTCAGCAGCGCGAGCAGAAGTCCGCTAAAAAGAATGAAACCGCTGTAGTCCCAGAGAAAAAATCCAACAATAATCGTCACCACCGAAACGCCAACGCTGATCGGATAATTCATTACGCTTGGGTAGCCTTGGTAGATTAGCCGATCGAGCTTTTTCTTTTCCTCCTCCTTCGACGGGGCCGCCTGAATCAGCGGCATCGGGTTCGGATAAAAAACGTCAGCCGCCTGCGCAGGCGGTTCATCCCAATCGAGCGCTTCGTGAAGTCGAATGGTGGCGGATTCGCCGGATCTCAGGCAGATATCCTCATAGGAAAGCTGGCCTTCATCGACAAGAAGCAGGGCTTCGTCAGGACGATAAGGACCAAGGCGGCGGCCGTCTTTTAGGATGAAAATGTCGGCGGTCGCGTTCACTTTTCAGTGGTTTCTGGTCAGTCGCCAACCGGCGGCAAGAGATCTTCGCGACCCAGCAGTTGCTGGACATCGAGCTCGGGAAGCTCGGACCGATCCGCTTTTGCGATGAGGTCGAGAACAGGCGCGAGGCGGTCCATTTCGACGATCGCGGATTCTACGAGGCCGGTTAGGATCGAGCTGTCGAATTTCCCGCGAGAAAAGAGGTTCGTGGCGCGAAAAATCGTCTGCCCGGTATCCCAGTCCAATTCGAAAGCGCCGACGGTCAGCTCGTGATTCGCCCGCATCAGCAACTCGACGATTTTGACGCGGTGATCGGCGTTTTCCGCGCGAATCGGGGATTGCGAAACGACGGAGACGGCGTTGAGCGGCGGGAAGCCCTGGACGTGGAGGCGGACTCTCCCGTGGTGGGCCTCAAAGCCGGCTTCGATGACATCGGCACCTTCGACGTTGGCGAATGCCCAACCGTTGGATTCGAAGGTTAGGGAAATATGACTCAGCAGCTGCTCCATAAATTGGGTGAGCAGTCTAAATGCAGAATAAGATTAGGAAATCCGAAATTTCGCGAGCTTTCAGACGATCCCGATCTTGTTTTCCAGGTCGTTGAGCACGATTTGCATCGGCAGCTGGATCATGCTGCGGCAATGCCGAGTTTCGGCGGAATCGAACGAACCGTTCTCGTAAAATTTGTTGGAAGGCGAAGCGCCGCCGCAGAATTCCCAGTAGGGGCAAGTCTCGGCGCATTTCTTGTTCCCGGCCGCGATGTCGCCGTAGATCCGGGCGAAATTTTCCGCCTGAGTTCCATCGAAGAAGCTGTCCTTAAAAACGTTGCCAACCGCGAAGCTCCCGTATTCTTCCGTTGGCTGACCGAGCAGCTCGGGCGAGAACATCGAGAAATTGCCGAAGGTGTCGACGTTGATCATCGACAGCGGATTCGTCTCAAGATTGAAGTAAACGCCGTCGGGACCCTGGTTCAAAGCGGGGTCGAGAATGTTTTCGCGGGCTTGCTCAAACTCGCGAATCCGCAGCGGATAATTCGCCTCGCGATTGCGCTCGAAAACGCGTTCGAGAAACGCCCGCACCCGATCCTCCGGCGTTTTCGCCAGCGAGGAGCTGTCGTTCACGCCCTCAACTTCTTCGATGTTGAAGCCGACGCCTTCGATTTTCAGATCAACGAAGTAATCAAAAATTTCGTCCGGATGATCGATCGAAACGTCCGAAATCACGGCAACGACGCCGAATGGAATCTGGTGTTCGCGCAGCTTCTCAACGCCCTTCATCACCTTGTCGTGCGTCCCGCGTCCCGTCCGGGTTTTGCGGTGGTGATCGTGGATGAACGCGGGTCCATCGATGCTTACGCCGACCTCAATCCGGTGCTTTTTGAAGAACTCGCACCAGCGGTCGTTGAGCAGCGTCGCGTTGGTTTGAAACGTGTGCAAAATCCGCTGCCGCGCTCCCGGAAACGAGTTGATAACCTCGAAAGCTTCCTCGTACCAATCGACGGGAACAGCGGTCGGCTCGCCGGCGTGCCAGAGCAGTTGAAAGCCATCGGGCGTGACGAGACCGCTTTCGAAAACCCGCTCCATCAACTTGCGAAGCGTCGACATTTCCATCCGCGTTTTGGACATCCGGTCAGGCAAATAGCAGTAGTCGCAATCCAGATTGCAGAACGGACTTGGTTGGACGACCAGCACGCCAAGAAAGACCTGCTGCATCAAATCGGGCTCAGCAGCTGCTGGCGCGGATCGGGGAGTTTCGAGAAGCGAGGTCATTTTGATTTGGGTTGGAAGGCGCGAACGGGGACGTGCGGATCGGACGGGCGATTGAGCAGGCCGAGTCGTAGGCGAATGCGCTGAACGCGCTCTGAAATGGCCGATTTCGGCAGAGAATTGGGCTTGTCGGTCGGAGGCATGACGGGAAGAAGACGACCAGACGTGGGTTGGCGCTCCGCTTGCGGCGAAGGCGGCGTCCGGGGTCTCCGTGTGATCCCGGTCCGCCGCAGTTTATTCAGATTTTGACCGCAAGGCGGGGCTGACCGTAATTCCAGACCAACCATGAAATCCGCTCGAATCTGGACCATCGCTGGCTTGCTCATCATCATCGGCGTGATCGCCGTCATCGCCGTTTTCCGCGAATCCTCGCCAAAGAGGGGGGACGAAATGCAAAGCGACTTCGCCTGGTTCGACGCGCTCGGGTTTCCGAGTTCGGAAGACGCGGAATTCGTCAGGATTAACAACGGAAGCAGGAACCTGCTTCACCCTGACTTCCGTAAAAATCAGATCTACGGCTTCCTTCTTAAAGACGATGAAGCCGGGATCCATTTTCTCGATCTCCAGTTCACGGAGCGCAATTTCAGCCACGAACCACACAAAGGATTCGAGGGAGAGCCGCCGAGTTATGAAGCGACTGATTTCTCCGAGCACGCCCAGCAGCTACTGAGTCTCGGGGTCGATGAGGAGCGCCCGCGAGCGGACATCAAATTTCCGCGATCGCCTCTTTTCCCGAACCGCTCGTTCGCGTTCATTCAGGCCTGGCGCGCGCAGAAACGGGGAAACGGCGAGCTCGCGGCCAAGCTCTACGCCAAAGCCCACGATTTTCCGGTTGTTGAAACTCTCGCCAATCCCGGCTCCGATTTCCGTGCTTCAATCGAAGCTGAAATCGCGCAAATCCAGTTCTGGAAACGGCTTTTCGCGTTTGGCGATCTCGAAGTCGATCGGCCCGAGCTTTTGCGAGGCATCGAAAAATTCAGGGCCGCGTTTTCCGATTCCGAATACGCGGAACGGGCCAGCCGCATGTCCGAGCGCCTTGAGAAAATGATCCAGGAAGATCTCGCCAAGGCCGCGGAGGAAGCGCCTGACGAACCCACAATTGCCGATTGGATTTTCCAGCTCCGCGATCAACCAGGCCTTCGGTTTTATAAAGGAGTTAATCTTTCTGGCGGGGTCGAGACTCCCGGGAATCAGCTCATCTACAAAGGAAAAGACGCCGCGATTCCCCAACTCATCGAAGCCCTCGACAACCTGGATTTCATTCGCGGTATGTCGCTTGAAGACGACAAAATCTTCAGCCACGACGTCGTCCGGATCGGCGACTGCGCCGCGCTGATTCTCGGTCGAATCACGCATGATCCGCTCTTCGAAAATCATATCGCAATTGGCTATCTCGATCCCGATCCTACGGCGCATCCCAAAACCAAGGTGGAAGCCGAGCGCTGGTGGGCGGAGTTCCAGGAACTGGGCGAAGAAGAGATGCTCGTTCGCGACGTCAGCTCGGGAAAAAACGGTGCCGCCCAGAAAGCGGGAACCCTCGCAACACGCTACAAAAATCGACTTCTAGAGTCGATCGCAAAAGGCATGCCCGCTTGCGAGGACCCGAAGGAACGCGAGCGGTTGCTTCGCTGGTTTCGCCACACCGAGGGCGATGCGGCGATCCCGTATTTGATGAAGGAAATGAAGGAAAGCCCGTTTCGGCCGTGCCGCTTGGTCGCCGCAGAGCTGCTTTTTCAACGAGGCCAGACCGAGCCGGCGATTCTTGCAATATTAGACGAGTGGGGCGATCGCGCGGAGTGGCTCGTGGGAATCGACGGTCCTGTTCAAGCCAGCTGGACTCTGAGACCGCTCGCCGAGTTCCTCCTCAACAGCACCGATGAGCGCGCCGTCGACGGGCTGTTCGCAGAATTCGGCGATCGAGATTTTCTAATTCGTTACGAGATTCTTGGGAATTTCTGGCGAGGGCCGCGGCCGCTTAGAATCGGGAATGACGTGAAAATTTACCCGCCAAAAGTGCTCGCCAAAATTGAGCAGCTGCTGGCGACCAGTCTGGAAGATCTCGAACCGTATCTCGGTCTGCGAGGCAGCCGGAACGAACAAAATTATCACGATCCTCGGCTCTGCGACATCGCCGCCGAGGGGCTCGCCGCGTGGTTTCCGGATCGCTACCAGGCCGACATCGGAGCCACCTACAAAATTCGCGAAGCGAACCGGATTCGACTCCTCAACGACTGGCGAAAACGCGCTGACCCGATCGAGCCAACGCAATTCTTCGAGCCGCAGCCCGTCGACGCCGCCGTCTTGAACTCGCTTCTGGCAAAGTCAGGCGATTCTGACGCGCGCGCCAAGATTGAAAAGCTTGGCCTCGGTGCCTTGCCGGCGCTGTTCGCGGCTGAGCAGGCGCTCTCTGATGCAGACCCGGAAAAAGCCGTGCTTCGCGAGTCAGTCATGCGCTTCGCCAATCGGGTAGGCCGCGTCACGATCATCGGTGCGATCGACCAAGCCGACGCCGGCTGGTTGCGGTTGACTCGCGAGCTTGAAGGGGAAGAGCTGACGGGAGAGCGGTTCGCTGAAATTCTCCGTGCGTTTGCCACCGACACCGACCCGCGATGGGGCGGAATCCGGCTTGAAGCCGTTCGACACCAAGACCTGACCGGTGTCGATATCCGCCTCGAAATCCTGCCGCCAGGTGATTCCGGCAAAGCGTGGAATCAGATTGAAGGTAGCGGTCAAGTCGCCCTCGGAAAATTCCACATTGCGGGATGGGTCGGTCCTCAGCCAGATCGCTACACGCCTGAAGGCCTCGCCGATTTTGTCAAAGCAGCGGCGACGGCCCTCGCCTATCCGCCCGACGCCGAGGCGACGATTCGCGAGCAGCTGCTGCGGATTCACGAAGACTGATTCGCGATTCGAACTCAAATTTCGCGTCGGCGTGCGTCTCCCGGCTTCTGCGGTCAAGCCGCTCACCATGCCCGCCCGCTCCAGCCTCAAACTTCTCGGCCAGCTCATTCGCGAGCTCGGTTGGCGCTATCGCGTTTACATTCCGGCTTACATTCTCGTCTCCGCCGCGTTTTTGATGCCTCCGCAGCTGCTGAAAATTTTCACGGCACAGGCGCAAGGTTTGACGGAAACGACGGCGAGCGATTTTCTCTTCGTGCTCGGCATTTTCGGTGGCGGGATCGCCGTTGCACTTTGGCTTAGTATCTATTTCAGCTCGTGGGCGGGCGAGTGGCTTCGGCTAACCGTCACGATAAATCTGCGAAGGCGACTCCTCGGCTCGCTGCATCGCAAGCCGCTGGAAACCCTCGATTCGGCGCAGCGCGGCGACTGGCTAACGCGGATGAGCGGGGATTTGCGCGGGGTGGAATATTTCCTCGCCGACACGCTCCCGGAGCAGCTCCGCCAGGCCACGTTGTTGATCGGCGCGGCGACGCTTTTCGTGATTCACACCGGACCGGTTGCGCTCATCCCGTGTGTCTGCGCGCTTTTGTTAGGCTGGCTCAACGCCGTGGTTCAGCGCCGGGTCGCGCCGGCCTTGCGCGAGGCTCGCGAACAGGAAGGCCGCGTGTTCCACCTCTTCATTGAGAGCTTCGAAGGACTGCGCACGATCCGAAGCTTCAAAGCCGAATCAGTTATCGCAGATCGGCTCAACGCGGGCCTGACAAAGCTCTATTCGATCGGCATGCGGATCATCCGGATGATGGGCGCGCTGATGGGCGTGAACGAGCTTGCCTCCCAGATCGTGATCACCGGCTGCCTCTGTTTTCTGGCCTGGAGCCTGCAAACCGGATCGCTCACCGTGGTCGACGTTTTGATCTACCCGTTTTACATCACCTTGTTCTTGAATGCGGCGAAATCGCTCGTCGCCGGAGCTTACGATTGGAACCGGTTTTTCGTCGAGGGCGGTCGGTTAGCCGCAATTTGTGATGACTCCGAAGAGGACCAGCCAGGCGGCGAAATTCTGGCGAATTCTGCTACGAATTCGATCCTGCTCCGGAACCTCGAAATCGGTTTCGTTGGCCAACCGCCGTTGTTGAGCGGATTCGAGCTGGATTTCAATCGCGGCGAGATTCTCGCGATCATGGGGCCGTCCGGTTGCGGCAAATCGACCCTGCTCGAGGTGCTCGCCGGGCTGCGAAATCCGCAGGGTGGCGAGATTTTCGCGGATCAGCAGCTGCTGGCTTCCGTCCCGATTGAACTCTGCGCTTACGTCGAGCAGAACCCGTATCTTTTCGCCGGCAGTCTGCGCGAAAACGTTTCGCTCGGGCTCGAACCGGACGAAGACGCGATCTGGGCCGCGCTGGAGCAGGTCGATCTGGCTGAGGCGTTTCGGAAACGCGGCGGACTGGAAACCGAGATCGCCGACCGCGGCCAGAATCTCAGTCAGGGCCAGCGCTACCGGCTCGCGCTCGCCCGGGCGCTTCTGGCTGGCCGCTCGTTTCTACTTCTGGACGAACCGTTCGCGACGCTCGACGACAGCTCAGCGGAGAGCGTGATCAGGGCGATTCAGAAGCTCCGTCAAAACAGCGGCGTCGGAATCGCTCTGGTAACGCACGTGCTTCCCGCGTCGCTCGAACCGCGGCGGGTCGTGAAATTAGCTGGCTCGTGAAGCCGCCGCGCCGGCACTGAGATCACCAAGCACCCCAAGACCACACCGGCTCAGCAGCTGCTGGCGGCGTCGGCGAGGGCAAGAAGAATGGTCAGAAGTTGTTCATGAGCTTGAGTTGAGCGAGGAATGGCGATTTCGCATTGAATTGCAAAAAACAGAAACCTCGCGAAGCCAACCTTCTAGGAATGGGCATGCCGGAAGAATCAGACACTCCAACTATCTGTCCGACCTGCGGCTCGCAAATCCCGGCAGCCGCGCCTGACGAGCTTTGTCCGAGCTGCGTCCTCAGGGAATCGCAGCAGCGCTCCTCTGCGGCCGACGCGCCGGATGTCGAGGCGATCGCGGCGGCGTTTCCGGATCTGGAAGTTGAGCGGTTGCTCGGCCGAGGCGGGATGGGAGCCGTTTACCTTGCGCGTCAGCCAAAGCTCAACCGCGAGATCGCTCTCAAGGTGCTTCTGCCCGACGCCGCTTCGGACCCTGCGTTTGCCGAGCGCTTCAACCGCGAGGCGCGGGCGTTGGCGCAGCTGAATCACCCTAACATTGTTTCACTTTACGAATTTGGCGAACAAGGCGGCTTCTACTTTCTGGCGATGGAGTTTGTCGACGGAGTCAATCTGCGACAAGCGATGGACGCCGGTCGGTTCACGCCTCACCAGGCGCTCGAGGTCATTCCCGGCATCTGCAACGCGCTTGAGGCCGCTCACGCTCAGGGGATTTTGCATCGCGACATCAAGCCGGAAAACATTCTGCTCGATCGCGATGGCGAAGTGAAAATCGTCGACTTCGGGATTGCGAGAATCGTGGGCGATTCGGCTTCCGACTTCACGCTGACCGAAATCGGCGCGGTGCTCGGAAGCCGGCAGTACATGGCGCCTGAGCAAGTTGAGCAGGCACACGAAATCGACCATCGAGCCGACATCTACAGCTTAGGAGTCGTCTTCTACGAGATGCTAACGGGAGAGTTGCCTATCGGTCGATTCCTTCCGCCGAGCATGAAATCCAGCGCGAATGAGACGATCGACCAAATCGTTTTGCGAACGCTAGAGAAGGAACTCGACCGCCGTTTCCAAACCGTGACTCAGGTCAAAACGGAAGTGCAAGCGGCTGACAGCACGCCCTCCGCGCCGGCTGGCAACCGAATCGGCTCCGTCCTCGGCAGCATCCCGCGTTTCACGTTTTGGACGATCACGTTGTTTGTTGCGGGTGGGCTGTTCGCCGGCGTCTTCGGAATTCTCGCCGATGGTCTTGGGGAGGTCGTCATCATTCCGATCGTGATTGGCCTGATCGCCGCCACGCTGGGCTACGCCGGATGCTGGCTCGCGCTCTCCGCGATTCACCGGAAAGACATCGCCGCGATCGGAAAAGGCTGGCTTCAGTTTTTCGCGATTCTCGTTCCACTCGTGATGGGCGGATGGGCTGCCGCGTTAGGATCAGCCGAAGCGTTTATCCTACCTGACAAAGGATGCATTTTTTTGACGATTCTATTCACTTCGATTCCCATGTGTCTGGTGATTCTTGCCGTCAAGGCGAAGGCCGGAGTTGAGCTCGGAGCAGTCTCCCGGCGGCGGATCGGAGGAGCTGTCGCAGTCCTGACATTCGCACTACTTGGATTCGCGTATTTGAAAGACGGGCACTGGCCGTATGACCATTTGTTGCGACAGGGCGTACTCACATTTGGTCCATTCGAGACTGACGAGGATGTAGGGAAAATTCGGAGCGCAATCAAACCCGCTTTCGGCAAACATGAGGAGCGCTACAAAGTCTGGTTCGATGAGCCGAAAAGAACGATCCACATCCAGGTCCTCATTTCCAAGCGTTCCCAAATCGAAGCTACGAAGCATATTCAGGCCTACGCCCAGCGACTATTGGATCTCCTTCCGGCGAAATTGGTCGAAGAATCTTATCAGGGAATTGCTCCTCGGGAATACAATATTGTCTATGGTCCTCTTTTCCTGACAGGCCTACTCTCCGCGCTCGCCGGAGCCGGAGCCGGAGCCGGTCTTCTCGGTGGTCGAACCACGAAATTCGGCCTACCTGTTCTTTTTGTCTTATCGAGCGTTCTTTGGGTCCTGCCATCAGGCTCTGATTCCTTTAATGGTGTTCCGCTCATCGATGCGCCGCCTCTGCCTCCATTTGAATTGCCGGACTACGAGCCGGATTTCTCAACAGCCGAGTCAGCAGCTGCTACGTTGATGGAAGCCTCGATTCGAGGAGATACGGAGGTTTTGCGACGAGCGTTTTCGAAAGACTGGAGCGAAGAAGCCTTTCGCATCCGATCCCGTGAATTGATGAAATCGTACAACGAAAATGTGCGCGTGTTAGGACTCAAGAAAGGAAGGATCACGGCGAACGAAGTTCAAATCACAGTGGAGGTCGTCAGACGAGACGGTGGAGGAACTGGGCGATACGGCACCGCTTTTGGGCTTGAAGACGGCGAGTGGAAAGTCACCGTTCCACGATAATTGTCGATGAGCATGAGCCGTACTTCATCATTCGCCGCGACCCGATGGACGCTTGTTTTGCAGGCGAATTCCGAGGATTTGCCGACCGCGAAAGCGGCCTTGAGCGAGCTGTGCGAAATCTACTACGAGCCGGTCGTCGCCTTCATCCGAAGGTGGCGAAATGATCACGATGAAGATGCGGCGCGAAATCAAGCGCATGCGTTCTTCGCGTTTACCTTGTCCAAAGAGCAATCGCCGCTTGGTCAGCCATCGCCGTCGCTCGGCCGATTTCGTAGTTACCTGTCAGGAGCCGTGAAATTCTTCCTTAAGGAAGAACATCGTCGCGAAAGCACCGTCAAACGGGGCGGCGATGCGCAGTTTGTTGAACTCCGCGATCAAGAAATTTCGACGAACGACGCAACGGATTTCGACCGCGACTGGGCAGTCGCCGTCGTCAACCGCGCCCTCACGGAACTCGAAACCGAGATGGCCGCCGCAGGGAAAACACCTCAATTCGAAGCCTTGAAGCCCTGGCTGGACGGAAACGCGACCGCGCCGCAGTCAGCAGCTGCTGAAGCCCTTTCGATTTCCGAAACCGCAGTCAAAGTCGCGATCCACCGGCTGCGCGAACGCTTCCGCGCCAAAGTCCGCCGAGAAGTCGCTGCGACATTGTTCGATCAAAGCGAACTCGCGCATCTCATCACCTCACTCGCCTGAGTCAATTTTTTCGTTCGCTCACAGACTCCAGTTGTAGCGAATTTGAAATAATGCGTCGACGTCTCGACCGCCTCGATCACGGAATCGATCGCGAACGATTTTGGCGGGAGTTGCCTTGGCGGAACAGCCCTAACTCAACCAAAAAGCTGCGTCACCGGCTGGCCTTTGTCGACCACGGTGAACGGCCGCATCGAAGGCGAGTAGAGCACGTGGCCGAGCGGCAGGCCGAGCGCGTAGGCGATGGTTGCGTTGAAATCCGGCACGCGGATTTTGTCTTCGATCACTGCGCTTCCCAATTCGTTGGTTTTGCCAAAAACCTGGCCTCCGCGAATCCCGCCGCCTGCGAGCAGCCCTGAAAACGCCTGCGGGTGGTGATCGCGACCTTCGTTCGAATTGATCTCGGGCGTGCGGCCGAATTCCGTCGCCAGAACCACGAGCGTGTCTGCCAGCATTCCGCGCCGATCGAGATCGGTCAGCAGCGCCGAAAGCGCCGTGTCGAGCTCGTTGGCTTTGTCCGGAAGATTCACAAAATTCGCGTTATGCGTGTCCCAGCCGCCTGAGGTAACCTCGATGAAGCGAACGCCGTTCTCCGCCAGCCGTCGCGCCAGCAGCACGCCCTGGCCGAAGTTGTTCAAGCCGTAGCGTTCGCGCAAGCCCTCGGGCTCCTTCGTGATGTCGAACGCAGCCAGATCCTTGCTCTGCATCAGCTGAAGCGCGTCCCCGTACATGTCGGCGTAGGCCCGGACGTTCTTCTGGTCATATTTTTCGACAAATCCGGCGTCGAGCTTCGCCGCGAGATCGATCTGTTCGTCGAACTGCTCCTCCGTGAACCGCGTCAACGGCTTCGAATTCTGCAAGCCGCCCGCCGGATTGTTGATTATCAAGGGCTGAAGTCGCGACTCGAAAAAACCGGCGCCCGGATGCTGGCTGTCGTTGCCGATCATCACGTTTCCGGGCAGCGCCGGGTTCTGCCGATCCTGATATTTCAGCAACCACGCGCCCATCGCCGGGTGCCGAATTGAGCTGCGCAACTCGTAGCTCGTGTGCATGAAATAATTTCCCTGCTTGTGCGCCCCCTGGGTGGATGTCAGGGAGCGAATCAGCGCGAACTTTTCGCTCTGCTTCGCGAGCTTCGGCAGGTACTCGCCGAGCTGCATCCCGGGCGTCCGCGTTTTGATCGCCTGCGTCGGCCCCATGACGTCTTTGTTCGCCTTTGGATCGAGCGTATCCAGATGGCTCATCCCGCCGCTGAGGTAGAGATAAATCACCCGCTTGGCCGTCGGCAGCTGCTGGAGCTTCGAAGCTCCAGCGCCCGCCGCGAGCGCTGACGCCGGCAAGGCCGAAACGCCGAGAAAAGTTTTCGCCGCACGCGAAACGAAGCGGCGGCGGGTGAGGTCGTTGGCTTGATTGAGAAGAGATTTCATTGTGTGGAGGTGAATCTGGACTTGCCAATTCTTGAGCTGAGAGGCATTTTTCCGTGATGAGTCTGGCCCAAATTAAAGACGAGGTCGCTGCGATGACGGAGCGGGAACAACGGGAATTGTTTGGCTACATGATTTCGCTGCGAGACACCAATGACAAAGAGCTGAAGCGGAGTCTTGCTCGGAAAATTGACGACAACAATCCTGCCAATTGGATGAACATGGACGAGTTTTCCGAACGGCTGAGCGCTTTGGATGAAAATCCGTGATGGATCCAACCCATCGTGAACGGCTCCTGATCGATCTTAGCGTTTGAGAATTCGCGGCGACGCTAACGGCTCCTGACAAGCGATCATTGGAGAGCCTGTTTCGGCTTCTCGAATCGGGCGGATCCGTCGATCGTAACGCGACTATGGTGGATGAAGTTGGAAGGGAGATCGAAATTTTCATCGTAGGAAAACTCGCCATTCGTGTCTGGAGGGACCCGGCCGACCGGCATCTCAAAATCTTGAATGTTTCACGCGAAATTTTGTAGGAATCAAAGGTCACTGCACGAACAAAAATTGCCGCGTGTTCATCAGCGTCCAGATCACGCGATTCGCGCCAACCACACCCTCTTTCTGGACGATTGGCTGGAGCAATTTTCGCTCTTGCGCTGTCGGCTTGCGGCTGAGCATCGTTTGGAAGACCACGTCGAGCCCTTCGGGCGCCGTTTCCGCTTTGGCGAGGTTCTGACGGACTACCGAATACGGATGAGCCAATGCGTTCGACAGATTTCCGTTCAACAGCGCAAGCGCCTGAGTGATCGAGGCCTGATCGTTGGCGTTTTCGACCAACTCGCGGTCGGACTGACCGAACTCGCGCAGAAAGTGGCCGTTCGCCGCCGGCGAGCGGACGTCGGAAGCGCGAATGTACGCCCGGCGCATCCTGACAAAGTTGCGAAACGACTCATTTTGCTTCTCGGTCTTCACGCCGAAGGCCTCTTTGTCGCGCCTGTTCCGAGCCTTGGCTTCACGCTCGAATTCATCGGCCAAAGGAGCGAGCGCGGCTTCGATCAAGCCGTTGACGAACTGGCCGCCATCGAATCCGCCACTCCGACTGCCGCCCTCCATCGCTGGACTCATGAGGACGCCATTCGGATCGGTCAGCGACGCTAACTCGGCCAGAAAATCGTCGCTCGGCTTCGTTTCGGAATCCGGCAGCTGCTGGGCTTTCTGCTGCAGCCCGGGTTTGTAAGCGACCTCGGCCACGTACTCGGCCAACTCGCCGCGAACCAGCGCCGCTTCGGCCAGCGCTTCGCGAATTTTCTCAACGTCCTGAGACTCGCGCGCCTCGGCAACGCGCTCCTGCGTGCCTTGAAGTTTCGCCGCCAATTCGCGCTGCTTTTCCGCAACTTTCAGGCCGACTTCGATCATTTGCTCAGGCGTCAGATCGTAGACTCCGTTCGCTACCCACTCAGCTCGCGCGATGAGTCGCTGACGCTCGATTTCAACAAACGGGCTCAGCGAATCCACCTCGGTTACGATCATCGTCATCAGCGAATCCCAAATTTGCTCCGCGCTCATCCGGCGCAGTACCGGGCCCGGAAAATGGTAGTCCGATCCAAGCGCAACATCCTTTGGTGAAGCCTCACGCTGATACGTTTTGCTCAGAAAAATCGCCCGCAAATATTTCTTCATGTCGTAGTCGACCGCGACCATCCGCCGCTCAAGAAACGCCATCAGTTCAGGATTCGAAGCCTCCGTGTCATCGCGAAAATCGTCGACTGGCTCGACCAACCCCAGACCCATCGCGCGTTTCCAGAGCCGGTTCGCGATCACCTTCGTAAATCGCGGATTTTCCGGCGCCGTCAGCCAGTTCGCGAACTCGTCAATCGGCACGCCCGCCTCGCTCAGCGTCGGCTGCTCGCCCCACGGAACCGCCGGCTTCACGACCGCTTTCGGCTTGGAATCCTCGTATTGATAATCGTGCGGCAGGCGGATTTTGCGCGGCTGTTCCCAGACGTTGCTGTAGCGAACCGGCTTCAGCACTTCGCTCAGTGCGCGACTGAATTCGCGGCGAACTTCAGGATCCTTTTCGGTCTTCACGTAGAGCTGGCGAGCATCCAGGGCATTCTGCGATTGGTTCGTCGTGACCATCACGTAGGTGAACGCGGCCATTTGAAAATAATCCATCTGAGTCCACGAATCGAAGGGGTGATTGTGGCACTGCGCGCAGACGATCTGCGTGCCGAGAAACACCTGCGAAGTCATCGCGAGATTATCGAGCGGCATGCCGTAATCCCGCAGGTAGTAGCCGACCGCTCCGTTCTTCCAGCTGACGCCGCTCGCCGTCAGCAGCTGCCGAACCATCTCGTCGTAGGGCAAGTTTTCGCGGAGGGCGTCTTTGATCCAGGCCTCGTAAGCGTAGCCCGCCGCCCGGCTGTTTCCCGCGCCGGAAACCTGCGTCTTCGCCCGAAGAATGTCGGCCCAATAATTGTAAAAGTGGCTGACGTATCCTTCAGAATTCAGCAGCTCATCGACGAGCTGGACTCGCTTGTTTTTCGCCGGGCTTTCGAAGAATGCTAGAGTCTCAGCGCGTGTCGGAATCCGGCCGATGATGTCGAGATAAATCCGCCGAACGAAAATCTCGTCGCTCGCGATCGGGTTCGGCTTCAGACCTTCAGCATCGAGCTGTTTCGCAACGAGAAGATCGATCCGCTGGTTGGCGGTGATCTTTGGTTTTGGTTCGGCGTGCAGCCAGCAGCTGCTGGCGAAGAAAAGGATAGCTGTGAGGAAAATTCTCATCTGAAGAAGCGATACACGGGAAACTTGGTCGGATTTCTCAAGAACGGCGACAAGTTTTCATTCGATCCATCGGGGTTGCCGAATTACAGTTTCCGCATGGTTTCGCTCAAGAGCGCTCCGTCGGAGAACCGACCACGGGACAAGTTCGCGTCCCGATTCGATTACGTTCCGCCGCTTGAAAATGGCGATCGGCTCTCGGCGACCGAATTTCTGCGGCGCTACGACGCGATGCCGGAGCAGAAAAAAGCCGAACTCATCCAAGGAATCGTTTACATGGCTTCACCCGTCTACGCCGAACAACACGGAGATCCCGACAGCTTTGCTCAAGGATGGCTCTTCAACTACGCTGCTCAAACCCGAGGCGTAAAATCGTCCACAAACACAACCATCCGGCTCGGTCCTGACGACACGCCTCAACCGGATGCCTGCCTACGGATCTTGCCGGAATTCGGCGGCCGCTGCCGGATCGAAGGCCAGATTCTCTCCGCCGCGCCCGAGTTGATTTTCGAAGTCGCCGCGAGTTCGGCCTCGATCGACTCGAATGCTAAGAAAACGAGTTATCTTCGCGCTGGAGTCCAGGAGTACGTTCTCTGGCGGACGCTCGACGGCGAGATCGATTGGTGGAAACTCGAAGAGGATGAGTTCCGGCTGATCGAGTCCGACGAGGACGGAATTCTGCGTAGCGAAGCGTTTCCCGGGCTGTGGCTGGATCGTGAGGCGATGCTCGACGAAGACGCGGCGAAAGTTCTGGCGGTTCTGAATCAGGGGCTCGCAAACGAGGCTCACGAAGCGTTTGTCGTGAAGCTCGCGGCTAACGCTTCATGAACATCTCGTCGAGATTCAGAAGCACGTTTCCAACGACCGTCCAGGCCGCGAGATCGACCGCATCCGCGCCTTCCGGCAGAGGTCCGAGCGGGTCTTCGGCCATCAGTTTGGCCTGATCAGGATACTCGGCGAAGCGAGCCTTCGCGCGTTCGTGAAGGCTGACGATTTTCTCAGTTTCCGCGTCAGTCGGCGGTCGCGAGAGACAACGTCGAAAGCCAAGCACGACGCCTGTTTTGACTTCGTTAGTCTCGGCCATCGATCGGCCAAGCGCTTGCGCAGCTTCAACGTAAACCGGATCGTTGAGGGTCACGAGCGCCTGAAGCGGCGTGTTCGTTCGGCTGCGATTCACAGCGCAGACTTCGCGGTTCGGCGCGTCGAAAGTCGCCATCGACGGATACGGGTTCGAGCGGCGCCAAGTCGTGTAGAGGCCGCGACGGAATTTGTCGTCGCCCATGCTCGTTTGCCAGTCGGTCGCGGAGCCGAACGCGGCTTTCAAGCCCATCTGCGGTTGTGGCGGTTTGACCGGCGGGCCGTACATTTTGTCGCTCAGCAAGCCGCTTGCGGCGAGCGCCTGGTCGCGGATCATTTCGGCCGAAAGCCGGAATCGTGGACCGCGGGCGAGGAGCCGGTTTTCCGGATCAGCTTCCAGCAGCTGCTCGTTCACTTCCGATCTCTGTCGGTAGGCCGCCGTCGAGACTAACAACTTCAGAAACTCCTTCGTATCCCAATTCAGCGCGACCAGCTCGGTCGCGAGCCAGTCGAGCAAATCCGGGTGAAACGGCAGCTCGCCCTGGGAACCGAATTCTTCCGGTGTGGAGACGATTCCGATCCCGAAAATCGCTTCCCAGTATCGGTTGGCAACGACGCGAGCAGTCAGCGGATTGTCCTTGTCGACTAACCAGTTTGCGAGGGCGAGCCGATTGGTCGGAGCGCCGTCAGCGAGCGGATGAAACACGACCGGAGTCGCCGCCTGAACCTCTTGCTCGAGGTTTTCGAAATTGCCGCGAACCTGGACGTTCGTCTTGCGCTGCTTGTCGGCGGCGAGCTCGCGCATGATCGGAATCGTCGTCGTCGCCTTCATTCCTGTGAGCTGCTTTTCGACTTTGGCGAGCTCCGCGCGCGGCTCTTTCAGCAGCGCCGTGAACGAACGAAAATACTCAGCCAGGCGCGCGGCCTGTTTCTCTTCAAGCGCGTCAGCGCGGACGAGATCGCGGACGTCGTACGGCATCCGGGCCCACTCGGTCGCCTGCGGGCTGGCGCTCGTGGAAACCTGGAAATGAGTCAAGAGGTGCTGCTTGTGCTCGGATTTCTGACGCAATGTCAGGACGAGTTTGCCTGGCCCGCTGATCTCAACCGGAGCGCTCGGGATCAGGGTCAGCTCGTGCGGCTTTCCGGTCTGGCCGCCGATCGCCCAGCCCTTTTTCGGATCGATTTTCGCCGCCAGCAGCTGCTGAGCCGCGAATCCCGCCTGCTCGAAGTCTGCGAACGCGCGAGCGAATTTCAGCGTCCGCACTCCCGAGGTATCGAACTCAGTGCTCGGCTTCGGAATGTCGGTCGGCGTGTTTTCCCAGATCACAGCGCGATCCGCGTCGAGCAGCTGGATTCGATAGCCCTTGATCCGTTCTGGCGTGGTGGCGTCCATCCGATTCCAGAGCACGATGCGCTCAATCGCCTTGACGCCGCCGAGATCGACTTCCCACCAAGGATCGTCACCCGGCCCCGTGTGGCTGACCGATTTCTTCGCGTAATCGCCCTCGGTGTTGCCGTCGTTCGCGAGATTCGCCGGACCGTCGAAGCCTGTCGAAATTTGCGAAGCCGTCCCCTCCGGCGCGATGTTCGAACCGCCGCTGAAAACTTCGGCTTCAGCGAGGTGCAAGAACTTGCCTTTGCCGGGCAGCTCGACCCTGACAAACTTCCCATTCAGCGCTGACGAGTTCTCTGGAACGAATGATGCGCCGACTTGTGAGAGGACGAAATTATCAGTCTGCTCAGCCGGAATCTCGAGCCGTAAGCCGGTCAATTTTCCCTGCGGTGCAGCCAGCTCAACTGTGAAGGTGTCCGTGTCAGGCTTCTCGCCACCAGCGACAACACGCTCACCTTCGATCTGTAGATCGCCGCCCTCAGCCTTCGCGGTCAGCGGCTTCAGCGACGTCCACTCGGGCTCCTGGCGAACCCGCTTGAGCCAGGTTTCCTCAGCAGCTGCTAGCTCCGGAGTCGGTGACGCGAGCTGCTTCTTCAAATCCTCGACCTGCTGGGTGAACTCAGCCTTTTTCTGAACATCAGCGTCAGACCACATCTCGATCAACGGCTCTTCGTTCTTTCGATCGGCGTCTTCGCTCTGATTAAAGAACGCGAAAAGCTGAAAATATTCCGCCTGAGTGATCGGATCGAACTTGTGGGTGTGGCACTGCGCGCAGGCGGCCGTCGTGCCCATCCAAACGGCCATCGTCGTGTTGACGCGATCGACAACCGCGACGTTTCGGAACTCCTCGTCGTTCGTGCCGCCCTCGCTGTTGGTCATCGTGTTTCGATTAAACGCCGTCGCAATCACCTGGTCGTCAGTTGGATTTTCGAGGAGGTCGCCAGCGATCTGCTCGATCGTGAATTGATCGAACGGCATGTTTTCGTTGATCGCCTTGATCACCCAATCACGGTAAGCCCAAATCGTTCGCGTCGGATCATCGGCGTAACCCGCGGAATCAGCGTAGCGCGCCAAATCGAGCCACATCCGAGTCCAATGTTCGCCAAACGCGGGCTTCGCGAGCAGCGCGTCGACGTAATTTCCGTAAGCCTCGGGCGACTTGTCAGCCACGAACGCATCGACCTCTGCGATCGTCGGCGGCAGGCCGGTCAAATCGAGCGAGAGCCGCCGCCCGATCGCATACCGATCCGCCTCGGCCATCGGCTTCATCCCTTCGCTGTCGAGCCTCGCTAGGAGAAACCGATCGATGTCATTCTTCGGCCAATTCGGCTGACTCACGCCCGGAGCTTCAGCCCGCTTAGGCTTCACGTAAGCCCAGTGAATCGCGTACTCGGCACCCTGCTCGATCCAGCGTTTGATCAGATCAACTTCGCTCGCGCTGAGCGGCTCGCCGTGTTTGGCCGGCGGCATGACGTCGTCCACGTCATCGGTCGAGACTCGATAAAAAAGCTCGCTCTTTTCCACGTCTCCCGGGACGATCGCCGCGTAATCGCCGAGATCTTCGCGAGAGCCATCCTGAGTGTCGAGCCTCAGATCGGCCTTGCGCTCTGCCTCGTCCGGTCCGTGGCAGGCGTAGCATTTGTTCGAGAAAATCGGCCGGATATCGTTGTTGAAATCGACATCGTCATCGGCCCAGCAGCTGCTGGCGACGAGGAGCGCGAGAATCGGAATTTTCAGACGTAAATTCATCGTGATGGAATCACGTTCGCGCGCCGATGATCTTACCGCAAGCCGGACAATGGGAAACGCCGCACTCGTCAACTCCGCGGCGGATCACGGGTGAGATCGATGCTGCCAGCGGAGTCAAGCGTCACCGGCTTGAGTTCTGCGCTACCGATCATCTTGCCGGCCACGGACGCAATGCGGTCAATCTGGCTCTCGCTGAATTTCGCTCCAGCATGTCTGCCGCTTCCATCCATCATGTTGTCTGGATCGTAGGTATGCGCCTCGCCGAAGAAGTGTCCCATCTCATGAGTGAGAGTGTCGATGCCGCAGGCGGAAGCGGACAATATTATGCAGTGCTGTTTCTGCTTCGCCTTCACCAACCCCCAGTAGCGCCAGTGGACGCCAGCGATCCACTCTCCCTCCTTGTCCTTGTCCGCGACCCGGCGCGCGACGAAAAGATGGATCGTGCCGTCCCACGCGGCGCGAACCACCAGGGAATTCCGGTAGGCCACACTGTCCACATTGGCCGAGTCAACCTTCTCCCTGACGATCTTGGGCTCGAATCCGACTCCTGCGTCCGCAAAGTGCTCCGATGCGCGGGTTAACCAACGGTCAATTTCGTCGGGTTCGGCTGCCGCTCCCTCCTCGTCGACGAGAAGATGGACTGTGACCTGAAGGGTTCGCTTCTCCTTCGCTTCCTGGGCGTGCCCGACCGTTGCCAGGGGCCAACAAGCAATAGCGAAGGCGACGCCTCCCAATCGGGTTGAGGTAAAGATCTGGCTCATAGTTTATATCGGATTGTTATTATACACCCTTCCTCTGTCATCACCCTCGGCTTTACACTGCCACAAAACTCTTCAATCGTCTCGCCATGTTGAGAAATGTATTCGAAATCCAATTCTTCGTGAAGGGATCTGATCTATCTCTGCGAAAAGTCGTGGCAACCAAGTGGCGTCATCGTAGTAGTATAGGAACTCTTCCTCAAATTTGTAGAGAAGAAGCTCGTTGTCCGGATTCAGGTGTTTTAACGTGTCATCAGCCGTGATCGCTAGAGGAATTTCATGATAGAAACAACGCTCTAACCGAATCGTAATCGAACGCCGATTAAGATCTCTATGTGGGTCGAATCAATCATCCGTCACCATAGGTCACGCGCGTGATCCAGCGCCTCGGAATATTAGATGCTCCATTAGTAGATCGAGTGATCTCGTAGCCCTACTCGTCTGCCATTCCTTTGACACTCCCTTCGAGTTTCGAGTTTCGAGTTTCGAGTTTCGACATGGCGATGTTGATCTCGGCAATCTTGGGATCTTCGTGTCCATCATCGTACCATTTCAAGAAGAACGTCCGAGCTGAGCAGCCAAGAGCGCTTCAAAGCCAGCATCCGGGAAATCACGCATCGCACGCGAGGCGTCTCGCCGGTGCATGTGATCGAGGAACTGGCGACCTATATAAGAGGAGCGTGCTACTACGAGCCTGGCGGTCACTTCAATGAGGCCCGAAACCTAGTTTAATGGCTGAGGCGACGCATGCGGCTGTACTATTGGACTGCACAGCGCGAAGCCATCCCGCAGAGCCCGACGAAGGAGGGATAAACAATGGGGCAGGCCGAGGTAAAGCCAGCCTTGAGGAGTAGCTACATAGGTAATGTCGCCGACGAGAACCTGTCCCGGCGAGTCGACCCGATCCAGTTCGGCGAGCCGGTTCGGAGCAATCCGGCGGGTTGCCTCGCCATCCTGGATAGTAGTTTTCGGGCGGAAAGCTCGTTTGCGCCGCGCCAGAATGCCTTCGGCCCGCATGAGTCGAGCGACCCGGTTCTCTGAGAAACAGATTCCGCGCTCACACAATTCGGGCGTCATCCTCGGACTCCCGTAGCTGCTGGTGTGGCGGTGAGAGATCCTCCATTCTGGCCGAGATGCCGTTTCCTCCAGGCGGTGAGGCTGTTGGTGGAAATGCCCAGATCGCGCGCGATCTGGCTCATCGCCTTGCCGCTGTGAAGCAGGGATTTTGCTCTTGGAAAGAGGACTGCGGTTTCGATTTCCGACTTTGATTTGGTGTCTGAGAACGCGCCGAACTAAAACTGTTGAATCATCGACTCCAAAAGGCGCACCTACGAAGAAACGAAACTTTTTTGTCCAATAATCCGGCATTTTGTGGACCTGACGCGGAAGACGCCTTCCTCATCCATCCATGCCGGCTACGGACAACAACGACGATCACGAACGCTTCACCCGCCTTCTCCTCGAGAGCGAGCAGGTGATGCTGCGCTCGATTCTCGTCATGGTTCCGAATCGGGCTGATGCACGCGAAATCATGCAGGACACGGCGGTGGCCCTGTGGCGGCAGTTCGATTCCTACGATCCGGAACGGCCGTTCATCAATTGGGCGATGGGGTTTTCCCGGATTGAGACTCGGCGATTTCTGGCGCGTCAGCAGCGGCGGGCGCAACTCACCGAAGAGGCGATAGCAGTGCTGGAGCAGGAGATGAAACAGGCGCCGGAGTTTGGCGCCGCCGTCGAGGACCACCTGGCTACCTGCCTTGGAAAACTGCAGGGAAAACAACGCCGAATCATCAAAGGTTACTACCACGACGGCCGTAGCCCGGAATGGCTTTCCGAACAGGAAGGCCGGACCGTCGACGCGATCTACAAGGCCCTGCAACGCATTCGTCGTGCTTTGCAGAAATGTATCGAAACCCAATGGAAAAAGGAACTGACATGACCGAAGAGCCAACAGATTGGGACACCCTCATCCAGAAACACCTCGATGGGCAAACAACCAGAGAGGAGGCCACGGCGCTTTCGGCACGGATTGTGGCGGATGCGGATGTTCGTTCGCGGTATCTCAAGGCCGCCCAGGTTCACGGAGCGCTGGCGGATGAAGTGCTCGCTCTGGACTTGGAGACCGCCCCTCCTCAAGTCGCTGAACCCGAGGAGCGTCGTGAAAAACGATGGTTTGCCTGGCCGCGGCAAATTGCGGCTGCCCTGGTCGCTGGAGCTTTCGTGGGCCTGCTGGGCGTGGGCGTCGTCTGGGCCGTGAACTCGCCGATGTCGGAGGTTAAATTGGTTCCGGTTTCAAACAGTGACTTCGAGGACTCTGTCGGTCCCGTTGAGATCGGCTTTCCAGCGAACTTCGGCGGTTGGAGCGGGGATCCTGCCGAGGTGATCGAGGAGGCGGACGGAAACCGGATAATGCGCTTTCTAGAGACGGCCAATGTCACTGGCAACCCCAATGGCAGCGCCTCTGCCTGTAACGTGTTTCAGCTTATTGATCTGTCCTCCCTCCAAAAGCAGTGGGACACCGAAAATTCAGAGGCTCAATTTACCCTGGAACTTTCTGCCACATTCCATCGAGAGGCGGCTCCCTCCGATGAAGAGCTGCCCAAGCTAAAGGGGACTTGCACCATTCATCTTTACCAAGCAGAGCCCGAGTCGATCGGCGAGGCATGGCCGCTTGTGATCAGCGATGCCGTAGCGCTTGGAAACAAAGCCATCAAGCTCGATCCCGGCGAAGAATCGGCCACCATTTCCGCCTCCTGCATCCTGGAGCCGGAAGCAACGATCGCCCTCATTTCTGTGAACGTGAATACGATGACTGGGTCCAAAACCCCGATCAAATTGGGCGGCTACTTCGTGGATGACGTTCAACTCACAGTGATCAAGCAACCGACTCTTCCGGTTCGATTTGTGAAGTGAAAGAAGGCAATTCTATCCAAATAAAATTTGCAGCTATGAAATCACCTTTTAACCGCCGCCATTTCCTTCGCGGAGCCGGAGCGCTGATCGCTCTGCCCGCGCTCGAATCCATTGGATTCCGCCAATTCGCCTCAGCAGCTGCTGGCGCGCCTGCGACACCCCCCAAGCGCTCCGTCTTTCTCGGCACCGGATTTGGGGTGACGAAGGAAACCTGGTTCCCGGACACCAGCAAGACCGGCGCCGATTACGAACTTTCCGAGGGGCTTGCTCCGCTCGCCCGTCACCAGCCGGATCTCACCGTGGTGCAGGGCTGCGCCAACCAATACACCAACGAAGCTCACTGGGGCAGCACCTTCTGGCTCACCGGAGCCAATCGTTATTCCTTGCCCGGCCAGAGCATGGCTAACAGCATCTCTGCCGACCAGGTCGTCGCTCAGCAGCTGGGGCAGGACACCCGTTTTTCCTCCATCCAACTCAACAGCGCCGATCTGCAGGGACACGGTCCCGGCCTTTCGTTAGCGTGGGATCAGCGCGGCAAGCCCGTCGCCGGCCAGAACGATCCGGTTCAGGTTTTCCACAAGCTCTTCTCCGCCGATGACCTGCCGCTGGAACAACGTCAGGCCGCCATCGCCGAGAACCGCAGCGTGCTGGATGCCGTGCTGACCGAAGCCAAGCGGGTGCAGCGTGGTCTCTCCACGACGGACACAGACAAGCTGGACGAGTACTTCCAGGGCATCCGCGACATCGAGACGCGCCTCAACAAAGACGAAGACTGGCTCGACGTGCCCAAGGCGAAGCCTCCTCTCGACGCACCCGAGCCGGGCCTTAAGGGAAGGCAGGAGATCGAGATCATGTATCAGCTCATCGTCGCCGCGCTGCAGACCGACAGCACCCGCGCCCTGACCTACCGCCTGCCCAACCAGACGCTCCTACAAAGCATGGATTTTTCAAGCAGCGCTCACAACGTGAGCCACTACTCGCCAGGTGAGCGCATGGTCGCGTCCCAGGCGAAAGACAAAGCTCATTCGGAACTGCTGGCCGGCTTGATCGACAAACTCAAGGTTACGAAAGAAGCCGACGGGTCGAGTCTGTTCGATCATACAGCGCTGGCTTTTGGATCGAATATCAGCTCGATCCACTACCTGACCAATTGCCCCACCGTCCTCACCGGCGGCGGAGCCAACCTCAAGCTGGGCCAGCATCTCGTTCTGCCCACCGACACGCCGCTGTGTAACGTTTGGCTGACGATGCTGCGCGGTATGGGCATCGATGTTGAGAGGCATGGGGACAGCTCCGGAGTTGTGAAAGAATTGCAGGCGTGAGGAACCAGTTCATAACCGAAGAATCAAGCGAGCTGAAGGCTCGAAGGCACAGAGCCCAGGGTTTTAACCCTGGGATACGATTGTGAAAAATTAACGCGTCCTGAAAGGACGTAGGCGAACGCCAAAGATTCCAAAGATGCCGCAATCCCTCCATGTGAAATATTCTCACCTCGTGTTTAGCACGAAGAATCGAGATCCGCTCATTACGGGCGACATCAAATCACGACTATACGAATACATGGGCGGAATTGCTCGGGATTTGGTCGCAGCCTGTATCGAGATCAACGGCATTCATGATCACGTGCACCTCATCATCCGTGATTCAAAATCGTGTGATGATATCAAGTTTATAAAAGAGCTAAAAGGCAGTTCCTCTCGTTGGGCAAACTCTGAACTGAATCTCCCAGGACGGTTTTCGTGGCAAGCCGGATATGGCTGGTTCAGCGTCGGCCCGACGGATCTGGACAAAGCTAGTGCGTATGTAAAGCGCCAGAAAGAGCATCACAAGAAAATCACTTTCCAAGATGAATATCGAAAATTCCTCGAACAATACAAAGTCGAATACGATGAACGATATGTATGGGACTAAGTCCGCATGCTTGCGTCCCTTCAGGACGCTATCGTTTTTGCTCAACATACCCAGGGTTAAAACCCTGGGCTCTGTGCCTTCGAGCTTTCAGCTCGTGATGCGACAGGCTTGGAACAGAGGCTGTTCGCGAATCAGCAGGGTATGTTCGTTGACCTTACCTTGTTGGGCCGTCGGACTAACAGGACTGCTTCCCGTCTTTGCAAGTGCCAACGACACCACCCCCGAGCTGCCGGAGAAGCACTTCGCCTTCCTCGAAAAATACTGCTTCGAATGCCACGATGCCCTCACGGAAAAGGCCAAAGTGAACCTGGAAGACATTGCCTTCCAGGTCACCACGATCGCAGAAGCCGAACTCTGGCAGAAGGTGCTTAACTCGATGAACTCCGGCGAAATGCCTCCGGAAGACGAGCCGCAGCCGGAGAACACAGAGAAAGCCGACTTCCTCGACGCCCTCGCCCAGACCATGGTCTGGGCGCGGCGTTCGCTCTCCGACTCCGGCGGCGAAATCACGATGCGTCGCCTCAACCGGCGCGAATACCAGAATACGATCCAGCAGCTGCTGGGCGTCGGAGTCGATGTTGACTCCCTGCCTGCTGATGGTGGTTCCGGCACCCTTGATACCGTGGGAGCCTCGCAGTTCATCTCCAGCGATCAGATTGAGCAGTATCTGAAACTCGGACGAAGCGCGATTGACGAATTGTTCGAACGTCAGGCTGCGATGGGACAGGAATCGCGAATCTTTCGCGTCGAACCGGAAAAGACGGTCAACGTCCAGAGCCTCGAAAAACTGGCGAAGCTGGAGGAAACCAACGAACGCTATCTGCTCTGGAAAGCCGAGGTGGATAAAGCGGCTCTCGATCCCGAAAACCAAAAAGTCATGGACGAACTTCGCATGAAGTTCCCCGGGCTCGATGACAGATGGCGCCTCCGGCTCTACCAGAATGCCGACCTTCTGAAGAAGGGACCCGATGCCAAGAAATTCGGTTTTTGAGATGCCAATGCCGCCTCGTTTTCCAATCAGGGAGGCTACCAACGATCGCATGCCTATATCAAGCACTACGCCGAGCTTCCCCACAGCGACCGTGGCACTTACCTGAAGCTAGCCTGGGACCTCCAGCGCATCGACGTCACCCCCAAGCCTGAGGATCTTCCTCCGGGTACTTACAAACTGAGAATTCGAGCGGGAACGGTGGAAGGTTCCCCGGCCTCCCGACATTTCATCGAGGTCGGCCATCCGCAGCGGGTGAATCAAGTGCCTGCCGGTTTCGCCAGCCTTCCGCTCAGCAGTCACCAGGTCACCGGGACGGTCGAGAATCCAGAGATCATCGAGACGACGGTCGAGATCGGAGTCGATACCCCGCGCGAGTTTGCGATCCAGGAGCGGCGTCCGACCAATGGAAAGAGCGTTCGCGATGCCTTCAACCGACACAAAAGAGAGAACGGCTATGGCACTCCTCCGGCTGTTTGGGTGGATTGGATCGAACTCGAGGGGCCGATCAAGGATGTCGAAGTCACCGAATCCACAGTCCTGCGCGTCGAGCCGGAGGAGACGATCAGTCCAGAGAACGAGAAGGAGATCGCGCAGATCGAAGATCAGTACGCACGCTTCACCCGCTGGCAAAAAGGTGTCGATGAAGCCGCCAAGACACCCGAGAACCAGGCGAAGATCGCCGAGATTCGCAAGACGGATCGCCTGATCGACCACCCCACCCGCTTCTACGCCTATGCCGACCGCCTCGAGGGCACTCCCGATCCCAAAGACTTCGGCTTCATCGACGCAAAAAAAGCCGCCGGTGGCCATCCCGAAGGAGACCGGCACAATCTGGCCTACCACAAACACTACGCCGCTCTGCCGCATC
>JBLHKS010000061.1:0-34423 GCA_047620505.1 Verrucomicrobiales bacterium | reverse complement strand
GGTTACGCTCTCCTTCGGTTAACTGGGTATATCCTGTCATTGTGCAACTGTGAATCGCTCGGTTTCAGGATTATCCCGGTTAACCTTACTTTCCACCTGTGAATTGCACTTCGAGCTTGAAATCAGGCTCTATATGTGCTGTCATTTTTTGCGGGAGGGCTTGCTAGCCCTCTGTATTCTTTGATAATTGCCTACACGAACGATTATCTGGAACCGGGTGAAATGGCTGCGGCATCGGGGTCGTTAATATTTCTGAGCGGAGTAGGGGCGATTGGCGCACCGATTCTCGCTGGTCTGCTGATGATTTTTTTGGGCCGGACAGCTTTTTCATTTTGGTCGCATTTATTTTCGCGGTCATTGCAGGTTATGCGCTTTATCGCGCCACGCGCCGCGTATCCACGCCGACAACCGAAACCAGCGAAACCAGTCATTATGAGACCGTCCTGCCGCAGGCTTCGCATATTGCGCTAGGCGTTGCACAGGATATTGTAAATGATCAGGCGAATGCGGCTGAGAATAGTGACGAAGAATCATAGAAGTACCGGCATAATCGTGTCGTGCTTCCCAAGATTTGAACCAGATGTTATATTTAAGGAAGATGATGAGAGTCCCCAGCGTGAGCTGGCCGAATGTGGTCGTCCGCTTTCTGTCCTTCTGGACGCCGTCGAATCTGGAAAGATCGGCTGAGAATGGGGCGGTTGCCGCGCTCGTTTGGCGGCAGTTCAGCGTTTGTTGTGTTTCACTGCGGACTCCACGGCGTCCAGCAGCTGCTGAAGCGGTTCTTCGAGTTCGGCGCGGGGATAGAGGGGTTCTCCGTCTGGGCTGAGCACCGTGATCAGGCTAGTATGCGCGAAATCACTCTCGCTGGTGCGGCGATATTGCATGCCCAGAGCAACGGCGAGTTCGAGCACGTCGTCCTCCTCGCCATGCAGTAGTTTCCAGCGATCCAGGGAAGTGAAGAACTCAGACCGTTGGCCAACGGTTTCATTTCAGGTACCGTAGCGGAGTTCGATGCGCCGCGCTTCGCATCAATTGGCATATCTCGATCAATCACGTCATCGCGGCCGACCTTGGCCAAAATTTCATTGTCTCGGTGGCTCACACTTGAACAAGATATGCGTAGCCGACGCAGCCATCCGTCGTACGCTACCCTGTCACCACACCGAATCCTATGAAAGCAGCTCTATTTATTGAACCTGGACGCATCGTTCTCGATGAAAAACCTATCCCGGAGGTGGGGCCGAGCGATGCGCTGATTCGTATTACCACAACGACAATCTGCGGAACGGATGTCCACATTCTCAAGGGTGAATATCCAGTAGCAAAGGGTCTAACCATCGGACACGAACCAGTTGGGGTGATCGAGAAGCTCGGTCGAAATGTGCAAGGCTACCGCGAAGGTCAGCGCGTCATCGCCGGCGCCATCTGCCCGAGCGGTTACTCCAACGCCAGTCTCGAGGGGTTGCACTCCCAGGACGGCCAGAGCGCGGCCCACGGCCTCAAACCCCTGGGAGGTTGGCGCTTTGGCAACACCATCGATGGCTCACAGGCGGAATACCTTTTGGTGCCCGACGCCATGGCTAACCTGGCGCCGGTGCCCGATGCCTTGACAGATGAGCAAGTGCTGATGTGCCCCGATATCATGTCGACGGGTTTTGCAGGGGCGGAATCGGGAAATATCAAGATCGGTGACGTGGTGGTTGTTTTCGCCCAGGGTCCCATCGGCCTTTGCGCGACTGCTGGAGCCAGACTGCGCGGCGCGACCACGATCATCGCCGTTGAAACGGTCCCCGCGCGGATCGAGATGGCGAAACGGTTCGGTGCCGATCTCGTGATCGATTTCCGCAAGTCCGATCCTGTCGAAGAAATCATGAAGGTTACCAATGGTCGTGGCGTTGATGTGGCCATTGAAGCCCTCGGGACACAATCGACGTTCGAGAGTTGTCTCCGAGTGCTGAAACCGGGTGGAACCTTGTCGAGTCTTGGCGTCTATTCGGAAGATTTAACCATTCCGCTTGGCGCGTTTCACGCTGGACTGGGAGATCACAAAATCGTCACCTCTCTGTGTCCTGGCGGCAAAGAGCGAATGCGGCGCCTGATGAATGTGATTGCCTGGGACCGCATCGATTTCGGTCCGCTGATCACCCACCGCTTTGGCCTCGAACAGATTGAAGAAGCCTATGAGCTCTTCGCCAACCAGAGCGATGGAGTTCTTAAAATCGCCATTACGCCTTAGGGCCGGGAGAAGCGCGCAAAATGAAGAAGTCGCGGGCTGAAGCGGTCACGCCAGCGCCGCCTTCAGCATTTTCCGCGCCCGGTAAACTCGTGTCTCGATGGCTTTGCGGCTGCAGCCGAGCATCTTGGCCACCTCATCCTGCGAATGACCTTCCAGCGCATTGAGGACGAGGGCGGTTTTGAGGTCGTGCGGCAAGGCGTTGATGGCCTGACGCAGTTGCTCGACTTCATCGCGGCGTTCAGCCTCTTCGTCGGGTTGAGAACCGCCGACGAGACGCGTCAGGTTGCTCTCGTCTTGATTGATCGCGAAATCACCCGGGCGGCGTTTGCGTTTTCGCGCGTGGTCGCGGCAGAGGTTGACTCCGATCGCGAAAAGCCACGTCTGAAGCGCAGCGTTAGGCCGGTAGCTGGCTCGGTTGCGCCACGCCCGGATGAAGGTTTCGGAAACAACGTCGGCGGCTTCGGTTGCGTCGTTCAGATAGTGGACAACGAAGCGGAAGAGCGGGTCCTTGTGCCGGCTGATGATGATTTCCAGCGCGGCTTCTTCGCCATCGCGAAAACGCGCAACGAGCGCGGCTTCGTCGTTGTCTGGGAGCATGGTTAGGACAGGGTCAGAAACGCTGATTTTCAGCCCCCAAGCGCATCGGCAGCTAAGTTCAGCAACTGCTGATATTGCTCGGGAGTGAGCACGGCTTCCATCTCGACGAGATGTTCGACCGTCGCCTTCTGCAACTCGGCCTGCGCTTGGTGGATCTCGTCGACTGCGGCCTCGACCTGCGCCGAATATGCGCGGTCCTCGCGGAGGGCGACTGCAAGCTTTGCATTCGCCGCTGCGATTGCTGATTCGAGTTCGCCTTGGCGTTTGGCAAAACGGATTTCGATCTCCTCAAGCCCATCGATCTGGTCGCCATGAAGTCCGAGCGTTTCGTGCAGCCACACGTGCGCTGCGGAGGGATCGCCGTGGTGAGCATGCCCGGCATGTCCGTGGCCCTCGGTCCGTGTCAGTTTGTTCGCGATCGCGCAGCCCAAGGCACAACCGATGAGCGCGGCGGCAAAGACACCGACAATGATGACGGCTGGGTGTTTGAGTTTCTGGTTCATCGATCAGGGCTCGTGCTGAGCCAGCAGCTGCTGGGGCAATCCCGGAGCATGGGCTCCGAAAACATCGAGCGCCAGCGCTTCGCGCGCGTCGATTTGATCTGCCTCTTGCGCGACGCCGACCGCGATCATGCCGGACGTGACCCCAAAGACAATTGCGGCGGCGACGCACGCTGCGGCGAATTTTGGAATGCTAAGCCAACTCGGCCACCCCGTTCCGTTTCCGGCGTCGGCGGCTTCAAGCCGGATGGCCCGAAGCACGTTCGCTTCGAGATTTGGCGGCGCGTTTGGCAGCTGCTCGGCGGCAAGGTTGTCGAGGAGCCGGTCTAGCGGATCAGGATCATTTGCAGATGTCATTTTACGATTTCGTTCAAGATGTCCAAATCCTTGAACGCCGCAAACTCGGAAATCCCTCATGATCGTGGCTGTCGAGTCGCGACGAGTTGACGGGAGCTGTGGGGGCTCAGCTGACGTCTCGCCAGCCATCGTGATGAAACCTCTAAAAATTTGAGGGATCGTGTGTCTGGCGGCGTTTAACCCCATGCACGAACTGCGATTGACCGCAGCGCGTGTTCCGGTATTCTCCGGTGCTTCCCAACCTCCACATGACGATTGGAAAACAGATTCTCGGCCTGATGCTTGCGATTTCGATCGCTTGGCCGTTCTGCGTCTGCGGCCATGCGGAGAGCGCAGAGGAGATGCCGACTTCGCACAGCTGTTGCTCAGCGAAGACGCCGGATTCAACGCAGGATCAGCCTGCGCCAAACGACGGCAAACCCTGCTCGCATTGCGACGCGGAACCGGCGGACATGACGAAGATGATCCAATTAGCGCCGCCTGCCGAGTCCGGCCTGATCGCGCCGCCGCCTACTGTTGCCGAAGTTGCTGTGCAATTCCTGACAGCGCCGGTCGAGCCACGCGAATCGGCCCACGATCCGCCTCCACGAACCCAGCAACTGCTGGGCGCTTGGCTCTGCGTTTTTCGACTGTGATTGAGTGAACAATTGATCGCGCTGGCCGCTCGCTGGCGCAGTTCAACCTCTTTTCCTCGCCTTCGGCATTTCGGCCGGGCGCGGCTGCGATTCGACCTCGCTTTGTTCACTCATTCCGTTCATGAAAATCACTTTCCAATTTGTTCTAACACTTTTCCTTGCGCTAACCGTATCAACTCTCCACGCCGAGGAAGTCGAATACGATCTGACGATCGCCGAGACCACGATCTCGCCCGCTGGCAAGCGTGTCCAAGCGCTCACCGTCAACGGCGGCATCCCTGCGCCGGTGCTGCGATTCCGAGAGGGCGACGTCGCCGTGTTGCGGGTTCACAACGCGCTCAAACGCGAAACCACGTCGATCCACTGGCACGGTTTGCTCGTCCCGAATGCCGAGGACGGCGTCCCGTATTTGACGACTCCGCCGATCAAACCGGGCACGACGCACACGTTCCGATTTCCGCTCATCCACGCAGGAACTTATTGGTATCACTCGCACACCGGCTTGCAGGAACAGCGCGGCGTTTACGGTTCCATTGTGATCACTCCGAAGGGCGGCGAGACGATCCGCGCTGATCACGATGTTGTGCTCCAGCTCTCCGACTGGACCAACGAAAATCCCAAGGAAGTCATGCGAACGCTGATGCGCGGCAGCGAGTGGTATGCGTTCAAGAAGGGCAACCTTCAATCGATCTCCGGCGCGATAAAGGCTGGCGCGCTCGGCGAATACATCGAGCGCGAACGTGGCAAGATGCCGCCAATGGACATCTCCGACGTGGCCTACGACGCGTTCTGGATCAACGGCGAAACGGAGTCTTCTCTCAAAGCTCAGCCCGGCGAGCGTGTGCGATTCCGCGTCATCAACTCCGGCGCTTCGAGCTACTTTTACCTGCATGCCGCATCAGGCCCGCTCACTGTGGTCGCGGCTGATGGACCTGAGGTCGAACCAATCGAAGTCGAGCGCCTTTTCATCGGCATGGCCGAAACCTACGACGTGATCTTTACGGTTCCGGCCGAGGGCGCTTGGGAAGTTCGCGCAACAGCGCAGGACGGTTCCGGCCACGCTTCAATCTTCGTCGGCGAGGGCGAGAAACAGCACGCCGAGGACATCCCGAAGCCGAATCCTTACTCAATGGACGAGATGATGGAAGTCGCGTTGAACGATCCATTAACGACGATGCACAGCGCCGAAGAACTCGCGGATTTCGAGCCCGGCCCACGCCCGCTCTCGCCCTACCATCGGCTCCGCGCAGCCAGTCCAACCGAGATCAGTCCCGAACATCCACGCCGCAAAATCGAGCTTCGCCTGACAGGCGACATGCAGCGCTACATCTGGTCGTTCAACGGCAAAACGCTCGCTGAGGAGAGCAAAATCCCGGTCACCAAGGGCGAGGTTCTCCAGATCGAAATGATCAACGACACGATGATGCATCACCCGATTCATCTGCACGGTCACTTCTTCCGATTGTTGAACGGTCAGGGTCCGCGCGCGCCGCTCAAGCACACCGTCGACGTCCCGCCCATGACCCGGCGCTCGATCGAGTTCTACGCCAACGAAGAGAAAGACTGGTTCTTCCACTGTCACCTGCTTTACCACATGGACGCCGGGATGGCGCGTGTCGTCAGCTACACCGAGCAGGGCGAGGACCACGAACCCGCCCTCGATCCCAAGTTGATGAATCCGACGTTTTTCTTCGCCGAAGGCTCGGTCCAAAATCACATGACCATGGGCATGGCGACGTTTATGAGCGGTCGCGAAGACCTCATGGCGACGTGGGACATTGGCTTCGGCGATCATGACGAATACGAGATCGACGCGACGTGGAATCACTACTTCAACCCGGATTGGACGAGCTTTCTCGGTTACCGCTTCACAAACGATCCTGACGCTGAGAACCGCGTCATCGGCGGAGTTGCGCATCGCCTGCCTTTCCTCGTAACCAGCTTTGCGCAGGTCGATAGCGAAGGCGATTTCCGCTTCGGCCTCGGCAAAGACATCCCACTAACCGACCGGATCACGATTTTTGGCGACGTCGAGTTCGACACCAACACCGAGTGGGAGTGGTCCGTCGGCGCCGCCTATCTGATCAGCAAACGCGTCTCGCTCATCACTCAATTTCATTCCGAACACGGCTTCGGCGGAGGCATCCATTTCCGCTTCTGAATAACTCAACCCACTCCAACTTCACAACAAGATAATGAGAACCTACCCAACCCTCAAAAGCACCGTATTCGCGGCAGCAGCTGCTGTTGCGTTTCTCTTCGCCGGCCTCGCTGTCGGCGCGCCCCAAAACGCCAAAGCGAAGCCCTATCCGCTCGAGATTTGCCTCGTGACCAGCAACGAACTCGGCTCGATGGGCAAGCCCTACAAGATCGTTCACGAAGGTCAGGAAGTGAAGTTCTGCTGCAAGCCCTGTGTGAAAAAATTCAACGCCGATCCCGAGAAATATCTGACCCAGCTAAAGAGCTAAGCACCCCCAATCCAAATGAAGAAATCCATCACGAAAATCCTCGCCGCGAGTTTGGCGGCCTTCGCCCTCTTCCTCGGTGCCTGCACCAGCAACGATGCCGGAGTTTCGAGCAGCGCTGACGGCGGTGCCTCAGTCGGAGCTGTCAAACCGTATCCGAAAGACACTTGCCTCGTTACCGGCAATGATCTGAACTCGATGGGCGGCCCGGTCGTCCGCGTTTACGACGGACAGCAAGTGAAGTTCTGCTGCAAACCCTGCGTGAAGAAGTTCGAAGCAAGCAAAGAGAAGTATCTGTCGCAGCTTTGATTGCAGACAATCTGGTTCCACAAAACCACAGCCCAACCTCGCCACCCCTCCTGCCAAACCGGCGGCGTTTTCCGACAGGAAACTGATCAAATTAATTTTCGAGGGGTTGGCGGGTTTCCGGCGTTTAACCGCACATGACCCAATCTAAACCCACTTCCCTCGCGGCGATCACCGCCCGTATTTTCGCCCTTTTCGCGGCTGTCGCTGTCGGGCTCACGCTCAGCAGCTGCGAAACGACTACCACCGGCGGTCACGATCACTCCGCGCATGATCATGGCGATCACGCTGGCCACAATCACAGCCACGCCTCGACGACCGAAAAGAAGGCCGAGCCCGCCGCTGGCGAAAAACTCTGCCCGGTTTCCGGCGAAGTGATCGAAAAGGCTTACGTCATTGATTATCAGGGTCAGGAAGTCGAGTTCTGCTGCAAGCAATGCTCCAAGGAATTTCTCGCGAATCCTACGGCTTATCTTGGCGGCGACGCCTCCTGAGAATCGCCTGAATCGGTCGATGCTCGACGAAATCAATCAGCAGAGCTGGAACTCTCGCGATGGAATCCGCTCGCTGGTTTCCGACGCGGATTTGCAGCCGCCGGAGGCGCACATGTCCGACCTCGACGGCAAAAAAATCGCCGCTGGGTTCTTTTCGGGCTCGCCGTGGATTTACTACGTCACTTCTCTCCAATGATGGATTCAGAAGCAACCTCCCCACCTGCCGAGATCCCGCTCCAAAAGCGCCCCGGCCGCCTTCGGCGTCTACTCTCGATTCCCGCGAAGCTCGGTAGGCTGTTTCGCGAGCACGGTCTTCGTGAAGGCATCGGCATGTTGGTGAATTTCGCCAAAGATCGCCGCGGGGATCGGAGTTTCGGCGTGAAGACCAACCGCAGCTACACATTAAAGGAACACGGCGTCGACGATGAAAACTACGTCGACTACAGCCCGATCACCTACGCAGCTCTGCGCGCTACGATCCGTGCTCTACCGCGTGAACTGAACAACGAGGACGTCTTCATCGATTTCGGTGCTGGCAAAGGTCGTGTCCTGCTGGAAGCGGCGAGCCGTCCACTCAAGCGCGTCATCGGAATCGAGTTCATGCCCGAACTTGCCGATGAAGCCGAGAAGAACATCGAAATTGCCCGCGCTCGTGGCCGCCTGCAATGCGAAACGGTCGATGTCAGTCGTCAGGACGCGACCGAATACGCGATTCCAGCCGACGCAACCGTGCTCCACTTCTACAACCCATTTCGCGGCCCGGTCCTCGATCGCGTCATCGAAAATTTCGCAGAATCGCTGCGCGAGCATCCGCGCCCAGTCATCGTTCTCTTTGCCAATCCCGACGACTTCGACCGCATCCTCAAAGTCGGCTCGCCAATCCCACTTGAGTGGGTGAAATCCGAAGAAATCGTGCTGTGGCCGTTCCAGCGAAAAAACGACGACGAGCTCGGCAACGTCTACCGGAATTACCTGATCGATCCATCCTGACAAGAAAACAATCCAAACCGGATCCAGACATGAAAACCCAAAACCTACTCCTAGCCCTCCTTGCGTCCTTCGCGGTCGCCATCAGCCTCTCGTCCTGCGGCGGAGATGGCCACGACCACGATCACGGCGACCATGACCACGGCGATTCCAGCTCAGCAACTGCTGACCCCACCGCCGACGGCTACCCGCTCAAAACCTGCGTCGTTTCAGGCGAAGAACTCGGCAGTATGGGCGAGCCAGTCATCGTAAAGCACGGCGACGTAACCGTGAAGCTCTGCTGCAAATCCTGCATCGACGATTTCAACGCCGAGCCGGAGAAGTTCGTCGCGAAATTGAATCAGTAGGGCCAAACTCTTCACAATCGCGACCGTCGCAGCCGCAGCGCGTTGGCAATCACGGAGACCGAACTGAAGCTCATCGCCGCTCCAGCGATCATCGGGCTTAGCAGGATATGGATAAACGGAAAGAGGACGCCAGCCGCGATCGGCACGCCGAGGGCGTTGTAGACGAAGGCGAAGAACAGGTTTTGTCGGATGTTGCCCATCGTCGCGCGGCTCAGGCGGATGGCTTTGGCGATGCCGAGAAGGTCGCCGCGAACCAGCGTGATCGAGGCGCTTTCGATCGCGACATCGGTCCCGGTTCCCATGGCGACGCCGACGTGCGCCTCGGCGAGCGCAGGAGCGTCGTTGATCCCGTCGCCAGCCATCGCGACAATCGCGCCTTCGGCTTTGAGGCGCTTGACGATGGCGATCTTGTCGGCGGGCGCGAGTTCGGCGTGGACTTCGTCGATTCCCAATTCTTTCGCGACGGCTTCGGCCGTGGCGCGGTTGTCGCCGGTGCAGACGATGACTTTGACGCCCATGTTGTGAAGCGCGGCGATCGCTTCCGGCGTGGACTCCTTGATCGCGTCGGCGATGCCTAACAAGCCCACCACCTCGTCGCCAGCCGCGATCCAGACGACGGTCCGGGCTTTGGCTTGAAGCTCTTCGGCGCGGCTCGACAACTCGGGCGGAATCGCGAGGCCTTCGTTCTCCAGAAATCCGCGTTTCCCGACCCTGACAAGTTTCCCATCGACCTCGCCGCGGACGCCGCCGCCGGTGGTCGACTCGAAGTCCTTGGCGTCGCCAATTTCGATCTCGCGAGCGCGGGATTCATCGACGACGGCACGCGCAAGCGGATGTTCACTGGCCTGCTCGACCGCCGCGGCCCACGCCAGCAGCTGCTGGTCCTCGACGCCGCTCGCAGTGACGATTTCGGTCACGCTCGGCTTGCCTGCGGTGAGGGTGCCGGTTTTATCGGTTACGAGGACCGTTACCCGTTCGGCGGACTCGATCGCCTCGGCGTTTTTGATCAAGATTCCCATCTGCGCGGCGCGACCGATCCCGACCATGATCGACATCGGTGTGGCCAGCCCAAGGGCGCAGGGACAGGCGATGATGAGCACGGAAACCGCGGCGACGAGTGCGTAAGCCATCTTCGGATCCGGCCCCCAAATCGCCCAGACGGCAAACGCGATCACGGCGCAACCAATCACCGCTGGAACGAACCAGCCGGCGACGGAATCCGCGAGTTTCTGAATCGGCGCGCGGCTGCGTTGGGCCTCGGCGACCATGTGGACGATCTGCGAAAGCAGAGTTTCGTGGCCGACTTTTTCGGCGCGCATCAGGATCGAACCAGTCTGGTTGATCGTCGCGCCGATCACGGCGTCGCCCTCGCCTTTTTGAACTGGAATCGGCTCGCCGGTGATCATCGATTCGTCGAGCGAGCTGCCGCCTTCGACGACGACGCCGTCGACCGGAATTTTCTCGCCCGGCCGCACGCGCAGCAGGTCACCTGCGACGATCGAGTCGACCGGCACATCGGATTCCTCGCCGTCGTTGACGAGGTGCGCCGTCTTCGCCGCGAGGCCTAACAAAGACTGAATCGCCTGTCCCGTCCGACTGCGAGCGCGCGCCTCCAGCCACTGCCCTAACAAAACCAGAACCGTGATCACGGCCGCCGCTTCGAAGTAGAGCCCAACCTCGCCGCCGCGCCGGAACGAATCCGGGAACAGCCCCGGCGCGAGCACCGCCACCGCACTGTAGACGTAAGCCGCGCCGACGCCCATTGAGATCAGCGTGAACATGTTGAGGCTGCGGTTCACAATCGAGCGCCACGCCTTCTTGAAAAACACGCCGCCGCACCAGAGTACTACTGGCGTGGTCAGCAAAAACTCCAACCATCGGCTGAGGCCGTGTGGGATGATTTTATCCAGATTGAGGCCGGGAATCATCCCGCCCATCGCCAGCAGGAAAACCGGAATGGTCAGCCAGAGTCCGATCCAGAATTTCCGCCGCAACGAGGCGCTTTCCGCGTCCTCCTCCGTGGAATCCCCGCCGACGGTTTTCGGCTCCAGCGCCATCCCGCATTTGGGGCAGTCGCCGGGGTGATCCTGCTCGATCTCCGGGTGCATCGGGCAGGTGTAGATGGTCTTGCCGGCAGCAGCTGCTGCCGGCTCGGGCTCCGCCGAAACGAGCGCCATCCCGCACTTGGGACAGTCGCCCGGTTTGTCGCTCTCGACGCCCGGACACATGGGGCAAAAGTAATTGGCCTTCGGCGAGGAATGGCTGTGATGATGGCTGTGATCGCCATCGTGGTGCGAGGGGGTCGCGGGCATGGTGGTTGGACGATTGGGAGGGTTTATCCTGACGATGACTCCGTGAATGCTCAATTAGTGAACGTCATATCGACACGCTTCCCTCCAACAATTTTCAGGGGATTTGAAATCTATCCGGGTTTCTGGTTTTCTATTGATATTGAGCGTTCAGAAGCGAAGACCGACGCCGACACCAGCGCCAAAATCCGAGTGATACTGACCGACGATCGACCAGTTTTTCCCGCCAACCCACTCAAGGCCGGCGGCCCATTCCCACTCGGTCCCGGTGTCGTATTCGATCTCGCCAAACGCGCCGAGGCGACGGGTTAGCGGCGTGGACTTGGCGAGGGCGAACCGGAACTCGCCGTTGCTGTCGATCCAGACGCGGCTTTCGACTGACATTGGCAAAAGATAGCGGACGCCGCCTACCGCGCGGTCGTTGCCCTCGGTCAATTGAGCGCCGGCAAACGCGCTGAAGAATCGGTTGAAGTAGCGGTCGTAGAGGAGGTCGATTTCGTAGTCGGTTTCGTCAACGTTTTCCCAGCCGATCTGCCACGCTGCGCTGACGGTGTTGCGAGTGTTGGCGACGACGACCATGCCTTCGGTCATTTGGGTCAGGGCGACGCCTTCGCCCCAGATCCAGAACGGATCGTGGTTCAATTCGCTCATCGGGCTGTCGCGAACAGCCGCCAGTTCCGGCGCGACTTCGGAGCCCTCGTAGTGGACGACACGGGCCATACCGCTCATCATGTGATAGAGCACGTGGCAGTGGAAGAACCAGTCCTTGTCTTCAGTCGCCTCGAACTCGATGACGACGGTCTGGGACGGCGCGACGTCGACGGTGTGTTTGAGCGGCGAGAACTCGCCCTGCGCGTTGACGACGCGGAAAAAGTGGCCGTGCAGGTGCATCGGGTGATGCATCATCGAGGTGTTGATGAGGGTGAAGCGGACGTTTTCGCCGCGCCTGACGAGGATCTGGTCTTCTTCTTGAAGCGTCTTGCCGTCGAAGGTCCAAACGTAGCGCTCCATGTCGCCTTCGAGCTTGAGAGTGACGTCGCGCCACGGACGCCCCGCGCGCAATGTGGTTCGGCGCGGTGAGCGGAGTTGATCGTAGCTCAAGACGCGGAGGTCGCTCCTCGCTGCCGCGGCTGGCTTCGGCTCAGCTTTCATCGGCATGTCCATTTTCACGCCGCCGTGCTTCATCGATCCGTGATCCATTCCCATCGAGCTGTGATCCATCTTGAAGAGATTCGGCGCGGGCACGTCGTCCGCGGCGTTGCGCTCCCCCAGACCGAGCCACACGATCGTTTGCCCTCGACGGAAAGAGAATGGCCGCTGGCGAATCGCTGTGTTCGCTCAATACTCCCAGTGAAGCCTTGCAACGCCCGCCGCCGCCCTCAGGCTGAGCGATGACTGAATCGAATCGACGGAATTTTCTCAAGGGCTCGTCGGCAGCTGCTGTTGTGGCGGCCAGCTTTCCAAACGGCGTTCATGCCCAGGGAAACGACGAATCGAAAGACGCGCTGATCGCATCTCCTCCGACCCCGGTCCGATCGCGCCCCGGGAGCACGAGGGCCCAAAAGGACATTCCTAACAGCACCCCTCTTTCGAGCGACTTATCAATCTGGCAATCCAAGGGGAGGTATCTCGAAATTCTCGGTCGAAAGATATTTGTCGTCACTGCGGGCGATGAGCGAGCTCCCCCGCTTTTGATCTTGCACGGGTTCCCAACTTTTTCCTTCGACTTCGCCAAGGCGCTCCCGTTGCTCGCGCGCCACTTTTACGTGGTCGTTCACGATCAACCCGGATTCGGACTTTCGGCGAAGCCGGAGGACTACTCCTATTCGATGATCGAGCAAGCTGAGACAGCGATCGAACTCTGGCGGGTGTTGGGAATTCGAGCTGGGCATCTTCTTGCGCATGATTACGGGGCGTCGGTGGCGACGGAGATCGTGGCGAAACGAAGAAGCGGAAGTCTGCCTATCGACCTAACCAGTCTCACGATCTGCAATGCGAGCATCCACCTGGAGCTTGCCCATCTGACCATGGCTCATCGTCTTCTCCGCCACCCGAAATCGGCAACATTTGTCGTAAAGCTGGTAGACATCGGCATGTTCAAGCGGCGATTTCTGCGCCTCTGCGCCAAACCGCCCGTGACGCTCACGGATTCGGATATGGAAATCCTCTGGGAAGGGCTGACCCGCGACAACGGGCTGAGCCGATTCCCTCAAATTGCCCGGTATTTGCCGGAGCGCGTGTCGTTCCGGCATCGCTGGATCGGGGCGCTCCAGAACTGGGAACGCCCAACGCATATTCTCTGGGGAAGGGCCGATCCCGTCGCGGTCGAAGAGATCGCCCGGCGCTTGGACGATGATATTCCCAACTCCCAGCTTACGTTCCTCGATGGGGTGGGTCACTACGCTATGCTGGAAAGTCCCGAGCAGTGGACGAATGCGGTCGTCCGCTTTCTAGACGCCGTCGAATCGGGAAACTCCTGACCTCCCGCCACGCAGGGAAACAGCAGAGCAGGGAAAAGGACAATAATAAAAAATGGGCGAAATTCGGCGGGATATTGTGATTTTTTGGCAGCTGGCTCTTCGTTGAAGGGATCATTCGCGGCTTACCTGTCACCTGGCCGGAGGAATGAAATCAACAATCACTCGCTGCCGTTGACGAAATCATTCGACCCGTCGTTGCGTCATTTCGTAGATTCGACTGGCATGCCAATCGAAGCTACGACGGCCCCCTAAGGACGAAGGAATGATTCTCAGCAAACCGACGTCGTCGCGTCGCGAATCGCGACCATCAGATCCTCGACGCTGATCGGTTTCGGAATGAACGCGCGGGCGCCGCATTCAATCGCTTCGTCCCGTGCTTCGTCACATCCGCTAACGACGACGATTGGCAACCGCGGGTGAAGTTGCCGCAGATGGGTGATCAAACTCAGGCCGCCGATTCCCGGTCCGAGGTCTAGATCGGTGACGAGCACGTCCGGCAGCTGCTGGTTGATGTGCTTCATCGCGTCCGCCGCATCTGCAACGGCGGTGACGTCGTATCCGTGCCACTCGAACACCATCGTCAGGGAGCCCCGGATCGGCAGGTCGTCGTCGACGAGGAGAAGGCGCGGTTTCGAGCTTCGGGAAGTGGTTGATGAAGGCATATGAATCGCGGATTGCACGGATTTAGCGGCGATGACCGACTCAGACATAGCCTGTTGCGTGCCAAATCTAGTTATTGGCATAACTAGCTCATATTCAGCGCCTTGAGTAATCGCCGCGCATCAGGGAAACGGCAATGAATGTCCCGAGATCTTGCAAACTGGCTCGCATCTTTGTATTGCAGCGCTAGACTCGCCGCCCATGGAGCCGCCACCAAAACCCGGACTCGACCTCGCCGATCGCATGGCTGATGCAATCACGCGGATTTCGTTCGCACGGAGTTTGGATGACATTGCGGAAATCGTCCCGCGAGCTGCTCGCCGTCTCACGGGCGCGGACGGCGCGACATTCGTGCTCAAAGAACAACAGCAGACCTCTTACGCCGGCGAAGAGGTGATCGGCCCGGACTGGGCGGGACAGCATTTTCCGGAAGGCCGCGAGCCCGGTTGGTGGACGCGTCAGAATCAACCGTTGAAGATCGCCGACGTCGACGAGGATGATCGCATCCCGCACGAAGCCTACAGCCAAACCATGATCCGAAGCCTCGTAATGGTCCCGATCGGCCGCGACGAAGCTGTCGGCGCGATCACGGTTTGCTGGGCGGAAAACGCGCGCGCAACGGATGGTCAGATGCGGATTCTGCAGAGCCTCGCAGACGCTACCGCGGTGATTCTCGACAACCTCAAGCTGCGTGGGGCGATGGAGCAGCTGCTGGCAGAGAAAACGGCGGCGCTGCAGACGGTAAACGAGGAGTTTGAAGTCTTCGCGTTGACCGCGGCTCATGATTTGAAGAACCCGCTCAGCGTTGTCAAAACGAATTGCTGGACTTTAACGGAAATGTTCGGTTCAGAGCTTTCGGAGAAACCACGTGAATGCGTTAACCGCATCGCAGACGCCGCGAACCGAATGCGAGACCAGATCGACGCGATGCTGGCGGTCTACCGGCAATCAAAGGCCGATTTGAAGCCGGAAAATGTGGACCTTTCGGCATTGGCGACAGCGATCGTGAAGGAGTTGCGGGAAGCCAATCCTTCACGGCAAGCGAAGGTGCACATCAAGGAAAATCTATCGAGTTTTGGTGATGTCAGGATGCTTCGCGTCGTGTTAGAAAACTTGATCGGCAATGCGTGGAAGTTTACAGGAAAATGTGACGCCGCGACCATTGAGTTCGGTCGGAAAGACGACGAAGGATCCGCGTTTTTCGTTTGCGACAACGGCGCTGGATTTGATATGGCCAACGTCGGCAAACTCTTCCGGCTCTTCAGCCGGATTCATCGGGACGACGACTTTTCGGGCTCTGGAGTCGGCCTTGCTTCAGTTCAGCGGCTGATCCACAAGCACGGCGGTCGGATCTGGGCGGAGGGCGAAGTTGGCGCTGGCGCTACGTTTTTCTTCACACTCCCAGAAGCACCGGTAACTTTGAGATTGGATGAAATTCGCGAACTTGAAGTCATGCCAGCAATCAAACCTGAATTGAATGTCTCGATCCCCGTCAGCTAAGCCGAAGCTTCTCCTCGTCGACGACGATACCGCCCTTGGCGAAACGTTTCGCGACATCTTCATCGGTCACGAATACGAAGTTAGCCTCGTCGAGGACGGCGATGAAGGGCTCGACCTGATCGAAGAAGAGGACTTCGACGCTGTCGTGACCGACTTCGAAATGCCGACGATCGGCGGGATGGAGCTTCTGGAGCGAGCCCATCGAATGAAGCCGCGTTTGCCGGTTATCATCATGACCGCCTTCAGTTCGACCGATCGCGCGATCGAGGCCATGAAGCTCGGCGCATTCGATTACCTCATCAAGCCGGTCGAAGTGCCCGACTTGCTCGCCACAGTCGAGAAAGCCGTCGCCAGCAGCCGACTTTCTGCGCGCCCAATCGAAATGGGGAAAGATGTCGAGCCTGACAAAGACACCATTATCGGCTCCAGCAAAGAGATGCTCAAGGTCTTCAAGGAAGTCGGTCGTCTCGCCGCCAAGCCGATCCCGATATTGATCCGTGGCGAAACCGGCAGCGGGAAGGAAATGGTCGCCCGCGCGATCTTTCAGCACGGAGACCGATCTGGTAAGCCATTTGTCGCCGTCAACTGCGCCGCGATTCCGGAGACGCTGATCGAAAGTGAGCTCTTTGGTCATGAGAAGGGTGCATTCACGAACGCCATCGCTCAGAGGATCGGTCGTTTCGAACAAGCCAGCGGAGGGACGCTGTTTCTGGATGAGATCGGCGATCTGCCGTGGGAAACCCAAGTCAAGTTGCTGCGCGTTCTTCAAGAACAGCAGATCAGCCGTGTTGGCGGAAGGGCGGCGATTCCGATCGACGTTCGCGTCATCAGCGCAACTCACCGCGATCTGGAAGCGATGCTCGCCGAACGAAAGTTCCGTGAAGACCTGTTCTATCGCCTCAATGGCGCCACCATTTTCGTTCCGCCGCTACGCGAGCGTCCCAGTGACATTCCAGCGCTAGTCACGTATTTCCTTTCATGCTCTGCCCGCGAGTTTGATGAGTCCGCGCCATCGATTCACGCTAAAGCCATGACGCTGCTTGAGTCGGCCGCGTGGCCCGGAAACGTTCGGCAGCTGGAGAACGTCGTCCGCAAGGCGCTGCTCGATTCGCGCGGCCTGACCATCGGTGAACCCGTAATTCGCGAAGCCTTAGCTGCCGTCGAATCCTCCGCGATTCGCCTTGCCGCTCCGGCAGCTGGAGCATTAGAAGGGTTCGCCGCCAAGATTCAAGAACGTCTCTCTGCCGCCAGTCGCGACGAACTTGAAGGACGTGGAGCATTTGAAACGCTAGTCGAAGACGTCGAGCGCGAACTCTACGCGCAGGCTGTGAAACTAAGCCACGGCAACCAATCCCACATCGCGAAGTGGCTTGGGGTATCGCGACTAACCGTGCGGGAGAAGCTGGATAAGTTTGAGCTATTTCCCAAGCGAAAGGTGGCGAAGGAGAAGCGGGCAAAATAGATAGCTGCTGGCTTTTTCGTAGATCGGCGTCCAATTCGATGTGCTTTTGGAACTGGCCGAATCGAAGTCGATTGGCGAGAAGATAGCGACGGTTGATGTCGAAAAGTTGGCTCAATCGCAAGATGTCGCCTTTGACATGATGCGGAATCAGATTCGCTCGGTTCTTGGCCGAAACGCTGGTACGGGCGGAGGGAATCGAACCCTCGACTCAAGCTTGGGAAGCTCACGTTTTACCACTAAACTACGCCCGCTTTTTTGAAGCTTTGGCCAAGCACAATCGCTCATCAGTTAATTCCGGGAGGGGGCTTCCTCAAGCCGAAAACGCGGTGTATTCCAAAACGAGGCGCAAACTGCATACTTTGGGCCAGTTTTCGTCATTTCTTCGCGGAAATGGCCGTGCCTCCGCGTTCTATTTTTGCTGCCAATTTACTTTCGGCTCTGATTGTCGGGATCTGGTGTAGCTGAAACTTGCCTTGCTCGATCTTTTCGAGCGCCTTCCGCACGGCTGATTCGACAGCAGCTGCTGAGATTTTCCGAGTTCCAGCCCCTTGACAGTACCAACAATTGGCTCTAGATGGGCCGACTCTTTTCAGAGAACCTGAATTTCCCAAATATCATGGCCCACACAGAAGTAATTTTACGCGAAAAAATCACAAACCTCGGCGCTGAAGCAGACGTCGTGAAAGTGCGCCGTGGATACGCTCGCAATTTCCTGCTTCCTCAAGGTAAAGCTTTCGAGGCGACCAAAGGCAATCTCCGCAACATCGAGTCGCTGAAAATCGCTCGTGGACGCCGCGAAGCGGAGGAAATGGCTCAGGCCGAGTCCCAGGCGAGCAAGATCAAGCGGCAGAAATTCGTCCTCGAACTCGCGACTGGCGAGCAGGGCAAGGCGTTCGGTTCGATCACCGTCAATGATCTTGTCAAAGCTGTCGCAGAGAAAACTGGAATCGACATCGATCGTCACGCGATCAAGCTCGATAAGCCAATCAAGAGCACCGGCAAGTTCGACATTCCCGTCAAACTGCACGCGGACGTTGAGTTCGATCTTCGCCTCACGGTTGAAGCCAAGGGCGGTGAAAAGGCTGCGGACGACGCTGGAGCTGAGTAAATCCGCCCGCTTCGCGAGTTTCTGTTAGCGCTTAACGAAAATCTCGCGTCGAAGCACTCCGTATTCGTTGAATGCGATTCGGCAGCTGAAGATGATCGAGAGGGTCATCCCAAGCACTTGTGTCGAGAAGATCGCGAGCATGATTGCTATCTGATACTTGATTGCAGTCATGGGATTCGACCCACCGAGCATCTGGCCGGTCATCATGCCGGGTAGCGCAACGATTCCCATCGTCGCCATTCTGGCGAGTGCCGGCCTGAGCGCGCGGATCAGCGCATCGCGGAAAAAGGGGAGAAGAGCGTCCTTCAGCGTCGCGCCGTTGCCGAGAAAGTAGAGAAATCGCTCCTCTCGATCTTTCAGGGAGGCGAAAAAGTGGGTGAGGCTGATGATGTTTCCGGCGAGGACGTTGCCCAGAATCATCCCGCCGATCACGACGGCGTAGCGGGCGGCAAAGAGGTTTTCGATCCGGACGACGAATGCGTTGAAGTAAAGTGTGATCGCGAGCGTTGCGCTGAATGTTGCGACGCAAACCGGAACGAGGATACGGTTGAGTCGCAGTTGGCTTTTCTGAACGGTTGTCAGGGAGGCGACGAGCATCATCACGGCTAACCAAATCAAATTTAGCCAGGCGCGGTCGTATTCGAAGAGTTTGCTGAGGAGAAAGCCTGCCGCTGTGAGCTGAGCCGCCATTCGAAGGAGGGAAATTACGGATTCAGCGACGATGCCGAGGCGAAGCCAGAGGCTGACGAGAATCGGAATCGCGAGGAGCCCGAACGCGGCGACGAGGGACCAGATGGATATGTCAGGCGCTCCCATTGAGTTCGATCAGGGTTGCAAAATCGGCCTGACTCCAGACCTCGTCGTGAGAAATCACGACCACCGTCCAATCCGGTCGGTCACGCAGAAAATATCGGGCGACGCGTTCTTTGTTGGCTTCGTCGAGCGCTGCGGTCGGTTCATCCAGCAGAAAAATCTGACGATCAAGAAGGGTAGCCGCAGCGAGGGCTACGCGATGTTTTTCGCCACCGGAAAGGTCGGCCAGAGTTTGGACAAGCGAGGATTCCGGGAGGTCGAACGCCGAAAGTGCTTCCAGCAGCTGCTGGTTTTGATCTGGAAGTCGAACGCTTGGGCAAAGCCGGAGCAGGGCGTCCTCAACCGTGGCGGAGTCGGAATCAGGAGCCTGGTTCACGTAAGCCAATTCTTTGCGAAGTTTCCACGCGATCGGAGCTTCGAGTTTCTCTCCACGAAATCGAGCTTCACCTGAATTCGGCTGTAGAAATCCTAACAATAGACGAAGCATCGTCGTTTTTCCCGATCCGGATTTTCCACGGATCACAACTTTTTCACCTTCGGCAACTTGAAGGTTGAGTGGTCCGATCGTTTTGGAATCGCCGAGCCGTACGACAACTTCGTTGATCTCGAATACGGCTGGATTACTCATTTAGAGGGTGAAAAAGCACCAGTCGAGTATTGTTCTTCGAACCGCAAAGCCAATCAATCATGAATCCGGACGAAAACATCGAAATCATTTATGGAGACATCACGAAGCTTGAGGTTGATGCGATTGTGAACGCGGCGAACTCGTCTCTGCTCGGCGGTGGAGGCGTGGATGGGGCGATTCACCGAGCGGCGGGACCGGAACTTGTCGCGGAATGCCGGATGCTGAACGGCTGCAAAACCGGTGAAGCGAAAATTACTGGAGGTTATCGATTGCCGCCAAAATTTGTGATCCACACTGCCGGGCCGGTTTGGCAGGACGGGGAAAGAGGGGAGCCTGAATTGTTAGCAGAATGCTATCGAAATTCCTGCAAAGTCGCGGCCGAGAATGGAGTCGAGTCGATCGCTTTTCCGGCGATCAGCTGCGGAATTTTTGGTTACCCGCTCGACAAGGCTGTTAAAATCGCGCTTCAAGAAACCCGGGCGAGCTTGGAAGTGAACTCACTTCCGAGTCGGGTGATTTTCTGTTGTTTCGGGACGGATGTTGAAGCTGAATATCGGAGACAGTTCGAAGGAGTTCGATGAAAACGCGATTGGCAAAAGGGATTTTTGGTTGTCTAGCGCTGGCTCTGTCTTCAGCAGCTGCTCAGGACTATCGAGTTTGGACAGATGCGAATGGCCGGACCGTTGAAGGCGCTGTCGTAGCGAGCGATCTCAACTGGTTCACGATTGTGAACGAGGAAGGAAAAAAGGGCGCGATCCAGATCAAGCAACTTGGCGATGATGATCAAGCCTGGCTCAAAAAGTGGCGCGAAGAAAATCGGGATGCGCCTTGGATTGATCCAGAGAGACCGCCGCCGTGGCCCCAAACTCTCGGCGCGGGTTTGGCTGAAGTTGAGAAGGTCGAACAGAGCCCGGAATCTCGCGTATTCGTTTATCGCAGCGCGAATTTTGAACTGCAATCGGATGTGAAACTTCCCGACCGTTTCTCCCGCGAAGTCGCAAGCATTTTCGAGGCTACGCGGACTGCGGTGAAAACTTTGCCGTTGGGCCTCGCAGCTGACCCAAATCACGGAAGACGCCGCCAGCCGTCGCTTCGAAGCCGTTCCGATCGACTGGTTGTTCAGCTGTTTGATGCGCCGAACGACTATGCTCGTGCTGGCGGACCAACGGGAACAAGTGGAACTTACATATCTTGGCTCGGCCGCACGCTTATCTCATTGGAAAATGTCGGCGAGCGCGATGAACAAGGCGAACTCGATCTCGATGTGTTGAAAAATGAGTACCTGCTTCGACACGAGATCACTCATCAGGTCATGCATGATTGGCTGCGCCATCTGCCGATGTGGCTGAGGGAAGGTTTTGCTGAATACCTCGGCGCGGTCGGTTACGAAGATGGAAAATACACTTTTGATGAACTGAATCTGCGAATGCAGGCCTACGTCAACAAGTGGCGTTTTGATGAAGACCCAAATCGGATTCCGATGCTGCACCCGGCGAAAATTATGGCGATGTCTGAGCAGGAATGGCAGCAATCGCTAAAGCGCGAAACGCCGATTTTGAATTACAATTCGGCTGCACTGTTGACCTACTTTTTCCTGCACCAGAGCAGTGAAAAAGCAGGCGCGCATCTGGCCGAGTATCTCGATGCGATTCGCAGGGGCGCACCCGGACACGAAGCGGCTAAAACTCACTTGATGCGCGGACGGACGGCGGACGAACTCGCGGCAGAGCTGGTTGCGCGTTGGAAAGGATTCAACGTGAAAATTGAAATCAGTGACGATTTGTAATCGACCTCATTTGCCGCTGGTTCCAGCCTCACGATAAAACCAACTTGGAAACGGTGCCCCTTTTGAACCGTCGGTTTTGCGATGGTAGAATTTGGTTCCTTTATCCGGCAGAAGGGGCAAGTCCATTCCGTTTGAGCCCTCCAGCTCTTCGAACAGCTTTGCATTTAACTCTGCGACGCGTTCTTGCTGATCTTCTTTTGACCAGAGGTTCGTAGTTTCTTTCGGGTCGCTCTCAAGATCGTAGAGTTCATCGGTGTCCCAGATTCCGTGATAGCGAATATATTTCCAGCGCTTGCCGATCAGCGCGTGCATCGTTGGAGTTTGCGGGTAATTTCGCTCCCAGTAATATTCGTAGAGAAGATAATCGCGCCAATCAGAGATTTCTTCGCCCTTGGCGATAGGGAGAAAACTGCGCCCATCCATGACTTCCGGGGTCGCGATTCCAGCCGCTTCCAGCAGAGTCGGGCCGACATCGATATTTGCGACGACTTCGTCAACGGTCGAACCCTTCGGAAGCAGCGACGGGCAGTGCATGATCATCGGAACGCGAACGGATTCTTCGTAGGCGCAACGTTTATCGATTAAGCCGTGCTCGCCAAACATAAATCCGTTGTCTCCCATGTAGAGAATCACCGTGTCTTCAAGCTCACCTGCTTCTTCGAGGTGCTCCAGAACTCGTCCAACGCTGTCGTCGACTGCCACGAGAGCTTCGCAATAGCGCCGATAATAATTAGCGAGGTCCAATTCTGTGTAGTAGGCGAATTCGACGCCGTGGCGACTGTTGCGTTGATTCTTGACCCACATCGGAACGTCGGTGAAGCCGTCGGGGTCGTCTGCCCAGGTTTTCGGCTTCGGAACTTCCTTATCATCATAGCGATAAGCGTATCGATTTGGCGGAAGAAAGTCCGCGTGAACTGCTTTGTGCGAGAGATACAGAAAATAGGGCTTTTCGCTTTTGCCTTCTCGATTGCCGAGCCAATCCAAGGCGTAGTCGGTCAGCTCATCCGTGATGTAGCCCTTTTGATCGACCTGCTCGCCGTTAACATTGATTCCACTCTTGTAGGCTTGAGGGACGTACCGGCCTTTTACCTTTAATCCGGTCTCGTGAGGCCAATAAATTCCCTGGCCTTTAAAGCTGACCCAATGATCGAACCCACGTTGCGGATCTTCGGTATCGCCCATGTGCCATTTCCCAACGAAGGCGGTTTCGTAGCCCGATTTCTGCATCAGCTGAGGAAAAAACGTCAGATCGTCGTCCACCGGATGATAATTATCCACAACACGATGGTTGTGCGCGTAGAGGCCAGTTATGAGCGAAGCTCGGCTCGGTGAACAGAGTGAAGTTGTGACGAACGCGTTCTCAAAATGCACCCCGTTTCCGGCCATCCGATCGAGGTTCGGCGTTTCGAGAAATGGATGGTCGAGGTAGCCGAGCGCGTCGTAGCGCTGGTCGTCGATCAGGATGAGGATCACGTTGCGCGGCTTCCCGTCGGCAGCAGCAGCTGCTGAGACGAAAATCAGGGCGAGACAGGCGAGAAAGCGGTGCATCCCGGTCGATACCCAAAAATCAGGTCCAGGACAACCGCCATTTGCCATTCGATTTTTCGTTGCACGCCGGGTTTTTCGCGTTTGTGGTTCGCCCATGCGAAAGACCCTGACAGTTCTCACAATGCTGGCCCTCGCGGCGAGCGCACGCGCCCACGAAGTCGGCGATTTGATGGCGGCGGCGGCGAAAGATTTCCTGAATAGCCTCGACGACGAAAAGACGGAGGCGGCGACGTTCGAACTCGATGACGAAGAGCGCGTGAACTGGCATTACATTCCGATCGGGCGCAAAGGCCTTGCAATTAAGGACATGGATCCGGACCAGCAGCTGCTGGCGCACGGCCTGCTCAGCACGGGCCTGAGCCACACCGGTTATCTCAAAGCGATCCAGATTATGAGCCTTGAGCATCTTCTCTGGGAGTTGGAAAACCACGCTCCTAAGCGTGATCCCGAAGACTATCACGTCTGGATTTTCGGCAAGCCCGATCCGAAAGGAACTTGGGGCTGGCGTTTCGAGGGGCACCACCTCTCGCTGAATTTCACGATGGTGAAAGGGGAGCTGATCGCGGAAACGCCGGCGTTCTGGGCATCGAATCCGGGCGTCGTGAAAGAAGGCAAGCGCAAGGGGCTTCGCGTCCTCGCTGGCGAGGAAGATCTCGCTCGTGAGCTCGTCAAATCGCTCAGCGCCGATCAGAAAAAGAAGGCTGTGATCGCAGAGGCTGCGCCGAAGGACATTTTGACGAAAGACCTGCCGAAAGTTGGAGCGCTTGAAGACAAAGGGATTCCTTACGGCGAGCTAAACGAAGGGCAGCAGAAGCAGCTCTGGGCGTTGATCGACGAGTACCTCAACAATCATCATCCGACCTTAGCTGCCGAAGAGCGCAAAGTCGTGAAAGCCGAAATCGACGCGGTGAAGTTCGCTTGGGCCGGCGGTTTTGAATTCGGCGAAGGCCACTACTATTATGTGCAAGGCAAAACCTGGATTCTGGAATATTGCAATACTCAGAACGAGGCGCTTCACCCACACGCGGCCTGGCGTAAGTTTGGCGATGATTTCGGACGCGATATGCTTCGCGAGCATCTCAAGCAGGCGCACGCTGGCGAGTAAGCTTTTAACCACTGTTCTCTGCCAGAGTCAACCGCTGGCGGAGAACGTGCATGTTGTGAAATCCGCGGCGATAGTTTCGCTGTGAGCCGCGGAAGAGCACGACGTCGACGCCGAGTTCCTGGCACATCACGCAGGGGCAATTTTCCCAAGGGCGATGAGCGAGCGTTTCAAGGTAGCGGACGGTCAATGATTTTGGACTGGCCCCGCCGCAGAGGTTTTCGTACTTAGCGATCGCCGATAGAGCATCTTCGGGCGAGGCCGCACGGTTAGCGCTCGCATAGACGGTCTCGAGAGCTTGGCGCTCCAGTTTTCGCGCCTTTTTCTCATCGACTTCGCCAGTTTTGATCCGGCGTCGCAGCTTTAGATTTTTGTCGACTTGAGGAATCCGGATCGCGGGATAGGTCCGCTCCACCGTGTGGAAATTGTCGCGCCGATCCATGAACGCTTGGCGCAACGGCGACGTGCTGTCGAAGCTCGCTGCGCCGAATCTTTGAAAAGCCGGAATTTCCCGACAACGCGTCACTCCGAGCAGATGAAGCTTCGTGTCTTGACGCCGAACCTCAGAAACGGCCTCCAGGCACGCCAGAATTTCTGGTGTTTTCAGCGGCACGAATCCGCCGATGGCGATGTAGCGATAGCCAATCTTCTGCAGCTCGCGCACAGCCTGCGCGTAGGTCGCCGGACTCCAGCCCTGGGCTGCACCGAGAGAGCGAAACCGAGGTCGGCTGGATTTTTGGATTTCATAGAATTCGCGAGCGAGTTCCAACGTTAATTCGAAGCGCCGCCGCCACTCTTTCGGGATTTCAGATTCAGCAGCTGCTGGCTGGTAGCCGAGAATCACGTGGTCCAGCGAGATTCCGAAATCAAAACGGCAAGCGTCGTAGAATTCTGTAACCTGCGAAGGCGAGAACGGCGGCTCGGGTTGATCGATATACGTGAACGATCCACAGTCACCCATTGTTTTCAGATGCTTCGTATGATCATAACGATCGAAACGAAGAAACTTGCGTGCTCCCTCGGTTTTCAGGCGGGCGACGTCGTGAGGCTGGTAGCGGCGGTCTTTCTTTTCGCCGTCGACGATCGCTTTGGAAATCAGAACGCCGTCGATCGGAGTCGGGTTCAGAACTTCGTGCGCGTAACGATCATGCGTCTGGCGATCGCGCTTGCCTGCTCCGATCTCGGTTTCGAAATCGAAAGTCGGATCGATCAAATCATGGCTGTCCGGCAAGAAAAACTGCATCGTAGCCCAGCTTCACCTAACCAGAAAAATCGGGTTCCGGATGATTTCCTTGCCAATCGAGCAGCGTGAATCTCCATCAAAACTCTGTAGCGGAGGAGCCTGAATGAGAAACGGCGCTGGAATGAAGGGCGATTTCATGGTGATTCCGTGACTTAAGCGCTGTTCGCGGCGAGGTTCAAGCCAGCTGGTGAAGCGAAGATGTCTTCCAAAATTCCGCAATCCTCAATACGCTATTCGTGGATCTCTTTGATCGCGGGGGCGATTCCGTTGGTGGGCTATTCATTTCTCATTGCGGAGATCGTCTTTGCGAAGAGATTTTTTGATTCGGCGGCCGCATCGACCTTGATCCTCGTGCTCCTCATTTCGGCGTTTACTGCCATCATTTATGGGATAAGGGCCATGGCGAATCAGAACAGAATCGACGGTGGATGGCCTCGGTTGCGGGCCGCGTTTGGGATCGCAATGGGAGCGATTGGGATCTTGGCATCGTGCGTGCTAAGCGCGTTGCTTTATGCCTCTTTGAGTTGGTAAACTTGGCACCGGATTTCAGGAAATCCGAACGCTAACGACTCCCGTGTCGTCGATTTCGCCTAGAATCGTCGCGCCAGGCCCGCAGGCCAACGCCGCGTCCGCTTCCTCCGGCGGAACGATCGAAACCCAGCCGAATCCGAGATTAAAGGTGTTCGGCGCATCGGCGGCATCGCAGTGGGCGAGAACTTTCTGCACGGCACCAAGATTCCAGCGCGGAACTTCCAGCTTAGCTCCTTTGCCGGGCAGCAGGCGCTCCAGATTTTCCGGAAGGCCGCCGCCTGTGATGTGGGCGTGCGCGCGGACGTTGATTTCCGAGTTTTTCATGTTGGAAACGACGTCGTGATAAAGCCGAGTCGGCGCGAGCAGCTGCTGGATCTCCTCATCGCTGAATTCGTCCGCGTTTTCGCGAATGACTCGCCTGATCAACGACCAACCGTTCGCGTGAAAACCATCGGACGCGTAACCAACGACAACGTCTCCGATTTTGATCTGTGTCGGATCGATTAATTCTGATTTCTCCGCTGCACCGACGCAAAATCCGGAAAGTTCGACGATGCCTTCGGGCACAATTCCTGGCATCTCTGCCGTCTCGCCACCAGCGAGGATGCAATCGCAGCTTTCGAGGTATTCGACCATGCCGGCAATCAAGCGAGTGATTTTCGGCTTATCTATTTGCGGCACGCCGATGTAGTCCAGAAACATCAGCGGATCGCCGCCGGTTGTCAGAATGTCGTTTACGCTCATCGCGACGAGGTCTTTGCCCGCGTGCTCAAGAAGATCGTGTTCTAACAACAACTCCAGTTTCGTTCCGACGCCGTCGCAACCGGTTACGATCACAGGATTCTCGTAAGCCGATAGATCGTATCCCGCGGCAAAAAGTCCGAAAGCCGAATGAAGCTGACGATTACGTTGGGTGCGTTTGACCAGGGAACCGATGTCGCCAACGAGGGCGGCGGCTTCCTTGATGTCGACTCCGGCTTCTTTATAGGTGAGGGCGCTCATTTGGAAAAGTGGGCGCATTGATAGGGCCGACCCAACCTCAGTTCAAGCGGCTTGTCGAAGGTTCGATCGGTCTCGGGATCTGTTCGTGGGTTTACCTTTTGCTCGCCATCGAAAACGGCTCGTCAGTGAATTCTATGACAAGTGACGACCTCGTAGTGATCACCGGCGCGAGCCGCGGAGTTGGAGAAGCCCTCGCACTGCGTCTGGCAAGCGAAGGACGAACCGTCGCCGCGCTCGCCCGCAGTTCGGACAAGCTCGAAAAGTTAGCCGCGAAGGCGGATGCTGGCAGAATCATCGCCTGCCCAGTTGACGTCAGCAATGCCGAGGCGGTGACCCTGTGCATCGATGCTCTCGAGGCCGATCACGGTCCGATCGGAGTGCTGGTCAACAACGCCGCCGTGGTTCAAAATATCCCTTTTGCCGAGCAATCGCTGGAGACGCTCGATGACATTATCGACATCAATCTCAAGGGGGCGATGTACTGCACTCACGCTGCGATTCAGCACATGATCCCTCGCCGCAGAGGCCGCATCGTCAACATCGCTTCGGTCGCTGGCGTCCGCGGGATCGAGGGTCAAGCCAGCTACTGCGCCTCGAAGCACGGCATGCTCGGTTTCGCCGATGCGCTGACTCAGGAGCTGATCCCGCATCGGATCGGGGTCTCGACGATCTGTCCCGGCGCGATCGATACTCCGCTTTGGGATCCGGAAACCAATCCTTACCCGGGAGATGTTTCCAAAACGATCCAGCCCGGGGAAATCGTCGATATGGTCTGCTACATTCTTGGTCAGCCCGATCACACGGTCTTCAAGCGGGTGGTCATGTTTCCGACCAACGAATGGCATTGAGTTTTTGCTCAGTTCTGGGGTCATGATCGGCAAAGTCGTCGCCGCTTGATTCGGATCTCGCCTTGGATCGGCCAATTTGATAGCCTTGAACTCGCCGTGTAAAATAGTTCGAAGCCAGGCCTGAAAATTCACCACATGAAACGAATCTCCCTTATCCTCGCCGCGTTGGCCAGTTCGCTGCTCCTGACAGCCTGTCCACACAACGAATATACCGTCATCATAAAACCGGATGGCGACGGATTGAATCGCACGTTGCAATGTCAGCGTTCTGAAGTCGATGAAAACGGGAAGCGGAAGGTGTTGGAGTTTCCGGAAGATGAGCTGGGGGCGCTCGAAGCGCTTTACACGAATCACGAGGTGGACCAGGAGACGCAACTCCACACGTTTCGCGGCCGCGTGGCTACCTCGACGCCGAGCGATGTCGGTGGTGCTGGTTACTTTTTCAGGGAAGAGACTTCGATGGGATCTGTCTCAACCTACACCGAACGGTTTCGCGGAGAAGACGACCAGTGGGGCCAATTTCAGAAGCGCGTGAAGTCGGCGGATCAGTTCACGGATCTCCTGATCGGTTGGTTTGAATCCGAGCTGACCGAGGAGCCCGGCTTCGAGCAACTGCGCGAATTTCTCGATCAGCGGTTTCGGCACGACCTGAAGAATCTCAGCTTTTTGGGCCAGATCTTGCCTTTTGGCGACGACGATGCCGATGATGACGCGATGAGAGAATACGTCGCGCGAATCGAGCTCTATCTCCACGAGCGCGGCTATTTCTCAAAGGAAGAGGCGTCAAAGCTAAGTCGCGTCTTTCAAGGCACGGCTGGCGATACGGAAATCCTCGAACTGGTTGGTGCATCGATCGCGCGGCGCATGGGGATTCCGTGGATTCCGTCAGTGAATTCTCTGCCGGCTGCGCTCGACTTTTTGAAAGACGAAGAACGTCTGGCGGCGTCTCTGGAGAGCTACATGCTCGGTACGGAATTCTATCGGTTGGAGCTCGAAGCGTGGAAGAAAGAGAATTCCGGAGAGCCGAACGCAGAACCTCCGAATGCCAGCGAGATGTTCTGGGAGTTGGGCATTAACACTTTTATTGACTGCGATTCGATCGGGACCGGTTCCGATACCGCGGAACTGAACGTGAGACTGGAGTTGCCCGTCACGCCGATTGCCACCAACGGAGAATGGGATGAGGAATCAGGCGCGGTGATTTGGGAAGCATCGATTCAAGCGAACGAGTCTGGCGAACTTCCGACGCTCTGCCACGCGGCGTGGAGTGTTCCGGACGAGGCATTTCAAAAAGCACGATTCGGCAAGGTCTTGCTCACTGGCGAAAGCCTCAAAGATTACGTTTTGTGGCGGTTAGGGCTGTCCGCCTCGCACGCTGAAGAATGGGAGGCTTTTCTGGCTAAGCTCACGCCGGGAGAATCGCTAATTCCGATGCTGGAAGGCTTTCGCTTCAGCGACGAGGAAGCAGAAAGCGAGTCGTCAGCCAGGGAGGGAGTGACCGCGATCCGAATGGCCTTGGAGGACGAGGACGAACCGAATTAGGCGGTCAGGACGAACCGGTATGACGTCACGCCTTTATTAAATTGGCGACGATACTGGACTCAATTCAACGAAGCGCGACGCAGGCGAGATCGCCCTCGGCGTTGCGGCAATAAATCCGGTCGTTGGACCAGACTGGAACCGTCCAGCATTTTCCGCTTAGAATTTGTGATCGTGTCAGGGGTTCGAATCGCTCGGCGTTGGCGGGGAAAATCGTCAACTCGCCGTTATCGAAGAGGATCAGCCGATCGGGTGCCGCCATCAGCGCGCCGCTCCCGAATCCGGGCTCGTTCCAGCGAGTTTCTCCGGTTTTCCAATCGAGACAGACCAATTCCGTCGGTCGATGCGTCGTGCCGTGCAAGGCGAAGAGGTGATCGCCGACGCGGACGGTCGGGTTGAAGTAGGTTCTCAGCTTTTTCGTTTCCCAAATCACCGTGGGCGTGGGGTTGGCGCCGGGGCCAACTTCCAGACAGACCGCGCCGACGCTCGACGAGATCATGAACCGGTTTCCGGAGACCACCGGGTCGGCCGCGTTAACGTTGCGGCTGCACTCGGAAGCAAAGCTCCACGCAACGCGGCCAGTGAGCGGATCGAGACCGATGACTTCCTTGGCGACGAATAGAATCAGCTCGGGCTTATCATTCCGGTGAAACGGGACGGCGGTGGCGTAGCCTGAAGGTTTCTCGCTCGATTTCCAGATCGTCCGGCCGGTCTCGTAGTCCAGCGCCGTTCCAGCTCCGCCGACATTCAGAATGATCCGCTCTTCAAAGATGAAGGGCGAGCTGGCGAAACTCCATTCCGGCAACTCGAATCCGTGGTCGCCGACCAGATCCCGCGACCAACGCACCGCGCCGGTTTCGAAATTGAGCCGGAACGCATGCCCTTTTTTGCTCAGCGTGAAAACCGAATCGCCATGAACCGTCGGCGTCGCTCCAGGCCCGCCTTCGTAGTAGAGTGGGTCGAGCTCGCAAGGGTAGTCGTGTTTCCAAATCAACTCGCCCGTCGCGGCGTCGAGACACCAGACCGTGTCAGTCCCATTCGCGTTGCCCATCGTGAAAACTCGCCCACGCGCGACGGACACGGTGCTGAAACCCGTCCCAACTTTCGCCTTCCAGACGACCGATGGTTCATCGGGCAACTTGTCCGGCAGCTTCTCGTTTGAAACTCCATCAAACCGTGGCCCGCGCCAGTTCGGCCAGTCCTCGGCGGCGGCGAATTGAAAGCCAGCAGCAGCTGACAGCGAAAGCAGAATCAGAAGGGGCACCGGGCGTGTTCGAGGTGAGGTCACGAGGTGCGAAAGCAAGTCCTTCTCGATCGAGGATTCAACCCGAATCGAGTTGGCGCTCGAAGGTTCGAACAGATGACTTGCTGGACACAGGGGAATGAGTCTGGAACACTTTCGCCGATGAGAAAACCCACCCTGCTTCTTCTGTGCCTCGCGACGCCGATTTTGACCATCGCCGAAGACTGGCCAATGTGGCGCGGCGATCCCCAACGCAGCGGTAGCTCGACTGAGCAGTTGCCCGCTGATCTCCATCCTCAGTGGACTCGGCAGTTGCCAGAGGCGCGGATCGCCTGGGCGAATGAATCTCGGCTGCATTTCGACGCTTCGTATCACCCGGTTGTGACCGGCAAGAAGCTGATCATCGCGTCGCCAAACGACGGTTCGGTCGCGGCGTTCGATACCGAAACTGGATCCGAAGGCTGGCGTTTTTTCACGGACGGCCCAGTGCGCGTTGCTCCGGTCGCGATGAATGGAAAGGTCTACGTCGGCTCGGACGATGGCTACCTTTATTGCCTCAGCTCAGAGTCCGGCGAAATGCTTTGGAAAATCCGCGCGGCACCTGAAGATCGTCCGGAGTATCGGCATCTCGGCAATGGCCGCCTCGTTTCATTCTGGCCGGTGCGCGGCGGGCCGGTGATCGCGGATGGGAAGCTGTATTTCGGCTCCGGAATCTGGCCGACGATGGGCGTCTTCGTTTTTGCCGCGAATCCTGAGACAGGCGAGCTGATTTGGACGAATTCGAACAGCCATCAGATTCCGGATACGCGGATCGATCATAACAAACTGCACGAAGCTGGAATTTCGCCGCAAGGACACATGTTAGTGGCTGGAGATCGGCTCATCGTCGCCAACGGTCGCTCGATGCCGGCGCGGCTCGACAAAGAAACAGGCGAGCTTCTGCATTTCGTCCAGGGCTACCGAAACGGAGACAGCCGTGTGATCGTGTCAGGCGACCTCGCGCTGGTAGGCGAGCGCGGCGTGATGGACCTGACCAATGGGCTTGAAATGGGCGCGGTTCCTTACACCGAGGCTGGCAAAGAAGCGCCGCAGGGCTGGGACGGCGGCAAGATGGAGCAGTTCGAAGGTCCGCTTTTCCAATACAAGTTTTTCAAGGGCTGCGATCATCGATCTGTCGTTCATGAGGGGATCGCTTACGGCGCGGAAACGGGCGTGGTTTACGCTTATGACCTGGCGAATTCTGAGGTCGAAAGGTATGAAAAGGAGAACAACGGAAAGACGATTAAACCAGCGAAGTGGGAAGCGCCTTTGGCTTGGACTTATCAAGGCCGAGTTGGCGAAAAGAATGCTCAATCGACTCCAAATACGATTCTCAAATCCGGCGATCGGCTCTACACGCACTGGGACAAATTGCTCATCGCAATCGACATCGAAACGAAGGAGCTGGCTTGGGAAGTCGAGCTGCCGGACATCCCGGCTGAGTTGATTGCGGCAGACGGCAAGCTTTTCGCCGTGACCGAGAACGGCGGCGTTCACTGCTTTGGCGCGCGCGAAGGTGAGTCCCAAACTTACGAAGCCGCGGCACCGGAAATCGCGTCAGCCGACGATTCCGAGCCACCAGCGGTTCTAGCAGCTGCTGGCGTCAACGAAGGCTATGCGCTCGTGCTTGGAGTTGAGGATGGCGAGTTGATCGAGGGCTTGCTTCGGCACAGCGAACTTCGTGTCATCGCGGTTGATTCCGACCGGACGAAAATTGACGACTTGCGTCGGAGATTCGCGTTAGACGGTCCTTGGGACGCGCGATTTCAAGCGATTGCCGATGATCCTAAAACAGTGAAGATCGCGCCTTACCTCGGGAGCCTCATCACGTCCGAAACGGCTGGCTTGCTGACCGCTGACGAGCGGATTTTCGAAATGCTTCATCCGTACGGCGGCACGGCTTATTTCGATGAGAAGATCCGCCGTCGTGAGGGCCCTCTTCCGGGTTCCGCCAGCTGGACTCAGGAAACTGGCGACGCTGCGCGCTCATTTTTTTCGCGTGATCAACTCGTCAAAGCGCCGCTCGGAATTTTATGGTACGGCGACGGTGTCGATCACGGTTTTTACAAACGCAAAGACTACGGTCACGGCGTTAAACCGCAGGTCGCTGGTGGTCGGCTCTTCGCCTTGCAAGTCGCGAGCAACACGCTTCATGCGGTCGATTGCTACACGGGTCGTTTGCTCTGGACGAAAAAGGTGGAGGGCTCGGCTCGTTACGCCTCCTGGCCGGACGCGGTCTTCGTCGCTCAGGGTAGAGAGTTAGTGATTCTGGACGCAGAGACGGGCGAAACGATGGCGACCCATCCGCTTGAAATCGGTCAACCGGACGACATTCCGGTCAGGGCGACCGAAGTTCGGATCGCCGAGGACACCGTGCTCATCGGCCTGCGTTTCAAGGCGACCGACCAGATCAGCGAAGGTCGTTGGGACTGCGATATGATCGTGGCTGTCGATCGCAGAACTGGCAAACAACGCTGGGCGCGCGAGGCCGGGGAACGCTTCGGTGCGGCGGCCGTTGCGATGGCTAAAGGAAAGGTTTTCTGCATCGATTCGCACTCGCCGATTGAAATCGCTGAGATGAATCGCCGCGGAGCGGACTCAACTAAATTGACCTCAACGATTTTTGCGCTCGACGAAAAAACAGGTGCCGAACTCTGGCGTTACACCCTTGATAATCCTCCCGCCGTTTTGAAAACGATCCATTTTCTCGGCTTACGATCATCAGACGACTGGCTCGCTTGCACAGTTGATAAGAATCTCCTTATCGGAGGCAAAAACGAGCGAACCGTTGCCCTGAATCTGGACAGCGGCGAGATGGTCTGGGAGCGCGATTCGAAGGGCCAGCAACCGCTGATCATCACGGGCGACACCTTCATAAATCAGGTCGGCCACACCTACGAAACTGCGACGGGCAAGGTTCTCGACGGCTCCCGGCTCTTCACCCGCGGCGGCTGCAACTACGCCGTAGGCAGCGAAAATTTGCTCTTCCTCCGCGATAATTGCGCTGCCTACATCGATATCAAATCCGGCGAACAGACGAATCTGCGGAACCTGCGTTCCGGCTGTTCCGCGAGTTTGATCGCGGCCGATGGCGTGCTCAATTCGCCGTGTTTTTCAGTCGGCTGCGTTTGCAATTATCCGATTCAGACATCGTTCTCGATGGTCCACATGCCGGAGACTGGAAGCTGGCAGGTGCGCGCGGTGGAGCCTGAAGATTAAGGAAGGACAGGTCTTTTTCGCAGATGCCCACTCGCTAGCAGCTGCTGGTTGAGCGTTCCGGCTTTTCGTCGAGGGTTTGCGCATGAAACTCGAGTTCAAGATCCTCGCCGCGCTCGTCCTTTCCCTTGGATTTGCCTCTGCGGTCGATTGGCCAATGTCGCGCGCCGACGCCGGACGAAGCGGCTACACGGCTGAATCGTTGCCAGCCGAAATGCATCTCCAATGGGTTCGAAAACTGGCTCACGAACCTCGACCGGCGTGGCCGCGTTCGGATCGGATGACCTTCGATCGCGCCTACCCGATCATCTCGGCTGACGGAATGCTGTTTTACGGCAGCAGCGTCGATTGCTCGATCCACGCGCTCGATTCGGCGACTGGCGAGGAGCGCTGGAACTTCCCAACACGCGCGCCAGTCCGCTTCGCACCCGCGTTCTGGAAA
>JBLHKS010000060.1:0-34565 GCA_047620505.1 Verrucomicrobiales bacterium | reverse complement strand
GCCGGCGCTGCGGCGGCTTCGACAATGGTCAAGTGGACGGTTAGCGCGAGTGCGAGGCGCTTTTCGGTCTCCGCGAGGGTGAGTTGCTCAAGGCCGGAGCGCTCGCTCATCGTCGCGATTTGCAGCGCCCACCATTTTGCCAGGCTCGCTTCGTCCTTTTGGAGGGACGAGAAATGTCGTTTAAGCATTTCGCTGATATCGCCGTCGTCGATGGCCAGATCTTCGAGGAAAGCACGCATCCGAAGTTCGCCATTTCCCTGATCGAGCAGACTTCTGACGAGTGCAGCCGAGCAGGCGCGATGAACCTGCTTGGTGAAATCATCGATGGTCTTTTCCGGGTCCATCGCCATCAATTCGTGGATCGAAAGGACGTGATGGGCATTGACGAGAGTTTTGAAAATCTCTGACGGCCGTCCCTCACGCTGATAGTGGATCAGCTCGATCACGCCGGACAGAAGCCAGGTCGGAATCCGGTCGAATTTTGCCTCTTTGTGAGGGGCGTACATCTGCTCAAGAATGAGGAGACGAATCAGTTCGCGCTCAAATTCTGCCGGGTCGAATTCGTCATCGACCAGAAGCTCGAGCCGGAAAAGAAAACCACCGTGCTCGATCGGTTTGATTGACGGCACAGCGCGACGGACTGCTTTTTTCGGCTGATCCCGCTTTTCGTGGATCCGAAGATGGATCGGGAAATGGTGTTTTCCTGACAGTTTGAGGACGGAGGCAAAATCTTTGCGGATCTGTTCGCACTGCCTGGCGAAAGTGGTTCGTCGCAACGGATCTTCGCCCCAAATGATGAACTGGCCAGACTGGCTTTGGGTCCGCAGTGCCGAGGGTTGTTCTGGAGGCGTGATGACGGGGCCGCGCGGAGGCAGAATTTCAGCGGCCGGCGCTGCAGGCGGCACTTCAAGAAGTTCCTGGGCGGAGACAAACGTCGGGCAGCTGCTGATTCCAATCAGAATTGAAAAACAGGCGGCGACTTTTCCGCTGTGAGCTGGAATTGCCATGTTGACTGAAACTTAACGTGAATTTCCGCATCAAGGCCACCGCAAAAAACGGCTTGGCTCGGCTGACACGAAACGGAATCAGAACCTGATCGTAAGCTTGCCTTCAGCGATCTCCACGAACTCGACGTCCTGATCAACGAGGATCGCAAGCTCGCGCTCGCATTCTTTCGCCAAGCGGTTGTACGGAGCCATGATTGGCGAAAACATTTTCCCGTCCGGCAATTTGAGTTTGCCGAGGGTGCAGTGCTTTCCCTCCGTTCTGAACGAATTGTTCGACTGGAAAACATCGAAATGAGCGCTAACGACAAATCGCATCCCAAAGACGGTGCGCTCGATGTAAACGCCGATCTGATTCTTCTTAATATCGATGTAAGCGCCCCTCATTTTGACGAACGAAGAGAAGAAACCGCTTTGTTTGCTCATCAGGCGCTGGTTGAGATAGGCGTTCAGTTCTTCCTCGGTGAATTCAACGGCCCCTTCACGAGCGACCAGCTTGTCTTCGACTTCTCGAAGCAGATTTCGGGGTGGATCTGGTGCCTTCGCACTAACGAAAGGATAGCCGTCGATGTGGTCCATGTTGCGCGGCAGAAAGATCATGACGATCAGCCCGACCAGGATCAGGGCGACCACAAGCATGATAATGCCGCCGATGCTGACGCCTTCGCCTGGGATTTTCACTTTCTTCGGCATCGCGGGTCTGCCTGCCATTGGAGGAGGGCCTGCAGCAGGACGGCCAGGAGGCGTCCCGTGCGCACTCGCAGCAGCCTTTTTACGGACCATCTTCTTTTTAACCGCAATCTTTTTCCGCGCCATAGCTTCGAATAAGTGAACTCAATTGAACTGGATTTCAAGCAGCAGCTGCTCAGTCTTTTTTCGTCGAACTTCCACCACTGGAGGCCGCCGGAGTCGCCGGTTTCGATTCGGATTTTTTCGAGCCCGAATCGCCGGACGACGCAGACTTCGACTCGCTTGAGCCGGATTCGCTCGATTTTGCAGCGCCTGCATCCTTTTTCGCGCCAGCCTTGTAGTTTTCGCTTCGGTAGTCTGTTTCGTAAAAACCGGAGCCCTTAAAAATAAGTCCAGCACCGGTTCCGAGCAGGCGCTTCACGGTTCCTTTGCATTCTTCCTGCGGGCAATCGGTGAGTTTGGCGGAGCTCATCGACTGGAAGAATTCAAAGTGGTGACCACAGTCGTTACATTGATATTCGTAAGTTGGCATGTGAATGACGGGTGGTTAAAAATTTAATCCTGAAAGGGGGGAGGGGAATTTGCTCAGGGAGGACTCATTCGCAACCGCTGATTTCGGTTGGCTGCCATCGGCTCGTGCAGCCCGAACCGGACTTCGAAATCATTCGGCCAAATTTCGGGACGCGCGCCTCATTTGCTAAAGTTTTACAGATAATCATGATATTTTGACTGGTTGCGGGTTGTTTTTGCTCCAGAATCATCCACACTGATCGCTCTTTTGATGCCTACCCGTTTTCCTGAACTCCGATGAGAACATTTCTTCCTATTTCCCTTTCCCTTTGCCTCGCGGTGCTCCTCACCAGCTGCGACACCGGCGTTTCGTCCTCCTCTTCCGCGAGACATCGCACCGCTCGCTATCTGCCCTACGAAGTGGCCCAGGGCGCGAATTATGGAGCCACCAACAGCGATTCCAGTCCGATTCCGGATCAGGTTTCGCATTGGGATGGGAACGGCGTGCAAGGGGATGCAAGCATTGTGATCGATCTCTCTGACCAGCGTGCTTACTTTTACATGGACAAGCATCTCGTCGGCGTCAGCAAAATTTCCAGCGGAACAGACGGCTTCGATACGCCCACTGGCCGATTCAAGATCACTCAATTGGACCGCGATCACCGTTCGAACCTTTACGGTGACTACGTCTGGCCCAGCGGCGAGATCGCACAGAAGGAAGTCGACGTAACTAAAGATAAGAAGCCAAGCGGTGCCAATTTTCTCGGCGCTCCGATGCCGTATTTCATGCGCTTCCACAACGGCGTCGGGATGCACGGCGGATTTCTGCCAGGTTTCGCCGCTTCCCACGGCTGCGTCCGCATGCCGGACGAAATGGCCGAAATCTACTTCAATAACGTCAGCAAAAACACGCCCGTCACCGTTCGCCGCTGAGAACCGGGCAGCGATTGTAGCTTGACCTGACGCTTCAGCCCTTCAGCATCAGGTCATGACGGATTCCAACGACGCACAATCGCCCGACGCTCCAAAAAAGGAGGAAGAGAAAGACCGCAAAGGTCTGCTCCTGCTGCTCCTGCTGTTTCTCCTCGTCTGCACCATCGTCGCGATCTTTGTGGTCAGGGCGATGAAGGACTCTGACGAAACTGGAGACGGTGGAACTGCCGACGGCGGAGAAACGCCCGAGGCACCGCAACCTCCGGCTGAACCCGTCGACGAACTCACCAAGCTGACTCTCGGCGACATCGATGACGACCAGAGTATCGTCGATTTCATCTGTCGCTTCGTCGAATCTGGCGAGGACAACGGTCCCGAGGCCGAACTTTCATTCTACGCCGATGCTGTCGATTCCTACTTCGGCAAACCGAATTTCGATAAGGCCAAAATCCTCGAAGAACGGAAAAACTACCTCAAAAAGTGGCCCGAGCGCTCCTACAGATGCATCGGCGGTTCGAATGTCGTTTCGCGTGCCGATGGCGTTGTCCTCGCCAACGCGAAATTCAAGTACACCGTCAAGAACGGCGAAAAAGAGGCTTCGGGCACCGGCCAGGCGTTTTACAAAATCAGGAAGCGTGGAGACCGGCTCGAGATCTTCTGGATTGGCGAGAAACTCGATAACTGATCTGATCAAAGCAGGCCTGCCCGTTTTCGGAAAAACAACTCGGTCGAGACGAGAATCACGATCAGAGCAAGCCAACTGAAAGTCTGCCAGATCGCCGTCGAGTCGATCTGGGTGACGATCGCTTTTTTTGAGGCGAGGATTTCTGGTAGGCGGCGAAAATCTTCCTCAGCGAAAAATTCGCCGCCGCCTCGCCTCGCCATTTCCGCCAGCAGCTGCTGATCGGCGTGCGTGATCGTTTCTTCAAGCGAGGACGCCGCGACGACGGTCAGCGGAATCTGCGGAAGCTCGGCTGAGGCCAGACGTAATTCGTAAAAACCCGGACCAGGCGGCTCGATTGCGGCTGACCTCCCGAAATCGATCGAAACGCGGCTTAGCTCTTCACCGTCCTTGAGCAAAACCGCTTCCGCCGCCGTGGAAGCCGGATTTCGCGCCCGAACCCGGACGGACTCGCCTGCGCGAATCCTCAGCTGATCGACGTCGAATGCGGAGCCTTCGGAAGCCACCAGAAACGGCTCGGCCATGACCCAACGAGCCAGCTGCCGCCAGAATCGCGTGTGGTACTCGTCGCCTTTTTGGTAGCGCCAGCGCCAACTTTCATCGCTCGCCACGTGGAGGATTTGCCCATCACCGAGAGTCTGCGAAATCAGAAGCGGCGTGTTTCCGGACTCACTTTTGACCTCAGCCAACACCGTTGCGCCGGCTTTTGGATGAACTCGAATCGCTCGCTGCGGAGCCGGCAAGTAACTCCAGATCGCCTCGTTGTCGGCTCGATTTGAAGCCAATGTCAGGGCCGGTTCCAGCGTGCCGTCTCGCGTCAGCTCAAGTCGTGGATCGTCCATCCATTGCGGCGCATCAAACCAGGTTACCGGGCTCAAATCCGCGTTCCGAGTTTCAAAAACCGCGCGCAATTCCTGGCGCGGGCCGTCGATAAAAATCAACCCGCCGCCTGCCCTGACAAACTCCTCAAACCAGGCGATGTGCTGATCGGAAACCGTTTCAGCTGGGACTTCGCCGATCACAATCAGATCGAATTTCGCCAGCTCTTCGCGAGTCGGCAGCGCCGTCTCTTGGGGCGCGAAATTCGACTCCACGCGCCAATTCGGATCGCGCTCGAAAATATTCCGGATGTAGCGGGCTTCCCATCGAGGTCGGCCGTCTAGAACGAGGATTCCAGCCGGAGTCGGCATCGAAAGAAAGACCGGCATCGGAATCGAATTGTTCTCACCACGAAATTCGCCTTCGACCGCTTGAATTCGGGTCGTGTAGCTCAGTAATTTAGGCAGCTCGCTCATTTCGACCGGAGCCTGGAAAGCGAACGCGAGAATTCGCGAGCCCTCGCCGTTGGTTTCCAGCTCGTCCGACCAAACGACTTCGTCAGCGTTCGCGATTTCGATCAGCAGCTGCTGACCCGCAGGCATCGAATCGTAAATCTCGATCGTGCCCCGAATCGTGTCTCCAGGCGCAACGCGACGCGGCTGATGTGTGTTTGTCAGGATCAAATCCGCAGCCGGTTCCGTCGACCCGAACCCAACGGTCAGCACCTCGGCTCCCGCGCTGAACCAGAGCGCCGCCGCGTCTCCAGGCGCGACCGAATCGGCGTGATGCCGCCCGTCCGAAAGCAGAACCAGGGTCTCGGTTTGAGCGGCGTTCGCGCCCGGCGGATCGATCGCCGTCAAATCAGTCAGCCCATTGGTCGTGCCTGCCGTTTCCACCACGACTTCGTGCTCGCCTTCCAGATCGGCAGCGAATTTCAGCACGTCTCGAACTCGCTCGATCCGAGATTTCTGATCAAACTCGGCCAAATCCAAATCTCCAGCCGCTTCCCGAAATTCAGCCCGAAGTTTTGATTCAATTTCGCTTAGGTTTCGCGTGAATCGGTTCAGCTGAGCCTGAATCTGGCGAGCTCGCGAAGGAATCCAGTCTTCGCGAAGCAGGGCCCGCGCCTGGACCGAGATTTCTGGAGTGTCCGCTTCGGCTAAGCGAGAAACCGCGTCTTTCGCTTGATCAAGCGATGCGCTGGCTCGCGTCGATTTCAGCAAGCTCGATCGAAACTCAGCAATTCGCTGCGCTTCGCGAAGTTTCGTCAGATCGAGCCCGCTTTGATCCAGCCAACCGTGCGCCAGCCCGATTTCGACCTTTTTGTCGAGCGGCAGATTCGCATCGGAAACGTTCATGCTCGCCGAATCATCCACGATGAATCGAATTTGGCTCAGCAGCTGCTGATCGACGCTTCGCCGCAGCATCGGTTCGGCCAAGGTGATCACGAGCAGAAAAACGGCGCTCGATCTCAGCATCGGAAGCAACCAGACGAACGGTTTGCGGAGATTCGGGCTCCCTCGCCGATACAAAAACCACATCGCCGCCGCAGCGCCAAGCGCGAGGACGAGGGTCAGCAGGATGTGCGGAGCGAACTGAATCATGCGGGCCTCGGACCGTGTCGCCGGAAGATCAGCGACGCAACTTTGCGTCCTCGTCCTTCATCCGCGAGCGCACCAGCGGATGAATGATCGCCCAGAGAATCGGAGGGATGAGCAAACTCAGCGCACCTGCGATCAGCGGCTGATCTTTTCCGAATGCGCCCAGAGCCGCGTAGCTGAAACCGAGCGGAACGCCGCCGCAGATCAGCGCGAGTAAAAATGGGCGAAACGGCATTCGAGCAACGCCAGCCGAGCAGGCGATGATTTCCGGAGCCATCGGAAGCCAGCGCGAAAGCGCGACGATCCAGCCGCCCGAGCGCCGGAAAACGCGTTCGCCCTTTTCCAGATCCGCTTCACCCACGATCCACCGCGCCGGCCGTCGTCCCCAGGTCCGGCAAACTCCGTAAGCCAGAATTCCGGACAAAATCGAGCCGATCGCCCCGGCCAGACCCCCGACAACGAAGCCGTATTTCATCCCGAGAAGAAAAATGATCGTCGTGCCCGGAAGCGGCAGAACCAAATCCGCCATCAAAAGCCCAATCCCAGCCAAGGCCGCCCAAGGGCCGAGATCGTCCAGCCAGGCCTTGCCTTTTTCGACAGAGAAGAACGTTTCGAAGAATTCTCCCCAGATCAGGAACGGGCCGAGCACCAGGACGAGGAGAAGAAAAATGAACCAGAAAAATCTCACTCCCAGAGTCCTGCCATGGAATTGGCCTGACGTAAAAACCAAAGAGGCTCATCCCGGCGAACCAGGATGAGCCTCAACGGGCTGGTTGGTGGTAGGTCCACGGGGCCCGACCAGAGCGTGGTGGGTAGTCCCGCAGATGTTGAAATTCTGAACCCTGACGTGAATCCTGGCAAGAAAAAAATGAACTATTTGTAGTTGTAACTCGTTCAGCCCGAATGAACACAGCTCTAACGAACTGTATTTTTCCCGTTGGCGAGCACTTAACCCTTGACCAGATCGTCCATCGAAAATTCTTCAAGAACGCTGCGCGAAATGTATTTCAGCGCCCCTTTGTGCGTCGCTCGCAGGAAAACTGGCGGTGCGGCGGCTCCTTCGTAAGCCTCTTTCCAACGCGGCGCGCAAAGACACCAGCGATCGCCGGGTTTAAGTCCGGGAAATCCAAATTCAGGGCGCGGCGTCGAAAGATCATTCCCGGCTTCGCGCGAAAAGGTGAGAAATTCCTCGGTCGCCTGCATGCAAACGGTGTGGGAACCGAGATCTTCGTCACCGGTCGAGCAACAGCCGTTGCGGTAAAAACCAGTCATTGGAGAAGTAGCGCAGACCGCGAGCGGCTCATCATAAACATTCACATCTGGGGACATGCGCCCAGAGTAGATCGGAGGCTTCAAGGCGCAACGGTGATTTTCAAGCCGCGTCGCCAAAATCGACAGGCTGCTTGCATCGGGCCGGTCCTCGCCTCTAAACTTTCGCCATGAAGCAAATCCTCGCTTTCCTCTTCCTGACCCTCGCCATGCCGATCGCCTCCTGGGCGTCTGAATTTCAAGCCGGAGCCGCAGTGGTCGACGCTTCGCCGCTCGACCTCGATAAATTTCCCGTCCTCGTCAACGGCGGGATGAACAGCCGAACTGCGAACGAAGTTCAGGACCCGATCAACGTGCGTGCCGTCGTTTGCTCGGACGGCAAAACCGAGATCGCGCTCGTCGTCGTCGACAGCTGCATGATGCCGCGACCGATGCTCGATAAGGCCAAGAAACTCGCGAGCGAAAAGACCGGCATCCCTGCTGAAAACATGATGATGTCGGCCACCCACACGCACACCGCGCCGTCGACTCTCGCCTGCCTCGGCACCAAAGCCGATATCCGATATCAAGGTTTTCTGATTGATAAGCTGGTTGAAGCCGTAGCAGCTGCTCAGGCGAAACTTCAGCCGGCTAAGGTCGGTTGGGACGTCCAGAAGGCCGCCGAGTTCACTGCGCTTCGTCGATGGGTTCGTCGACCTGACCGAGTCACCGAAGATCCATTCGGCAACTTTACGGTTCGCGCGACGATGCATGCCGGAAGCAACTGGGACAACGTCACGGGCGAGTCCGGACCGGAAGATCCCGACCTTTCGCTCATCTCATTTCAGTCGGTAGACGGAAAGCCAATCGCGGTGTTCGCGAATTTCTCGATGCACTATTTCAGCGGAGTGAAAGCGCTCAGCGCGGACTATTTTGGGCGGTTTGCGAACGAGCTGAAGGCGACTCTCGCGCCGGATGATCCGGATTTTGTCGGAATCATGTCTCACGGCTGCAGCGGCGATGTCTGGCGACGCGATTACACCGAGCGCGATTATTCCGTCAAGATCGACGACGCGCCTGCTGACCTGACGGTTGACGAATACGCTCAGCAGCTCGCGGCTCGCGCCCTGACCGAATATAAAAAGATCGAGCACGAGTCATCGCCCGGCTTAGCGATGAGCGAAACTCGGATGACGCTGGATTATCGCGTGCCCGACAAGCAGCTGCTCGAATGGTCGAAAGAAATCGCGGACGAAGTCGGCGAGGACGGCCGGATGGACAGAACTCAGGTTTACGCGATGGAACAGACGATTCTCCACGAGCGCCAGGAGACCGAGATCGTCGTTCAAGCGATTCGGATCGGCGATATCGCGATTGCCACGACGCCTAACGAAACTTATGCCCTGACAGCGCTAAAATTGAAGGCGATGAGCCCGCTCGAAAAGCTGATGGTGATCGAGCTCGCCAACGGCGGCGACGGCTACATTCCGCCGCCAGAGCAGCACGTCGTCGGCGGTTACAACACTTGGGCCGCGCGTTCGGCCGGGCTTGAAGTTCAGGCCGAGCCGAAAATTACCGAGGCGCTCCTTCAGGCGCTCGAAGTCGTCGCTGACTATCCGCGTCGTCTGCATGCGCCGAGTCAGGGGCCGGCCGCACGCGAAATTCTGGCCGCAAAACCGGCGTCGTACTGGCGGATGGACGAACTCGCGTTGCCGCGTGCGAGCGATTTGAGCGGCAACAATCGCGACGGAGTTTACGAAGATGGTGTGCTTTTTCATCTGGAAGGCGCTCGCTCGGACGCCTTCAACCTGGATGGCGAACTCAACCGCGCTGCGCACTTTTGCGGAGGCCGGATGGCGGCGCGGGTCGCGGGTTTGGGCGAAGATTATTCCGTTTCGCTCTGGTTTTGGAACGGCATGCCGGACGGCGCCCGCGATGTCGCCGGTTGGATGTTTTCTCGCGGACGGGACCACGGACTCGACCCAAACAGCGAGCATCTTGGCCTCCGCGGTGACGGAACCCTGGTTTTCCAACACGGCGGCGACGGAGAAGCGGGCTCAGCAGCTGCTGGCTCGACGAAGCTTGAGCGCTGGACTTGGAATCACGCGATGCTGGTTCGCGAAGCCGGGCACGTCCGAGTTTATCTGAATGGAGCGGCCGAGCCGGAGATCGATGTGGAATCCGTGTCGAATTTCCCGGAGTCGTTCGACACGGTTTTCGTCGGCGGCCGCTGCGATCGATCCGACAGCTGGGAAGGCCGGATCGACGAGGCCGCGATTTTCGACCGAGCTTTGAGCGCAGACGAGCGGAAAAAGTTGAGCGTTCAATGACAGCCTCGGTATTTCCAAGCGTCACCACGCAATCTAAACAGGCTGCTTCGCTGCGCCAATCTTTCGAAACTTCCGGTCCAGCCAACTCACGAGGCAGCCGACTCCGATATTCACGACCAGAGTCGTCGGGGCGATCCATTGGAAGCTGATTGGATCGAGGTCTTTTTCCTCTCCGACGAAGCCGAAGAACGGGCCGGAAAAAGCGATCAGGACAGCGGTGGTGGTTCCGAACAACGCGCCGATCCAAACGCCGAGCGGGGTGGCCTTTTTGAAGAACAGGGCAAAGAAGAAGAGACAGAAGATCGGGACGGTCAGGAGGTTGACAGTCTTGTTGGTGACGCTGGTGAAGTTTCCAGGGACGAGGTCGACGAAGGAACTGAGCATCACCACGATCAGGCCGACGACAAGGGCGAGGATGCGCGCCATGACGACTTGTTGGCGATCAGAGATCTTCTCTTTGCGGAATCGATCGATGAAGTCCGTGCGGACGACGGCGGTGATCGAGTTGACGCCGGAGTCGATGCTCGACATCGCGGCGGCGAAGAGGCCGGATAGGACGAGGCCGGACACGACCGGAGGCAGGAGGTTCGAGACGAAGTGCGCGAACATCTGGTCGGAGTCGTTCTTGAGATCGAAGTGAGCCAGGTCAGCGCTGTTGGCGTCGAAGTAGCCGAGCAAGGCAAATCCGACCATGCCCAGGGTAATGCCGACGACTGCGGCAATCGTGAGCTGAACCGCGACGGCTTTGCGGGCGGTTTTGGCGTCCTTGGTGGCCATGAAACGCTGGACGGAAACCTGGTCGCCCGCGGCGGTGCAGACGTACCAGATGAGGACCTGGAAGAGGGTGCCGATGACGGTGACTCGGGTGGACAGGCTGGTGGGAAACCAGGTCTGCGTGGTGTCCCAGTTGCTGTGCCACTCGGTCGGGAACCAGCCGAAGCCGCCCATTTTCCAAGTGACTGTGCCGATGACGAGGAGGGCACCGCCGTAAAGGAGGATCGTCTGCATCAGGTCGGTGATGACGACCGCGCGAAGGCCGCCAAGCATCGTGTAGGTGATGGCGATGAGGCCGGTGATGAGGACGATGAAGGGGACGTAGGGGTCGGTAATCTGGAAGATGTAGGTGGACCACGACGGAGCGGCTTGCGCGGCTTCGACGAACTTCTTGGGAATGTTGACCCAGGTCAGGCTGCGTCCGTCAGGGCCGATTTTGGCTTCATCGAAAAGGAACTCGTAGCGTTTGGGTTGTTTCTCCTCGCCCTCAGCAGCTGCTGGTTTTATGTCGAGTTTGAAGGCGTCGAAGTAGCTGCCGAGAAGGCGATCTCGGATGTCGGCTTTGAAAACGAGGACGAGCTTCTTTTGTTCCGGCTCAAAGAGGAGGCTTCGGATTCCGAACTGGTGGTCGCCGCGCTGAAATTGTGTGGGCGTTAGAGATCCCGCGCCGTCCGGCCCAGCCCCGATCCACGCTCCGGCGGGCTGAGCATCGGGAGTAAGCTGAAACTCAAACTTGTCCATCTCGCTGGTGAAAAACATGACGGAAAGCGCCTTGGCGGTCATGTAGACGAGCACGGCCATCCAGACGAGACGCAGGAGGAGAAACAGGGTCGCGCCGAGCAGCCTGACACTGAGGCCAAGCCGGGTCTCCAACAGTTCGTAGGCGCTGGTGACGCGTTGCTTCATGTAGACCGGGATAATGACGAAGCCGATTATGAGGAAGATGATCGGGTAGACGAGGTAGTTGGCCATGTAGGCCGGTCCTTTGCCGAAGGTTTCGCCGGGGAAGGAGAGATACGAGATCGTGCTCAGCAGAGTGGCGAAGAGCGAGACGCCGATGAGGATCGGGTTCATCCGGCCGGAGCCGACAAAGTATTCGCTGGCGGAGCCCTGCTTGCGGCCGAACCACCAGCCGAGGAAGATGGTCGACCCGGCGTAGAGAATGAGGATGGCCCAGTCGACCGTGTGGAGACCGGCGGCAAGTATCGGCGAAAGTTCAGTCATCGCCGATGAGTATGGAAGAAGAATCCGGGGAGGGGAAGAACGAATCTGTGACCAGCAGCTGCTGGTTTGAATTCAGGATTCGAGATCTTTGAGCCGCTTTTCCAGATCGGCGATCTTCTTAAGCAGAGTCGGGATCTTTTTTTGCAGCATTTGGCCGCGCGACCATTCCTTGATCGGCTTGGCCGGGTAACCAAAATAGGTTCCCCCAGTTGTTTCGACGTCTTTGATCACGCCGACACGGCCGGCGAATTGATTCTGGCTGGCGATCGTGAGGTGGCCGGCGACTCCGCTTTGTGCGCCGAAAACCACGTAGTCGCCGATCGTCGTGCTGCCAGCGATTCCGGTCAGCGCGACGATCACACAGTGTCGGCCGATTCTGACGTTGTGCCCGATTTGGACGAGATTGTCGATTTTGGTGCCTTCGCCGATGGCGGTCGAACCGAATCTTGCGCGATCGATCGTCGTGCCAGCGCCGATTTCGACATCGTTTCCGATTTCGACGATTCCGGCCTGCTGGATTTTCTGATGTCGGCCTTCAGCGAATTCGTAGCCGAATCCATCGCTACCGATAACGCAGCTGCTGTGAAGAATTACGCGGTCGCCCAGAACCGACCCTTCGCGAATTGAAACGTGCGAGTAGAGCCGGGTGGACTCGCCGAGTTTCACGCCTTGGGCGACTTTCGAATGCGAGCCGATCCAGGAGCCGTCCCCGATTTGAACGCCCGAGCTGATCACTGCGTAGGGCTCGATGCAGACTTTCGCGGGATCGAATTGGACGTCGGCGGCGATCACCGCGGTGGGGTGGACTCCGGTTTGGAATGGGATTTCGGGCGCGCCGAAGCGGCGAACGACGATGTCGAAGGCGAGAACCGGGTTTTCAACTTCGATCAGCGCGGGTCCAACCGGACGTGGCGACTCCGGCAGCTGCTGGGGAACCAGAACGGCACCAGCAGTAGTTTTTCCGAATTGCTCGCCGTATTTTGGATTCCCGAAAAAGCTCAGATCGCTCTCGCTGGATTTGTCGAGCGCTTCAAACCCGCTTAAAACTCGATCTTCAGCGCCAGCGATTAGTTCGCCGCCGACGAGTTCGACAATCTGAGCAACTGTGGTTTCCACCGAGATCGCGGGTTTGGCGAGTCCAATAAAAAGGGGCGGTGTTGGCCGCCCCTGAAAGTCATTTGATGCTTTTGACGGGCCTGATTATTCGGTGCCCGGGGCTGGTGCTGGGGCCGCCGGGGCTTCGGTTGCCTCGGCTTCGCCTTCGGTGGTTTTCGGCTTCCAATCCGGCGGTGCGTTTGCATTGAGCTTAACGATGACCTCGTCGCTGAAATCTGGAAGCCGCTTGGTCGAGCTGTAGGCAACGGTCGGAACACCGTTGATCCCGAAAGTCCGATTGAGCGCAAAATCCAATTCCATGGCCTCGGCCACTTCGCCAATCACGTCGTAAATCTCTTTGGTGAGGCTTCGCTGAATTGTGTTTGCTTTGGTCGCGAGATCTTTCTGAACCCCGGACTCCATCTCAGCAATTTCACGGTCAAGACTCGCGATCTGCTTTCGGCGTTCTAAGCCTTCGGTACCGATCTTGTTCTTCATGTCCTGACTCAGAGTCGGATCCTGGATTTTCTTATGAGCAGTCTGATGGACCTGAATCAGCGCGTCCATTTGGGCTCTGCGCTCCTCAACCATCTTCATTTTTGCATCGCGCTCTGTTTCGAAACGAGTGCGCTCGTCATCCGTGCGCCAGTATTCTTGCTGAATCCGGGCGAAATCGACAAGACCGACTTTCAAATCTTCCGCTTGCATAGCTCCTCCCGGGAAGAGGAGGGCAGTGAGGCAAAAGAGAGATAAAAACAGGCGCTTCATGAGGTATTAATGTTAGAATTTGAGACAAAAGCGCCGCAACTCTAGGACCCGATCTCGAAAGATCAAGGTCCAATTCGTTGCGGCGATCGGGGACTGAAAACCGTCCTTAACCTGTTGGTTTAGAAGCGGTAGCCGATGTTAAAGTTGAAGCGTCCGTTGTTGTCGTTGAACTCGTCGGATGCAGTCGGGATACCGTAATCGAGGCGGAGCGGGCCAACTGGAAGATAGAGGCGAATGCCGACACCGTAGTTGGCGTTCACGTCTCCATCGAGGCTGAGTTCTTCTTCGCTGACGACACCGATGTCGTAGAAAAGAGCACCGCGAATTTGCCGGATGATCGGGAATGTGTATTCAGCCGTGGCGTAGGCGGAGGTCAGACCACCGATTGCTTCGCCGGTCGCGTCCTTCGGACCAACGTCGCGGAAGTCAAAGCCGCGAAGGTTGTTTGCACCGCCGAGGAACCTGCGTTCGAAGATCGGAGTGTCTTCGCCTTCAACTGCGTGGAAGTGGCCTTCGATGCTGAAGATCGAGTCAAACGGCAGGTGGAAATACTGAACTGCGCCCGCTTCGAAGTGAGTGTTCTGAATGTCGCCACCCAAGCCCGAGTAAGATGCGCCAGCGTTGAAGCGGTGACCCGAACGCGGGATGAAGATGTCGTCCCGAGTGTCGTGGATGTAGTCAAGTCCAAGCGAGCTGTGAAGGAACTCACCCTCTTCCGCTTTAATGATATCAGAGGCTCGTGGGTCGATTCCGCCGATCTCTACATTCTGGAACTGCTGGTTAAGCTGGAGGTTCGAGAACTCGCCGACTTTCTTGCGGAAACTGATTTTAACACCGTACTGGGTCTGCTCGTAAACGTCCGAGAGGAAGAGAAGGTCGCGGTAGAAAAGTTCGGTGGTGAAAGCGAGCGGTTTGCCGAAGAGCCAAGGCTCGGTCCAGCTTGCGGTGAGGTCTTTGCGCTCCGTGCCGATGCGAGCAGCTGCTCGGAAACGTTGGCCGGCTCCACGCCAGGTTTTCCAGTTCGTGATATCGAAGTTGGTTTGCGTGACTTCGACAAATCCGACGAAGTTGTCGATCGAGCTGAAGCCCGCTCCGAAGTTCAGCGTGCCAGTCGGGCGCTCAGCAACGTGGATGTTGATGTCCTTGTATCCAGCGGCGTCGGTATCGACTGGGAGAACGTCCACGTTCGAATAATAGGCCGTGTTTTCGAGGCGTCGCTTGCTCGCCTGAATTCGTGGGGTGTTGTATTGATCGCCTGGCTCAATTGCCAATTCTCGGCGAATCACGACATCCTGAGTGACGTTGTTTCCGCTGATGTTGATTCCTCGGATGTGGTATTTGCCGCCTTCGAAAATATCGTAGGTCACGCTCACTCCGGTGCCGCCAGCGCTGTCCAGCTGCGGTGTAACCCGCGCTTCGGCGTAGCCGCGAGATCCGTAGTAGTCACGAAGCGCCTGAATGTCGTCCTCGATGTTCTGCGCCGAGAATGTCTGGCCAGGGCCGCTTTTGAGAACAGGACTCAAATCGCCGACACTGAAAGCACTTGCTCCAGCGATCTTGACTCCTTCGATCGAGTAGATATCACCCTCTTCGATCGTGATAACGATATCGACTCGCTTGTCGTCGACCCGGACCCGCTTCACATCGGCAATGCGGGCGTTCAAGTAGCCAGCGTCTTTGTAGTGCTTCTCAAGTGCATCGAGGTCGTCCGCCAACTGGTCGCTATCGATTCTGCCGGAGTGGAGAATCGGCGAAAGGAGGGAAATTTCCTTGGAGGACATCTGCTCGCGCAGTTCGCGATCCTTAAATGCAGCGTTGCCGACGAAGTCGATCTGACGAAGAAGGCTCTTGCCGCCCTCATTGATCTTGTAAACCACATTTACAAAACCTTCCTGATTCCCAGGAACGATATCATAATTCACTCCGATTTCGGAATAGCCGCCTTCGCGGTAAAGTTTGCGAATCTCCTGCTGGCCTGCGCGGACTTGATCGTCGTTCACTGGCTGTCCGATCGTGAGAGTCACTGCGCGATCGAGGCGATCACTCGTGTAAACCGTGTTCCCACGGAAGCTGTAACCACCGAGTTTTTGGTAAGTTTGAACCACCACAATCACGGTCACTCCGTTAGCGCCTGCATCCTCAGTCAGAATCCGAATGTTCTCGATTCCGGTAACGTTGGTGTAGAGAGATTTGAGATCGTCGTCGACTGCGCCCTGGCTGAGCTCGTCACCGACTTTCAAGGCCATGTTTGCGCGAATCCGTTCCGCATCAATCGTTACCGGTCCGATGTATTCGATTTCAATGCCGCGGACGGTCTTAGGAGATCCGACATCCTGAGCGTTGGTTAGACCGCCTGTTGCGAAGAGAGCCAGCGTCGTAAACGCGGCCGCAAACCAAGTGTTGGCAAATTTCTTCATAGTATAGGTAGTTGAATCGATTGTAATTGTAAAAATTTCTGCGCGTTTCGGAATGCGGGCGCTACTTGTGCCGATTTTGCACCCATTGGTCAAGGTCTTTTTCTCACTTGAGTTCTCCCGGTTTTCAGGGCCCTGAGAGCAAGCCAGCAGCTGCTGGAACGAACTGAAAACAGACCGTGCCAAAACAGTAGCGGGATTGGGTTAATGTCAGGGTCGCCAAAAGATCGGGAAATCCTAAGTGCCACTGGAGCAGGAAGAACTCCAACAATTACTTTACTAAATTAGAATATTAAGAAATACTAACAAAAAATTCGATAAATTCGACTCCGCTGTGAGCCAGATTTTTTTCCGGATTTTTGGCTGGGTCAATCCCTGGCCCACTAAAACTGCCGCGACATTCGGCGAGAATTCCAGTGAGTGACGATTTCTACACCGAAAACACCGAGACGCCGAAAACCGGTTTCGATCTCTCGTTGCGTCCAACCGAGTTTCGTGATTTTCAGGGCCAGGAGAAAATCACCGAGCGGCTGATGCTGATGGTCGAGGCAGCTCAACAGCGTGGCGACGTTTTGTCCCATGTCCTGCTGAGCGGCCCGCCCGGACTCGGCAAGACTACGCTCGCCCACATCCTCGCCTCAGCCGCAGGGGCAGAAATCCACTGTGCGAGCGGACCGCAGATCGAAAAGGCAGGAGACCTGGCCGGAATCCTCACCAAGCTCGGAGAACGGGACGTGCTCTTCATCGACGAGATTCATCGGCTGCATCCCAGCATCGAAGAATACCTCTACCCGGCGATGGAGGATTTCAAGCTCGACATCATCATCGATCAAGGCCCTAACGCTCGCACAATTCAGCTGAACCTGCCTCGGTTTACGCTTGTCGGCGCGACGACGCGTTCCGGGATGCTGACGGCTCCGCTGCGATCACGATTCGGGACGATCAACCGCCTCGATTACTACTCTGCTGAGCAACTTCGGACGATCATCGAACGCTCGGCTCGGCTGCTCGACATCGAAATCGAAACCGATGGCGCGGTCGAAATCGCTAACCGCAGTCGTGGCACCCCGCGGATCGCCAACAATCTCCTGAAGTGGGTTCGCGACTACGCCCAGGTTCGCGCAGACAACATCATCACTCAGAACGTCGCCGATCTGGCGCTTTCGATGTTGGAAATCGACGAAGACGGACTGGACGAAATGGACGTCAGGCTGCTCGAATCGATCATCTATAAATTTGACGGCGGCCCGGTCGGGCTCAGCTCGATTGCTGTTTCCGTGGGCGAAGACGAATCGACGATCGAGGAGGTCTACGAGCCCTATCTCATCATGCAGGGATTCGTCAAACGGACCCCACGAGGACGAGTCGCGATGGCGGCCGCCTACAAAAAACTCGACGCACCAATTCCGCCTAACTATCAGCCGGAATTGCTCTAACAAATCACCAGAAAGATAAATATTATGGAAGTTAAATTCGGCAACATGTCCCAATTCTTCGACGCCCTGAAAAACCCGGAATACGGCTTTCTCTATCTTGAGCCGGTCCTCATCTGGGGAATCGCGATTGGCTTGGCGACGTTCATTTTCGCCCTTCTCGTTCGAGAGCCAAAAACTCAGATGTTCGGCCTGATCATCGTCGTCGGCTCGTGCATGCTGGTCGGTCCGTACTCGAACCAGCGCATCGCTGCGGAGAAACGAATCGTCAGCGTTTACCAGCACGATCAGCCGACACGCGCTCAAGGCTTTGCGACGAAATCGAAAGATCGGCGCGATATGAAATGGCTCTATTATCTGACCGCTGGCCTTGGACTAGCCACTGTGCTCGTCGGAGTCAGCAAAAGTAAGCTGGCCTTCACTACCGCGGGCGCAACTCTGGTCGTTGGCATCGCAACCGTGTTTTACGGAAGCGTTCAGCATTTCCACGAAGCTCAGCTTTACCATCCGAACCTCCGGAAAACCCAACCGCCACCGCCCGCTTCGGTGGCGGACGTGCCGCCGAGGCTAACGCCGGTGCGCTAACTTTGATCGTTTTCGTTAGGCGCTTCGTCGTCTCCACCGCCGAATTTGCTCCGCATTTGCTGGATCAATTCGGCCTCGCCTGCGCCCGCCTTTGTCAGTCCAGCTTCGTCCAATTCCTCGAACCGAGATTCGAGTTCTTTAATCAGCGGGCCGTCGCGCAATGCAGATTCGCGCTCAAACGCGGATTTGAAGAGGCTCAAAAGTAGATCTGAGCAAGCAACGGTAACCAGGAGCATGCTGGAAATCAGACTGGCGAGAAAGGAGATCACATGGACGAATCCGCTGAATGAGAAGTCCTTGATGCTCACGATGAGAAGCAGCAGGATCGCCGCGAATCCAACCAAATTGGTGATCTTCACTTTCGCCCGAACGGAACCCAACGTTGAACCAAGATCCTTTGCTGCCACCGGAGACGTCATCGTTTTGGCATTGAACGCAAACAGCATCGGGCCAACGCAGAATGCTCCCAGAGCAATCGAGAGCAACAGACTTTGGAGTTGCACGGAAATCACGAGCGCGATCAGAAAAAACAGAGAGTAGATCGGCGCGATGACAACGGCGATCCAGCCTGGCATCGTCGACTCCGGCAACAACGTCTTGAGAGTCACGGAAGAACGAATCAATCCAGGAAACAGGCCGAAAACCATTGGGAGCAGCGAACCAGCAAAGACCGCTCCCATCGTCATTCCGACCGCCAAGGGTCCGCCCAATCCGGATGAATCGACAAACACTGCGGCGGGAATCAAGCCGAGGCCAAACGGAATCACAAAGATGCAGGCCCAACTGAGGCGCGCGAATTTACGGGTTCGAACAACGCGGGTCCAACCGATCGCAGCCTGAATCGCAAGGTAGCAACCGCCAGCTTGCGCGAGCAACAGAACGATGGAGATAAACCAGAAGATCCCTGGAGATCCAGGCTGAATTACAAATCCATCCTCCTTTTTTTCCATCAAGCCATTGAGACCGAAAAGGGAAAAGATCGCGGACAGCCCAAGCGCCACTCCAGCAATCCAGAGCAACGCGCGCCGCCAGGCCAGAAAATTGCGAGCTGCCTTTGATTCAACTCGCGGTTCAATCGCGTCCAACTTAATGACCTCGTCATCGGTCAGCTTTTGTTTCTGAAAATCGCTGTTGAGAAATCGAAGCGCGAAAAGTTTGGCCGTCTGCGCCAACTGAGCTGCTCCCCCGCCTTTCTCTTTTTGATCCTCAGGCTGGTTCGGCGTTTGCTCGACCTGCGGCGTTTGCTCCGGAGCCGGCGGCGGCTCTGGCACGGGCGGAAGACTTGGAGGGGGGGGGGCGGATTCTGGTCTTTGGGATCCGGAGAGTTAGGAGGGATTTCCTAGTCCATTCTCTGACACTGTCAGAAAAACGATTGCCTGACAATCTTCGATTTTCGCGATCTCAAAGTCCGTTCGAACTCAGCAGCTGCTGACCGCCAAATCGGTTGCGCGGCGATTCCCGAGCCTCCAGCGTCCCGCATGACGAGACTCCGAATTTTCACCCTCATCTCTGCTCTCCTGCTGACTTCGGTCGTTGCTCAGGACACGAAGTTCGATATCCCCGCGACCGACGAAGGCCTCGCAGGCGAAGGCCCGATCCGACGCTACGACTGGTTCAAGAGTCTCTGGACGAAAAAGCGAAGCGCTTGGGCCACGCAGGTCGAAAAGGATCAAGGCGCTCTCGTTTTCCTTGGCGATTCGATCACTCAAGGCTGGGGAGACAAATTCGGCGGCGCGTTCAAAGGCGTGAAAACGGCGAATCGCGGAATCAGCGGAGACACGACTCGCGGGATGCTGATCCGGTTGGAAGAAGACGTCCTCTCGCTGAAGCCGAGCGGTGTGGTCATGCTGATGGGAACCAACGATCTCGAAGAAAAGGCCGAGCCAGAAACGATCGCGGTGAACTTCAAATTGATCATCGCAGCGCTGAAAAAGCACAACGCCGACATGCCGATCGTGGTTTGTCAGGTCTTTCCCAGTTCCGCGAGCAAATCGCGGCCCGCTGACAAAATCAAAGCCGTCAACGCGCTCTTCGCAGCTGCTGTAAAAGGCGACCCGCAAGTTACGGTGATCGACACCTGGGCTTTGTTCGCCAACGCAGAAGGGGACGCCAAAAAAGAGGAATTCCCTGACCTTCTCCACCCCAACAAAGTCGGCTACGCCATGTGGGCTTCGGCGCTTCGACCGATCCTCGCCACACTCGACTTCCTCGAAACCGAAGCCGACGATTTCACGCCGGAAGATGGCTTTGTTAGTCTCTTCAACGGCAAGGACCTGACCGGTTGGGGATTCCGCCCCGGATTCGCCAGCAGGAAGCCCGTCGCCAACGCTGGTGAGCCGGTACAGTTTGATGGAAAGACAGAAAGCACGGATGGCCGTTACGTCGCGAAAAACGGTCGACTCGTCGTCACCACGCCCGCTGAAGGCAGACGCGTCCAGCAGATTTGGACAACAAAAGAGTTTCCCAAAGACTTCGTCCTCAAACTCGAATTCCGCGCCACGCCGAATGCCGATAGCGGAATTTTCATCCGCAAACCGCAGCTCCAGTGCCGCGACTACCCGTTGGCCGGTCCTTACAAAGACCTCAAAAACTTCAAGGCGCACGACTGGAATGCAGTCGTGATCACCGTCAAAGGCGGCGTCGCCCACTGCACCTGCAACGGCGAAGTTCTCGAAGCCGAATTCAAAGTGCCGGAATCCGGCCCGATCGGCCTCGAAGGCGACCGCGGCCAGATGGAATACCGGCGGATTCGGATCCAGGAACTTTGATCCGCGTCTACTTCGCGTAGCCAGCAGCTGCTGAGCCGTCGTCGTTCAGATTCCCCGTTGCCCAGAGCAGGCCGCGGGTGATCAGATCGAGGTAGGTCTCTTCGATCATCGTCTCGTTGTGATGGCCGATCGTCGTGCCGAAAACCCGGCTCTTTTTCTCGCCATATTCGTTCACCCAAATGCAGGTGTGGACCTCTTCCGGAAACGACGTCCCGCGGCCGAGCGCCGTGGCGGTGTCCCAGAGTTTTTCGATCCGGTAGAGCTCACCCTGCGGCGTGGTCCAGCTTTCCGGGAAGCCGATCATAACCGGGTGCTTCGGATTCAAATTCTCGATCGTGATCGGATGATGCTTGCCGTGATTTTTCGAAGTCACCCCAAGAAATTTACGCCATTCATCAGCCGACTCCGCCGCCCGGTAGCTGTGCATCGAACAATGCAAAACGACCGCTGGAGTGTCGTGGTGAGCACGCGCGATCCGCGTGACGAACTCCGAATCCTTGACGCCGCCGAAGCATTCGTTGTGAACGATCACGTCGTAGCCCTCGGTCCAATTCTCCTTGGCGTAGACACTGACCTGGTGCTCGCGGCCGCTGCCGCCTTCGTGGACGATCGTCCATTCAACGCGCGCGCGTTCGCTCACGCCGGTTGAGATGATCGACTTTTGCTGCTCGTAATCGTGGCAGCAGCCGCCTGTGATCAGCAGCGCGCGGAGTGGCTTCGGCGATTCGGCAGTCGTCGCAGCTGGCTTTTTTTCGTCGGCGGAAATCAGGAAAATTCCAAGAACGGCGAGCAGGAACAACGGGATGAGTTTCGGCAGGGTCTTTTGCATGCGCGAATCCTGGCCCAATTCGCAACCGGACTCACGATTTTTTTACGGCTGCCTCAAAGCGCGTCGAAACGCTCCCTCAAACCCTTGGCCATCGCCTCAATTTCGCCTTTCAACATCACCGACCACTTCCCGTCAACGTTACGCAGCGAAACGACTTCAATTGCGCCCATTTTTAGCTCCTCAACTTTGACGGTCATGCGGGTCACGATGTGCCGGATGTCTTTTCCCTCATCGACCCCACCCAGAACCTTCATTTCTTCAAAATCGACCGATTCGCCCATCAAACCCATCACGGTACCGAGGAATTTTTCGAAGAACTCGACATCGGACATCGCCGCGAGCATCTCAGCCGTCGCACCTTCACCGAACAATTGGGGTACGGCAGCTGCGATTTGAGGATTGTCCGAGTCCTCAAAAATACTCATCAACTCGCGGACGCCTTTAAGTGCTTTGGGATCAAACAATTCAGCAGCTGCCGCGTAGTCTGACTCGGTCAACGCATTCCAGTAAGCCTCGGCGACTTTGAGCGGATCGCTCTGGTCAACCGCTGAAGCTTGAAAAATTGAGAGAGCAAAAATCGTTAAAGCTAGAATCGATCGCATGCTGAATCCTGGCACTTCCGTTCATTCAGACAAGCCCAAAATCGCGTTCAGCCGTTCTGTTTACCCGGATTGCTCTTCCCGAAAACCGACTTGATCTCGGTGACCTTCGTGATCAGCAGTTGCCCGTCCTTTTCGCCGCGATTGCCGCTCAATTCGATCGGCGTTCCCACGTGGTAAGCCATGTTAAAGTCGTGGAAATCCCGGAAAGCGACTTCAATCCGAACTGACTGCTGATCCGCCACGTCGATGTAGAAAACTTTCGCTTCATCCAAGTTGTCCGACATCCTCAGCCGGCCCTGAACCCGAATTTTGCCCTCCTCCGTCTTGACCCAACTCTCGAACGGACGCTCGCGATATTCCTCAAACGAACCGCCGTCCAATCCCGGCAAAGCCGACTCAGATTTGCCGTAGTCACCGATCTCGACCCCGAACTTCTGCAGCAGCGAAAGGTGAAGCCGACCGAGCTGCTGATTCTCGGCGTAACGCAGGTAACGACCGGTTTTGAGCATCCCGCCGCCTTGGCCGGCGAGCACGATGGGAACGCGCATCGCGGTGTGGTTGTCGCTGTGGCCCATGCCGGATCCGTAGAGGACGACCGTGTGATCGAGCAGACGCCCGTTGTGGTCTTGATAGGATTTCAGCTTCGTTAGGAGGTAGTCAAACTTCTCCATGTGCCAGAGGCTGATCTTGAGCAGCGAGTCGATGTTCGAGCGGCTGAAATTACGGAAGAAGTGAGAGAGGTAGTGGTGCTGTTCGTTGATGCCGAGGAAGTCGAAAACCATTCGGCTGTTGCTGTTGCCCAGCATGTAAGACACGCACCGCGTCGAGTCGGTCCAAAGCGCCAGCGCCATCAGGTCGATCATCGACTCCACTTGCTCGTTGAGATTCCCAGCAGCTGCTGGGCGATCGAGTTTTGTGAAATCCACCTTGGGCGGCCCGCCGGAAGCGAGCTTCAGCGACTCGAGCCGCCGCTCGGTCTCACGCAGGACCGTCAAGTACTGGTCTAACGTTTCCTGATCTTCCTTGCCCGCCTTGCGCGATAGCGAATTGGCGTCGTCGCGGACGCGATCGAGCAGACTGGCCATGTCCTCCCTGCGTTTCGGGTGACTCATCGGACTGCGAAAGAGTCGGTCGAAAATCAGCTGTGGATCGCTCTCGCGCGGGATCGGATCGCCCTTCTGATTGTAAGAAATGTAGCTGCAGCCGATCTGCCCGGTGAACAGCCCTTCTGTCGTCAACTCGAGTGATTTGTGCGCGCTCTCGCCGCCGATTTTATCTGCGATCAGCTGATCGATCGAAGGAGCTTTCGTGTTTCCGTGATGGCCGGATAGAAACCGGCGCGTCGAATTCTGGTGCGAGGAAAACCCGAAATCGCCCATGTTGTCCAGAATCAAAAGGTCGTCCTTGTGCTTAGCAAAAGGAGCCATCAGCGGCGACATCCGAAAGTCCTTTTCCGTCCCCCCGTTGATGTTCCAAGACGGCGGATGAACGCCGTTCGGCTTGAAAAGCGTGCAGAACCGGACCGGCGGCGCGGGCTCATTTTTCGCCGCCATCAAATTCAAAAATGGCAACGGCACCAGAGCGCCGCCGGCTCCACGAAGGAAGCTGCGGCGTTTGAGAGGTTCGGATCGGGTCATGAATCGGGGCTTTTTACGTTTCCAGAACGAAAAAACGAGCGGAACTCTTTCAGAATCCCGCTCGTTGAAAATCCAAGATAAATCGAGAACTTGGCGAACGCCTCGCACTCGCCTAGCATCACCCCATGTCTCGATCGGCCACGATCCTCCTCATGATTGCCGCAGTCAGCCTCTTCTTCGGGCTGGCTTGGACGAATCTGTTCTGGGACACGCCTTACGAACCCGTCCTCAAAGCGCTCGCGCTCGATCAAGTCCAGGAAATCAACGTCGCTCGCGGAGTCGGCGGTTTTCTTCTTCTGTGCGGGCTGATCACGATGATCTGGAGGCCAGCCTGGCTCAGCGCAACGGCCTTGATTCTCAGCCTCGTTCCGATCGGATTCTTCGTCGCCGGAACGGTTATGCTCGCGACGAGCGAACGCGATCAAATCGCAATCCTTGCAAGCTCGGCCGCGCTGATCTGCGCGCCTTTGGTTCTGCTCATCGCCGCGCGATTCGGCCTCCGCGGCTTTGGGATTTTTCTGACGCGTGTGACCCTCACGCTTAGCTTCGCCACCTTCGCGCTGCTTGCCTTTGGCGAAACCTGGCCGGTCGAGATTCCGAAATTCGGCGAATTCGTCGTTGGTCTTCCGCGGCCCGATTCCTGGATGGCCGCGCTCTCGAATCCACAGCTGCCGCAGCTAAGCGAATCTCACCAGCAGCTGCTGTGGTGGTGCATCGCGGGAGCCGCTGTGGCGGGCAGCCTTGGAATTTGGCTGCGAATCGTCACCGCACCGGCCTCGTTAGCCCTCTGCATTCTCGCTTTGTCAGGAATCACGATGATCGTGATCGCCAATGTCGATTTCGGCAAGCCGCTCGCGGCACAGTTTCATCGTTGGGCCCCCGCCGCGATCGTCCATCTTCCTCTGGCGATTTTACCGATCGCGCTTTGGCAAATGGTCTGGCCCGCAGCCGAGGAGCGCAAGCGTCGCAAGCTGAAACAGGTCGAAGCGGTTCCACCCAGCGCCGGTCGTGCTCTGCCCAAAAAGAAAGCCGCCAAGCCTGAACCTGAAGAACAACAGAAGCCCAAACGAGAGCTGAAGCGGGTCGAACCGGCACCGGTTGACGCTGAACCTGAGCCTGAAGAACAACAGAAGCCTGAACGAAAGCTGAAACGTGTCGAAACGACACCGGTTGACGCTGATGCTGAGCCTGAGCCGCCGAATGAGCCAGAGGAGCAGCCCGTTAGGAAGAAGCTGAAACGGATCGAATAACTCAATTGGCCGGGTTCTCGTACCAGAAAACACCGAGGTTGTGGACCTCCTCGCAAGTCACGAGGTCGAGATCGCCATCAGCGTCGAGATCGATCATTTCTATTCGATCGAATTTCCGCCCGCGCGCATCGCTGATCCGGTGTTCGCGCCAGCCGCCGTCTTCCAATCGCTCTAACCAAGCGACGGAAACCATGTCGTCCGCTTCGCGCTGAGCCTCCGAAGTTGTGATGATGTCAGGGCGGCCATCGAGATTCACATCGGCGATCGCGACTCCCTTTCCAGCGGTCAGTCCGAAGGGAAGCGGCCTGATCGAGCTTTCCCAGCCGTCAGCGGTTCTCAGGAAGATCAGCAGGTCTCCCTCCAGCGTCGCGCAGACAACGTCATCGAGTTTGTCCGAGTTCAGATCGCCAATCGTCAAAAACATCACGTGCCGACCTTCGCCTCCGATCGCGTGCCGCTTCCACTTTTCTCCAGCAGCTGCTGGCCCGGGATTCTCCAGCCAGAACACGCCACGCGAAGACTCGTATCGATCCGAGAGCACAACATCGTCGTCTCCGTCGCCATCGACATCGCTTGCGCGCAACGACATGATCCAGCCCGCTGGGCTCATCTCGTGAAGAACCCAATCGGCGGCGTTGCGGGAATTTTCAGGATTCTCCAGCCAACCAACAATCGCTCCTTTGTTCTTCGCGCCGACCACCAGATCCAGCTTACCATCGGCGTTGACGTCCATCGGCATCGCGAACATCCAGCGCAGGCCTTCACTCGCCGGAAACGCCGAAGTTGTCCACTTGTCAGGATCCGAGTAGTCGCCTTTCGCCGCCGGGGCCCAGTGAACGAAGGCGCTGTTGATCTTGCCCTCGGCGCAGGAAATTACGTCGAGCGCGCCATCGCCGTCGAGATCCGCGAAGACCGCGTCTTCCACGCCTTTGATCGACCCTACCGTGAAAGCTGGCCACAAATTTCGCGATTCGGCTTTTCCCGGATTCAAGCAGACACGCACCGCCCCGCCCTGCTCCCAACCCGTCGTCACGTCGAGCAGCCCGTCTCCGTTCGCGTCGCCCAGCCGCACGCCGTCGGCACCGCTTTTTCCGAGTGCGGGATCGACGCCGTCGATCGTGTGGCGCGGCCACGGCTCCTGGGCAATCGCAGAACCCGCGAGGAAACTGAAGCAGAAGAGAAGGGTTTTCATTCGGCTATCCTGGCTTGTCTGGAGTTCAATTCAATGCAAGGCTTCGCGCCGCTTTCGCCATGTTGGATTTAAGATTCATTCTCGTTTTCCTCGGACTGCCCGCCTTGCTCGTCGCTGAACCGTTTCCGGCCGATCAAATCGAGTTCTTCGAAACGGAGATTCGGCCCGTCCTGGCCGAGCACTGCGTCGAATGCCATGGCACGCTGAAGGCCGAGTCCGGTGTCAGGTTGGATGAGCGAGCCGAAGTGTTGAAGGCGATCGAGGAAGGTTTGTTAGCCTCAGTTCGGCATGAAGAAAAGGCTGAGCCGATGCCGCACGAGAAACCTAAGCTTTCGAGTGAGTCGATCGCTTCGTTGGAACGCTGGATTGAACTGGGGGTGCCGTGGCCGGAAAAATTCGTGATCGATCCGGATCGCAATTTGCTCGACCACTGGTCGTTCAAACCCCTTCACCTAACCGAATTGCCGAAAGACGCGGCTCATCCGATTGATCATTTCATTCGCCAGCAGATGCTGGCCAGCGAACTCGAACCAGCGCCGCCAGCTGATCGCCAAACCTTGGTCAGGCGTTTGTTTTTTGATCTAATCGGTCTTCCACCTTCCTTCGAAGATCAGCAAAAATTCGCCGATGCGCCGGTCGCAAAAATCATCGACGATCTCCTTGCTTCAAAACACTACGGCGAGCGGTGGGGCCGGCACTGGCTCGACGTCGCGCGCTATTCCGATGTCAAAGGTTATGAAGCCGGTGGACGTGAGCGCCGATTTATTTACAGCTACACCTACCGAGATTGGGTGATTCGCTCGCTGAACGCGGACATGCCGTATGACCAATTTGTGCTCTATCAACTGGCCGCTGAGCAGCTGACCGATGAGTCAAGCAAAGAGCATCTGGCGGCGATGGGCTTCATGACGCTTTCGCTGAATGGGCGTCGGCATGAAGTGATCGACGACCAGATCGACACGACATTTCGCGGTCTGATGGGCCTGACCGTGAGCTGCGCGCGCTGTCACGATCACAAATTCGATCCGATCCCGACTCGCGATTACTACAGCCTCTACGGCGTGTTCAATAACTCGATCCCGCCGGGCGAGCCGCCTCTGATTAGGGAGCCTGGAAACTCGCCGGAATTCCAGAAATACCTGGAAGGCCTCGCGGTAGTCGAGAAGGCGGTGGATGATTTCCGAGCGCCGAAACTGGCTGAGCTTGCTAAGCAGTTTCCCGAAATCGCAAACCGGGAAACTCAGCTCGAAGCGAAGTTGCCGCGCGAAGACAAGAACAGTTTGCGCGATCTGCGGACGAAGGTCGACAAGTTCATCGCTGACTCGCCCGCTGCGCCCGATCGGGCGCTCGTCCTTCACGATCGAAAGCCGCCGTCGGCAAGTTTTGTGTTTGTCAGGGGGAATCCGTCGACGCGTGGCGACAAAGTTGACCCGCGATTTCTCACTGCGATCGTCGGGGAAAATCCGAAGCCGTTTGAGACCGGAAGCGGGCGGCTGGAAATGGCCAAGGCGATCGTGGATTCGAAAAATCCGCTAACCGCTCGCGTGATCGTCAATCGCGTCTGGGCTTGGCATTTCGGAGAAGGCCTGGTTTCGACACCGAGCGATTTCGGGCATCAGGGCGAACTGCCGAGTCACCCGAAGTTGCTCGATTGGTTAGCGGGCTGGTTCATGGAAAACGGCTGGTCGCTGAAGAAACTCCACCGTCTGATTTTGACCTCGAAAACCTGGCAGCAGTCGAGCGAACATCCGAAAGCCACTCAGCAGCTGCTGGTCGATGCCGAGAACAGACTGCTCTGGCGGACTAACCGGCGTAGGCTGGATTTCGAGCAGATGCGCGACTCCGTTTTGAAGGTGAGCGGCGATTTGAATCCCAAAATGTTCGGCCGTTCGGTGAAGATCGAAAATTTTCCGTATCCGTTTCGCCGGACGGTTTACGCTTACATCGATCGTCAGAATCTGCCGGAGTTGTTCAAGACATTCGATTTCGCCAGCCCCCAGGCGCACACGCCAAAACGGGCTTACACGACGATTCCGACTCAGGCTCTTTTTACGCTGAATCATCCTTTTATTCTGCGGCAGGCGAATCAGGTGATCGCGCGTGTCGGCGATGCCAAGCCGGACGAGCGGATTCGCGGAATCTATAAATCAGTTTTCGGGCGTGAGCCGTCGGCTAGCGAGTTGGCGAGCGGCAAAAGCTTCGTTCTTGGCCAGATCGATGAGTTCAAAATCGATCCGCTTCGTCAAAACAAGCAGACGGCGACGGTCTGGCAGTACGGGCATGGCGAAGGCGAATTCAAGCCATTCTCTCACTTTGATGGAAAGACGAAACGTTGGCAGTTCGGGGCCGAATATCCGGTGAAGGGCGATCCTATCAGTTACGCCGGCCTTCATCAAACTGGCGGGCATCCCGGCGGCGGCGAGGATGGGCCAACGGTGATTCGCTGGATGGCGGACGATGATTTTGTAGTGAACGTGTCAGGATTGATCGAGCGGAAGTCTGATCAGGGCGATCCGGTTCGCGGACGGATTCTTAAAAACGGCCAGCAGCTGCTGGAAGCCGTTTGTCAGCCGGCGTCGTCAATTTCTACGAATTTGGACGGGATCGAAGTGAAGCGGGGCGACACTCTCGACTTTGTGATCGACGAGTTCGGGAACGGCAGTTTCGATGGCTACAGTTGGGCCCCGGTGATTCGAGACTCGGTCGATCCGAGCCAGAAATGGGAGTACGGTGAGGACTTTGGCGGACCTGGAAAATGGGCGACGCCGTGGGCGATTTACGCTCACGCTCTCATCGCGACGAACGAATTTATTTTCGTCGACTAAGCCGGTTTTCGCCGCGTCGCGCAGAATTCGATCACTGCTAGAGCGATCGCGATCGCGAGCAGTCCACTGTCGATCAGCAGCGCTTCGGCAGGCGTGGATTCGCGAACTCCACAGCTGCAATCGATCGTGATATTCCTAGCAACGAGGGAAGCCAGCGCGATCATGAATGCGACGAGCAGCCCAGTGATCACGGTCAAACTCCCTGCGTAGAGCCGGTGAATCACGATGCCGATCCCGGCAAATAATTCGAGCCAAGGCAGCCCCACGGCGAAGACAGTTGGCCATGGATCACCCAGAATTTGATAGTCTCGAATCTGGAGAGCGAACGTTTGTGGATCTTTGATCTTGCTGAGGGCGGCGAGGATGAAATAGCCACCCAGAATGATCCGCAAAACGATCAAGCCCGCGATCGAAAGACCGCGTCGAAGGGGGAATTTTTCAGGCATCGGATGAAGACGGTTCTTTGCAACAGACGACCGCATTCGCAGCCGAGTAGTGATCGGTGTGGGTCATGCTGATCATGATTTGCTTGATTCCTTTGCTGCGGACAAACTCTTTTCCCCGCCCTGACATCACCACAAACGGCTCGCCCGATTCGCGGCGCAAAATCTCCATGTCATGCCAGTGCAGATTCTCGCCGATGCCGGTGCCGAAGGCCTTGGAGATCGCTTCTTTCGCGGCAAACCGGGCTGCGTAGTGGCGTTCGGAAAATTTCATCCCATCGCAGTAGGTTCGCTCCGACTTTGTGAAAATCCGATCAAGGAAGGGTTCGCCAACGCGGTCGATCGATTGACGGATTCGCGCGTTTTCAACCACGTCGACGCCGATTCCAAAAATGGTCATGCTCAATTTTTTCTTCTTACTTTTCGTTCAGGACCGCTTGCGCGTGTTGCGCAAAAAGTCCGCGCAGATCCTGCTCGTACGCCCTGAGAATCTCTACGGCAAGCCCTTCGTGATCTCCACATCGAAAAAGCGCACGCGCCAGGATGATTTCGCGGAGAGGCTCGGATCGCTGCTCCTGTCGGTTGCTTTCGGCGATGTCCGCGATCGCGTAGCCGGTCATTTTTTCGCGCTGAAGCAGGGCGGCGAGCGCTTCAGCAGCTGCTGGGGTTCGCTGCGCTTCCAGGGCCATCGCAACCGCGCGGTGATGCGAAAATTCCTTCGTCGAATCCAGCTGCGCGACTTTGGCGAGAATCGCAGGTAGCCCCTCGGCCGAGCCGGATTGACCAAGCGCGATGATGTGCGAATCGAGCCGGGAAATGCTCCCGCCGAATTGGCCCATTCCACGAAAATTCCAGCCCTCGTCCCAGTCTTGAGATTCGACTGCCGCGATCAGTTCCTGGACTCCAGTTGGGTCTCCCTGCATTCCCAGAATATTGGCATAAATCAGCCGGTGATCGGCGGACTCGGTCAATTTGTATTCTTCGCGAAGGAGCGGGATCGCCTTTTCTGAATTCTCAACCAAGATCGCGAGGCCGCGATAATCCTGAACGACCGACTTCACGGCTGCCTTGATTTGGTCATCCGGCGGAAGCTCGGAATCGGTGTGCTCGAGGACCTCAGCCGGCAGCGAGCCGATTTCGACGAGGTGCTTCTGCAAAGTCCTGATATCAAGCGAACGCGGCGGAATTCCCTGCTCTGCAACCGTCGCCGCAGCGTAACCGGCGGCGTAACCCTGATTCTGAATGCAGGCCTGCATTCTCAGGATCGGCATCGAGTCGCGATGGGCGCTCATGCCCAGTCCAGTCACGATCACACCTTCAACGTTACGCGGAAGCAACGCGCGATACGGAACCGCAGCGGTCATGCTTTTTTTGTCGGGAAAATCGATCAGAAAAATCGGGTGAACCGTGTAGCCGTGCGTATCGAAATTGCTCTGATGCATCGAAATCGTGTCGCGCCAGGTTTGGCCGTTGATCACATCCATCGGCGTGATGAACGCCTCGCCAAGAATGCGCCGCCGCTCTCGCGTATCGATGAACGAAGAAACGTCGTAGCTGTTTCGGTATTTTTGACGGGCGGCGACAATCATCCGCCATTGGTCTACCGGATCCGACTCGTCAGCGAAAGAGTAATCGGTGTTCGTGTAGCCGGTCCCGAGCGCGCGCGGGGACAGGCCGGTGCCCTGCATCGCGACGTGCTCAGCCGAGGTCGTGATCGTGTCCGCGCCAGCAGCTGCTGCGATGTCCGAGTTTCCAGTCGAGTCGACGACCGTCTTCGCGAGAACGACTCCGCGCCCCTGTGGAGTTGCGACGATGACGCCTTTGACGACGCCGTTTTCAACCCAGGCACCACAGGCCAGAGTCGAGAACCAGATGTCGCTTCCGGCTTCGACAACCGCGCGCCGCCACCACTCTCGTTTCGTTACCGGGTTCCAGCCGCCCTTGCGTTTCGGGCCGCCGATTTCCGCGACGCCAGCATCGACTTCAAGCGTGAAGCCTTTTCGATATCCATGATAATAACTGGCGATCAGGCCCAGCGTTCCGACGCCGCCGAGATGATCTTGAAACTCGATCACGAGCGCTTTTCCGCCCGCGCGACCAGCACCGATTCCGGCTGGAGCACCGCCAGTTCCGCCGCCGGCGATGACGACATCGTATTCGCCTAACACTGGCAGAATTCGAGCGGGTGACTTGACCGTTGGCAAACCGCTTTGGGTAGGCCGAGCGCCGTTGAGAAATTCGTGGACGTCGCCTGGGTTTTTGGATTCACCGGCAGGTTTCACGAGCACCACGGCCGATTCAATTTTCGGAGTTGCGGCGGCCAACTGAGCTGCTGCGGCACCGACGCGTTTGCCTATTCGCATCTGCGTTAGCGGGCGCACCAACTCAGCAGCTGCTGGACGGGAAACGCCTGCGCAGCCGCCGAGAACGTAGAATCGATCGATCGAAACCGGCTGCAACGCAGCGAGGTCGAGCGTCTCATGGTCGACGGCATTCGCGGTTGCCCTGGCCTTCATTGGATCGGGCGGAATCTGAAAAAGCGTGTCCGATTCGTCGACGAGCTCGGCGTCGAAAGTTTGCTCACGCGCGAGGACTTCTGCTCGACCGAACGAAGCCGCGCTAGCGTCCGGCATCGGAATTTGAAGCTGATAAACGTGGACGTCGTGCTCGCCTTCTCTGGAGTAAAATTTTACGTTCGCAGTCTCGACTTTCGCGTTCTCTGGATTCTTAGCTTCGCCGCCAGCGACGATTCGTTGAAACGTTTGCGGCCCGCTTGGGTAGTCTTCAAACTCGGCACCGGCCGCTCGTGCTGCAGTCGCGCGAGCGGTCGCGTCGATCACGACTTTTGCCCGAACCGCCTGCCTTCCCGCGCGGTTCGCGATCACGATTCCAGCTGGCTGACCATCGGCGTCAACCAGAATGTCGGTCGTCGCGCAGCCGTAGAGATATTGCACGCCAGCAGCCAGAAGCGCGTCGTCGAGCGCGATTTTCACCTGCATCGGCGTCGCTGGAATGCGGGTTTGGACAGGCGCTGCGACCGTGTCGGCGTCTTCGATCAAAAGGAGTTCGCCAAGCAGAATTCTTTCCGCTTCGGCGGCTTTTTTGACGAGCACTTTCACGTAACGACACGGCTGCTTCACCTCGATCGAAAATTGAGCTTCCGCATCGCCGCCGCCGCTGGAACCAGTCTCGGCTTCCTCGATTTTTCCGAGATCTCGCCACAGCTTACCATTTGGAGAAGTCCAGACTTCGATCTCGCCGACTTCGAATTCGCCAGCGCGGCGAAACGCGATCAAATGCAATTCCTTCAGCCTCGCCATCTTGCCGAGATCCGCCACGATCGTCGTGTCTGCATCGAACTGAACCGAGTCGGTTGCCGCGTTCGCCCATTTGCTGTCGGTCAGGATCGAAAGCTTCGAATCCGGATGAATCTTGTTTGGGGTTTGGTCAGGCTCGTAGGAAAAAGCGAGCCGATTTGGAAATCCCATGCCTGGATTTTTCCGTTCAAAAAGCGCTCGCTCAAGCGGCGTTTCTGGCTCTTCTCCATCCTCTAACCAGAGCCTGAGTGTTCCCGCCACGTCCTCTCCGAGATACGGGCGAGGAGCCGCAAGAAACACCGAAGCTCCTTGCTCGGCTGCTTCCACCGCTGCGGTGATCGCGCCAACTCCGCCGCCAACAACGACAACATCGACGTCGTAAGCGACCGGGATTTCCCGAGCGGATTCGACAACCGAATCAGCTGCTTGGAGAATCCCAACAAAGGGGAAAAAAACGAGGGAAAGAAATCGAAGTTTCATGATGAGAACACACCGAACGGCGTGTCCGCCAAAATGCAAAAACTCCCTCGCCTCCGCTCAAGCATTTCAAAATCGATAGCCGGCACGAAGCGAGCCGAAGTGCTCCGAAGCGTCGTCCCAGAGCAAGCGGGTTTCGTAGTCAACGCCGATGAAAAACTGTTCGTTCGTGGAAAGATCGACTCCGAAGCCGACCGAAAAATAATCGCTGCCTGGCCGCTCAGCGCGGCTCGTCGTTCCGAAACCTCCACCGTCGCTACCGTCAAAAAGCAGGAAAGGGGACTGGGACAGACTGACGGTGGTCGCTTCCGTGTCGTCGATGTGTTCGTGGCCCCAACCAGCGCGCAGCTGAGCGGTTAGCAAGCCGTTTCCGACCTCACGAGTCCACGTCGTCTGCCAGCCGAGCAGCGAGGTCAGCGGCTGGCTGTTCGTGCCGTCGAAACTCAAGTTCGTCGCCCCGCCGCCGGTTTCGGCAAACGCATCGGTCTTGCCGGTTAGGAAATTCAGTCCGAAAATTGGCCCGTGAACCAGTCTTGGTGTTTCGAAGTTGTAACCCAGATTGAAATCGATCTGATGCGTGTTCGCCTCGGTTTCGCCGATCGCCGAACCGCGATTGGAATCGATGTCGAAAGCGCCGTAGCTGTAAAGAAGGTCGCCCCAGAAACCGTCGTTGAAATAGCTGGCGTAAGCGGAAACTGCCCAGCCTTCGGTGTCGTAGCCACCGACGTTAACGACATCGGTATTGCCGTCAACGTAGCTCCAGGCCAGACCCATCGCGAGCGAGTCGTTCAGGTGATGCTCGACGCCGATCGCGCCGGAACCGGCCTCCGTGGTGAAGCCATAGGAATCGCCCAGCGGATCCTGATCGTAGACGCCGACGTTGCCGTTCGCGAAAATCTCCCAGACGTGCTCACGCGAATCGACGAACTCGATTGTGTGTTTGCCAGGGTCGGCTCCGGCCGCTGAGAGGAGCGGAATCGGCATAGCAGCTGCTGACGCGAACGGACCACCGGCGAAAATCATTTCGGCCATTTCCGGCTCAAATTTATCCTTCAAACCAAGCGCCTCAGACGCGTCAATTCCCATGCGGTTGGCGAAATCCAGGAACAGCGAAA
>JBLHKS010000059.1:0-34948 GCA_047620505.1 Verrucomicrobiales bacterium | reverse complement strand
GTCCTTTGCCAACTACCGCATTCGAATCATGTTTTTCTGCGCAAAGTTAGATCTCTTTCCGTTAGATAGTTGCCACGAAAATCCCTGAAGAGCCGAAAAAAAGAAAGCTGACCCAGCGGCCACAATCGGTAGTGAAATAAAAAAGCCGAACTTCGTCATCATTTTCGCTGACGATCTCGGCTATGGCGACATCAGTTGCTACAACACGAAGGCAGTCAAAACTCCGAACCTCGACCAACTCGCGGAAGAAGGTTTCCGCAGTACGGATTTCTTCATTCCGGCGAACGTGTGTAGTCCATCGCGGGCCTCGCTTCTGACGGGCCGCTATCCGATGCGATGTGGTTTGCCGGTTGCCCGAAACGAAAATCATCCCAAATACAAGGACTACGGTTTTGCTCCCGAAGAGATCACCATTCCCGAACTGCTCAAGACGGCGGGCTATCGCTCGTTGATGGTCGGAAAATGGCACCTTGGAATGGAGATTGAGGGTTCCCATCCTCTCGACGCGGGCTTCGATGAGCACCTCGGAATTGCCAGCAACTACGAGACGACGCGCGGGAAAGATCACAGCACGCTTTATCGCGGGAGAGAAGTGGAAGCAAAGAACGTACCTTTCCAGGCGTTGACGAAGCGATACACGGATGAAGCCGTGAAGTTTATCGAAGAGCGAAAAGAGGAACCGTTTCTTCTCTTTTTCTCTCACCACATCCCACATACGCCGCATTTGCCGAGGAAAGAGTTCGTGGGTTCATCCGGAAAAGGCAAGTACGGCGACGTGATTCAGGAACTGGATCACAGCACGGGTCGTATTATGAAAGCCTTGGCCGATGCCGGCATCGATAACAACACGCTAGTGGTATTCACCTCCGACAATGGCCCTGGCGGAGCGGGTTCAGCAGGAGAATTGAGCGGTGGCAAATTCGGCACGATGGAAGGAGGACATCGTGTGCCCGGCATTTTTCGCTGGCCGGGGCAAATTCCAGAGGGACAAGTCTCCGGCGTGACGCTGACGAGCATGGATCTACTGCCGCTGTTTTGCGAACTCGCAGGTGTGGATCAGCCCGGCGATCGCAAAATCGACGGAGCCGCAATTTTCCCGATTCTTCTGGGAAAGGAAACCACATCGCCTCACCAATTTCTCTACTACTACAACGGCGCCAACCTGCAGGCCGTCCGCGAAGGCGACTGGAAACTCCACCTGCCAAGGACAGCGCAAGATCAGCCGTTCTGGAACAAGAAGCCCAGTCGTGGAAAGATATTCGTCACCCTCGATCAAAACGCCCTTTTTAATCTGAAAGAAGACATCGGCGAAAAAGAAAACGTTGCCGAGCAGAATCCCGAGATTGTGGCACGTCTGTTCGAGCAAGCTGAAACGATCCGGGCGGAGCTGGGCGATGTGAATATAAAAGGAAGTGACCAGCGTGCCATCAATCTGGTTGATCCGCAGGAGAGGTAAAATGCGTAGTCGAATGCGCTAAGTTTTGAGTGAGGCCGAAATCGAAAGTCCTGCTTGGGGACACTTGAGGCGGGCAGTGATCGCCTGGCGGATCTGGACAACCAGGGCGGACTTCCCGCACTGTCCAAGTTTGAGCATGTCATCGGATGATTCCTTCATTGCTAAGCATGAACTGGCTTCCTGCAAGTGCTAGACCGGCAGGATGCCGGTATCACATTCCTTAGTCACGGTGTTCGATTTTGGCTTCGAACCGAACCATTTTTCACACCCGAGGTGGCCCGATTGTCTTGCCCTTCAGCCCCTTCAGCCACATCATGCCAGCGCCGATCCAGAACGGTGCGTTGATCATGAAAATCAGAACGAAGAATTTATTCTGCTCGAAATTCAGGCCCATGAACAAGTTGATCATCTCGTGCATCGACCAGATCCCAAGCCCAAGTCCTAACGCCCAAAGTCGATTTCTGAGCGCGAGAAACGCGAATAATTCCAGGAATAATCCGCCTCCGAGCACGGCCCGCGTGATCCACGGATGACCAAACATGAACTCGGAAACCTGCACGAAATTCGTGTCCATGTGGGCTGGATTGAGGTGGTTGTAGAAGTTCTGGTGATTCGTTTTGTTCATCCCCATCCCGATATAGGGGCTGTTCCAGATCCAAAGTCCGGTCGAGTCGATCACTTTTGAAATTCCGGCGATAACGTAGGCTCCGGTGAGGGCGACCAACGAATAAAACACGGCGTAATCGCGGACGATCGACTTGGTCGGCGCGGAATTTGGATCGAGTTTGAGCTTCGTTCGTGCCCACGGCCAAAGAAGCGTCAGCTTGCGCGCCCATGGCCAAAGCAGGATGACCGTCTGCCCAAGCAAGATGAGACTGCCCATCTGATGGGTGTGGTTTGTGTTTCCCTCGGAGTTGTCCAAGGTGAAAATCAAGATGTGTAGCGTTGTTAATACGGGCAGCACCAGCGGGAGCAGAAATCCGCTGACGTAGATCCCCAAGCCGATCAGCAGAATCCATTGAACCGGCACGAAATAGGCCGGGTTGCTCAGCCAAGTCAGATCGAAGAGATGAGCGAGTCCCGTCTCATGCGTTTGAGTCGTTTCGTCACGGCCTTTGTTATCGACAGAGACGAATGGGAATTCGTCGGTCGTTAGGGATAGCTCTTCAGCTAACGCGATGGCTAGAAATAGCCGAAGGAAAAAGAATTCCCAACCGCTTGTTCGCTGAGGACGAAGCTTGCTTAGCGAGAAAAGATCGCGAGCAAGCGGCTTAGCTTTGGCGAGAAGCGAATTCATTTCGGCGTAGTTGATTTCGTTTCCGTTTGCTCTACCAAAAGCCGCTTCTCACTTCGAGGAGGACCTCCGGTCTGGACAAAATACAGGTCGACGCGAATGAGTCTGAGGGTTGCGGGAAGGCCCTCACCTTTTTTGCCGCGATCCCGTGCTTTTTTCCGCAGAAATTCGAGAGTTTCCAACCCAGCAGCTGCTTGATCTTCGATGGGCAGTTTGTAGGGCTGGATGTCCTTTTTTTCGCCGATCCTATCCAGGTATTTTCCATACGTTTTGCTAAGCGCGGAGGAACTGACGTTGGTATGGGTTTTGACTCCGACTGGATCGCCCTTTTCATCTTCGAGATAGAGAAAAACCGTCTGCTTGCTTGGGTCCGAATACATCGGGAATGGCGAGAACGGGTAGTTTTCGCCGATCACAAACGAACCCAAAATCAGCACGATCAGCGCAAAGCCGGGCAGTTTCGCGGCTGCGCGGATGTGGCTTCCAAGCCAGGTCAGGCATTTTTTAAATCTCATGAAACTCAGCTGGCTCCTTTGATCATTTCAACGCTCGAAACCGCGATCGACAAATTAAATAGCCGTAATGTTTGAGCGCCGCATGGATTGGTCTAAAATCCGCGCCTCATGCCTCAGCCGATTCAGAAAGCCGTTATTCTCGCCGCCGGACGCGGCACGCGAATGAAGGAATTAACGGACGAAGTTCCTAAGCCGATGATTCCTGTTCGTGGGAAACCGCTTCTGGAATACATCATCGAAGGTCTCGCCGCGAACGGCGTCACGAAGTTTTTGATCGTCGTCGGGTGGCGAAAAGAAGTGATCATCGATCATTTCGGGAAGGGAACGGCCGGCAAATATGAGGTCGAGTATGTTGAGCAGGTTCGGCAGGATGGGACGGGCAAAGTCGTTGAGTTGGGTCGCGAATTTACGGGTAACGATGGTTTTGTGCTTAGCTACGGCGATATTCTCGTGCCAGCAGCTGCTTACGCGCCGTTGGTTGATCTGGAAGGCGACGACGCTCGGATGACGGTGAAAATTAACGAAGATGTTTCGAAAGGCGGCGCTGTTTTTATCGAGGACGGGATGGTTGTCGACTTGATCGAAAAAGGCGGCCCAGACGCGCCTCAAAGTCCTTATTATAATGCTGGGATCTACACATTTGCTCCTGTGATTTACGATTTTATCGATAAGCTGGAGCTGTCGCCGCGCGGCGAGTACGAGCTGACGGATGCGATTGCCAACATGGCCAAAAGTGGACGGAAAGTGCGGGCGGTCGAGTTGGAAGGGGACTGGGCTGACGTTCGCGATAAGGAAACGCTGGCGGAGCTGAATTCGGACTGACGTCTGCGATTTTTCGGGGCTGATCGCCGCGAGCCAGGCTCAAAATAGTTTACATTTTCCAATTTTATGGAAATTGTAATAATTATGACTTCAGGCAGCCGCAATCCGGACGACTTTCCAGAGTTGATGACCGTTTCCGAGACGGCGGATTTCCTCCGGGTCCCGGCACCAACTATTTCGTCTCTCATTCAGCGTGAACAACTTCCTGCGATCCAGATCGAAGGCCGTTGGCTGATCAAACGTTCGATGTTGGAGGGCGATATTCTCGCTGGGCCTTCGAGCCGACGACCAACGATTCTTGTCGTCGAACCCGAGGCGGCTCTTCAAGCTCTTTTCGAACAATTTCTCGCGAAAGCTGGCCTTGGGCGAATCGTCGTCGGCACTGGAGTCGAGGCAATTGCCAAAGCCGAAGAGCATGAATTCGATCTGATTTTTACCGAGCTTAGGTTGCCGGATATGCCGGGTGACGTGCTTTACGAACAGCTGAAAATAGTTCAACCGGCAACTCCAATCGCCGTGATCACGGGCTATCCGGACAGCGAAATATTTTGCCGGATTCTTGCGAGCGGCCCTGTCGTCGTGATTCGCAAACCGCTCGAATTCGAGCTGTTGTCGAAAACGGTCCGGACAGTCGGGATCAACGATGTCGAAAACCGTCGAGTCGCTTGAGAACCGCGAATTGAGGTTGTTTTCTCGGCCAACCCGCGCCATCGGTTGAGCGCGAGATGCGCCTCTATCAAAACGCCCAGATTGCCCGGGAAAACAGCCCGGATCTCGAGACTTCGGACGTGCTCGTTGATGGTTCGGTGATCCGTGAAGTCGGCCAGCAGCTGCTGGTTCCCGATGGAGCCGAAGTGATCGATTGCGCCGGAAAAATCATTATTCCCAGCATGTTCGACGTCCACGTCCACGGGCGGGAACCCGGCCAGGAGGCCAAGGAAACGATCGCTTCAGCGGCCGAGGCGGCGATCAACGGGGGAGTCACCGGAATCGTGCTGATGCCGAATACCGAACCGGCGATCGACAGCAGCAGCATGGTAACGACGGTGCTGGAAAAAGGCCGAGCGACGCCGATCGAGGTGCTGACGGCGGGCTGCATCACGAAGGGGCGAAAAGGGGAACGAATGGCGGGAATTGCCGGAATGCGGCGGGCAGGCGCGGTGTTTTTGACCGATGACATGTCTCCGGTGAGCAATCCGCAGCTGCTGCGGCGAGCGATGGAGTACGCCCGCGAGTTTGACCTGTTTTTTGCGAACCACTGCGAAATCCCGGAATTGAGCGCCGATGGGGCGATGAACGAAGGCCGCACTTCCTACTCGCTTGGGATTCCGGGCCTGGCGGCGATCAGCGAGGAAATTTGCCTTCATCGCGATATTCGAATCGCCCAGTGCGCCGGTGCGCACGTTCATATTCAGCACGTTACGACGGTGCGCGGGATGGAAATGATTCGGGGATTGAAGAAGGAGGGCGGCAAAGATGGGTTCCGAGTCAGCTGTGAAGTCAGCCCGCATCATCTGATTTTCAACGAGCGCGATATCCGAGATTACGACACGAATTTCAAGATGAATCCGCCGCTCCGGACGCAGGAAGACAATGAGCAGCTGCTGGCGGGGCTGATCGATGGGGTTTTCGATGTGATTTCGACCGGCCACGCGCCGCACACCGAATTTGAGAAAAATACGGACTTCGTTTCAGCTCCGTTTGGAATCACCGGACTCGAAACGGCGGTCGTTTCGTTGTTTCACCACTTTATCAAGCCGGGTAAATTCGGCTGGGACGTCGTCGTGAAGCACTATTCGGCCGAACCACGACGCTTGGTCAAAAAGAAGGCCGTCAGCATCGAAAAAGACCAGCCTGCGGAGTTTTTGGTTTTTGACCCAACATTAAAAACTAGATTTACTAAAAATTTCATGCGAAGTAAAAGTTCTAACACGCCTTACATTGACCAAGTGCTTGACGGACAAGTGATTGAAGTGGTTTACGGGGGCGACGTTTTACTTCGAAGATGACCTACCTTGAAAAGCTACGCAAAAGGATCGATGACTCCGGCTCTAACCTCTGTGTCGGGCTTGATCCGCGCCCGGATTACATCGACGGCGACGTGCGTGATTTTCTCCTTCGGGTGATCGACGAAACGCAGACCTACGCGGCCGCTTACAAGCCAAATATGGCGTATTTCGAGGCGATGGGGCTCGAGGGGATGCTGATGCTTCAGGACGTTCTCGACCAGATTTCCCCCGAAATTCCGGTGATTCAGGACGGCAAACGCGGCGACATCGGCGAAACCCAACGCTACTACGCTAAGGCCGCGTTTGAGGCTTATGAATTCGACGCAGTCACGCTCAATCCTTACCTCGGCGCAGACACGATCCAGCCCTTCATCGAATATTCGGATAAAGGCATCTATCTGCTCGGCGTTACCTCAAATCAGGGAGCGAAGGACATCCAATTGCGCGAGACAAAGCCTCAAGGGCGCTATGTTTTTGAGATCGTGCAAGGGATGACGGCGCTGGCCGCGCAAATCGGCCTGGTGGTCGGCCTGACCAACGCAGCTGAGGGAATTATCGAGAAAATCCTCGACGTTCCGCTGCTGATTCCGGGACTCGGCGCTCAAGGCGGTAGCCTCAATTCGCTTCGTCTCAGCCAGCGGAAATCGCCGATTCTGGTGAACGTTTCGCGCGGAATCCTGTTTTCGGAGCCGCATCTCAGCTTTGAGGAAAAGGCTCACCGCTACGCCGAGCAGATTGCTCAGGTGATGTGAGCCGAACGGCCGATCAGCCTTCTTCGTTTGGAGCAGCTGCTGATCTCAAATCGCCCGCATCTGCCGTCGGAGTCGCGTCCGCTTCGAGATCGCCGAGCGCATATTGAATGCCGGCGAGATAGTGTTTGAGGATCGCGGGATTCCAAAAGGTGTCGTCGCGGTGACCGATATTTGAGTAGAAAACGCGGCCGCCATTGAACTCGCGGATCCACGAAACGGCGACTTTGACCGATTTTGCTTCCGCCTCGGATTTTGGATCTTTGGATTTCAGCAAGACCTGGATATTTTTGCTCTTCGACATGTCGAGGCTGACCAGCACGCGGAGTTTTTCGTCTCCCTGAAAACTTTCCGGCTTGTACCAATAAATTTCGTCGGTGTGCCAGAAACCCTGGCCGTTGAACGCCGCCGTGATCGGGCTCTTGGTGTCGTTGACCTCGAAGGCCCAGTTTCCGCCGCCTCCCCAGGGATGCCCATTGAAAACGCCGCCGATCATCGCGGCTGCTTCCGGCCATTTCTTAAAATTGTCGCTCGCCGCGTGGATTCCAACGATGCCCTTGCCGCTGGCGACGAATTTCATCAGGGCGTTTTTTTGCGATTCTTCAGGAAAATCCAGATTCGTAGTGTTGTTGAAAAGCACAGCATCGTATTCCGCCAGGTTGTCGGAGTTGAAGACCGTGTATTCGTCAGCGAGGTCAACTGAGAAGGCTCCCGTTTTCTCACCAAGCTCAGCCATCGCGTAGTTGGCAAACGGAACTGAGGTGTGGATGAAACCCTCACAACGCCAGAAAACGAGGATCTTGCGCGCCGGCAGCGGCTTAGCTGGGGTGGAATCCGGGAGCGCGCCGAGGATTTTGTCTTTCGCTTCCTGAGTCGGATTGTCCTTGAAGCGGTCAGCGGCCTTCTTGCGCCAGGCCTGCGTTTTGTCGTCCTGCGCCTGGAGTGAGCCGATGCCGATCAGGGCGATGAGAGCGGTGCTGAGGAATTTTCGAATCATGCGAGGATTCAAATTTCGGCTTGGCTTGCTGTCCACTCATTTTCTCCTCAGCTGTCCGAAAAATGGAGGCGATTCATGCGGCGAGCCTGGGGCCGCCAGATGAAACCTGCGATACGGCCGAATTACGATTCCGTCAGAGCCTCCATCTTCCAATCGCTCACGGTCGCGTCGACGCCGCCGATGTTGGAGCGAACGCGTTGGCGACGTTGACTCGCGCGTTTCCGTTTGAAGCCGAGACGGCTCTTGATTTCTTTCCAGATCCAGCGGCGATTCTTCGGTTCTTCCAAGTCTTTTTCTTCAAACATGCTGAAAAAGACTACGCGAGGGTGACGCCAACCTTACAATTACATTAAATAATCGTAACTATTAGAGTTTCTTTAGTATTTGGGCATCGACGGATCGATTTTGTCGGCCCAATCGAGAATTCCGCCCGCAACGTTCACCGCGCGCGGAACTCCGGCTGCTCGCAGAAACTCAACGGCTTGGGCGCTGCGCATTCCGGAGCGACAAAGCACGCAAACTTCGCGGTCGGTCGGAATTTCGTCCACCCGAGCCGCAACCGCGCCTAACGGAATCAAAACACTGCGCTCGAGATGGCAGATTTCGTATTCGTAGGTCTCGCGGACGTCGAGGAGGAACACGTTGGGATCCTTGAGTTTTTCCTGAAGCTGCTCGACCGAAATTTCGTCCGCAGCGGGCTCGGGCTCGGCAGCAGCTGCTGGGGCGGCTCCGCAGAATTGCTCGTAGTCGATTAACTCGGTTATGCTCGGATTTTCGCCGCAGACTTTGCACTGCGGATCGCGCCGAAGCCGGACTTCGCGAGTCTTGAATCGCCAGGCGTCAAAGTGGACGAGTCGGCCGATCAGCGGTTCCGCGCCGCCTAGAATCAGCTTGATCGCTTCGAGCGCCTGCATCGATCCGATGATCCCGGGTAGAACGCCTAACACGCCTCCCTCGGCGCAGCTCGGGACGGTTCCTGGCTCAGGCGGATCGGGGAAAAGACAGCGGTAGCACGGCCCGCCGAGATGCGGGGCGAAAACCGAGCACTGGCCTTCGAAGCGAAAAATAGACCCGTAAACGTTAGGCTTCTTCAGGAGGACGGCGAGGTCATTGGAAAGGTAGCGCGTGGCGAAATTGTCGGTTCCGTCGAGGATGATGTCATACGGGGCGGCGATCTCCATCGCATTTTCGCTCGTTAGGCGTTCGACGTGCTGTTCGATCTGGACGTCCGGGTTGATCTCCTTCAGCGTCGCGACGGCGGAGTCCATTTTCAGCCGGCCGATGTCGCTCTCGCCATGAGCGATCTGGCGCTGGAGATTCGAGCGATCGACGACGTCGAAATCGACCAGACCGAGTTTCCCGATCCCAGCAGCTGCTAAGTACATGGTCGCCGGGCTGCCGAGGCCGCCGAGGCCGATGCAGAGCACGGAAGCCGCGCGGAGTTTTTTCTGGCCTTCGACCCCGACTTCGGGAATCGAAATGTGGCGGGCGTAGCGCTCGTAGTCGGGCTGCTTGAGGTCGATCGCTTCAAAGCGCGACGGATCGAGAATGCTCATTTTGGGAGTCTAGCGTTGGGGGAATCGAACGCAAACGACGGTTGGGAAGGAAGTTGAATTTGGATGGAGGCGAGCAAAGTTAGCCAAATGATTCGAACGATTTTAGCAATTTTTGGGCTGCTTGCGATTTCAGGCTGTGGGGCAGATGAAAAAGAAAAATCGGATGGGGCTGCAGTGGAAAGCAAATCAGAAGCTGAAAACAAGCCTGCCAAATCCGGCGGCTTCGTCGAGCGCTCGAGAAAGGTCTCGGTCATGAAGACTGTGGTAGAACTCCGCACCGCCCTGACTAATTTTTATACGGAATACAGGAGGTTTCCCGCGTTGGAGGTAAAGGAGGAAGGGGATTGGAGCGGGAGATCGACTCACGCTTTGGTTTCCGCCTTGTTGGCCGCGCCCGGTTCGGACAAACTCAATCCTCGTGGAATTCAGTTTTTTACCGCCCGAAAAGCAAAGTCGGCGAGCGATGCGGGGCTCTGGGAGTCTTTAGAGGAAGTTGTGCTGAATGATTCCTGGGGAAATCCGTTTTTCGTCGTGATCGACTCAAATTTTGACAACTCGGTGATGGTTCCCGAGGGCAGTGGCGAGGAGAAGAAGATTTTCTCATCGGTTGCAGTTTGGAGCGCGGGTCCTGACGGTGTTTCAGGGACGGCGGACGACATCAAGTCGTTCTAACGCATAGCCTGAAGTCGGATGGTCCTGACCGGCGACGGTTCGGCCATTCAAGGTCGACCTCGCGCGATAGCGGTTGGATCTGGCGCAGGCGTGAGGTCCCTGGGCAGGCTCGGGATGACAGCGAAGGGGTGAGGGGGAGTTTTTTCTCGCCAGCCTGCGAGTCAGCCGCTAAGAATTCGCTTCCGTCGAAAGATTCCCAACCAGCAGCTGCTCGCCGTGCTCGAAGTCAAAAACGTCAATTTCACCATTCAAAAGGGCGGAGAAGACCTTCATCTTCTCGAAAAAGTCACCGTTAAGGTCCCTCGAGGCCATTTCATGGCGATCGTCGGCCCTTCCGGTTGCGGGAAATCGACGCTCCTCAAAACGATCGCCGGGATCAACGTCGAGTCCGAAGGCGAGTTGAAATGGGATGGGCGAAACTTGAGCGAGGAGGGCGATCTGGAGCCGCACGAATTCGGTTACGTTCCGCAGTTCAGCATCGCTTACGACCAGATGACGGTCGAGGAAAGCATCGACAACGCGGTCCGGCTCCGGCTCAAAACGGACGGGCGCGCCGATCTCGAATCGCGGTCCGACAAAATCATCCAGCAAACCGGCCTTGATGCGATTCGGGAACGACGAGTTGGCGTTTTGTCAGGCGGCCAGAAGCGTCGGCTGGGTTTGGCGCTGGAATTGGCGACGAATCCGGATTTGCTGCTTTGCGACGAGGTAACCAGCGGGCTGGACCCGAAAAGCGAGGCGGAAATCGTCAAGCTGCTTCACAAGCTCGCCAAAAGCGACAATCGGGTCGTGATCAGCGTAACGCACAGTCTCGGAAACCTCGATCTTTACGATTCCGTGCTCGTGCTTTACGAAGGCCGAGTCGTTTATCACGGGCCGCCGCGCGCGATCAATCACTACTTCGGCGTTAGCGAGGCGGAGGACGTTTATCCTCAGCTTGCGAAGAGGGAATCTGGAGATTGGGGAGAATCCTGGACGAAATATCGCGATGAATATTATCGGACGATGGAGATTCCGGAAGTCTCGCCGCCTCGCCAAGAGGAAGACACTCGCCGCGCTCCAGGCTTCCTCAAACAGGTGAGCGTTTTGCTTGAGCGGCGTTGGAAAATTTTCTTTCGAGATAAGACTCAACTGATTCTTCAACTCGCGATGCTTCTGATTTTTCCGGGCGTCGTCGTCCTGTTCGCTCTCGATGGGCTTCCGAATCTCGAGCAGGGCGCGCATACGAGCGGGACGTTGGCGTTCAATCCGGATGCGGCGGCGAACGCCGTGAAGGAGACGATGCTCAGGCGGACGAATTATGGAGGCGTGGTTTCTGGCCTGATCATGTTCCAGGTTGTTCTCCTCGCGCTGATGGGTTCGAACAACTCCGCGCGTGAGATCGCAGGCGAGCGGCAGATTTACGAAAAGGAGAAACTCGGTGGGCTCGGCGTCGTCAGCTACCTGACGAGTAAATTCATGTTCCTGATCGTTTTCGTACTGGTCCAGTCCCTCTGGATGTACATTTTCGTTTGGTGTTTTACTCAGAACATGCCGACGAATGGGATGATGCACCCGTTGCTTCTCGTGCTCGTGAACGCGGCGATGACGGCGGTCTGCCTTGGGATCTCAGCCTCGATGAAAAACGCAGACCAGGCATCGCTCCTCAGCGTTTATCTTGTCGGTTTTCAGCTGCCGCTTTCGGGGGCGATTCTTGCGTTGCCCGATCAAATCGAACCGATTCTTCAGCCATTGATTTCTGCCTATTGGGGCTGGTCTGGAATTGTCGAATCGATCTCTGACAATGTCCAAAAACAGCCGGTTCACGATGTAACCGACGCAACTCTCCGCCCGACGACGCTCTGCGCATTTCTGCTGCTGGGCCACATTCTAGTTGGCGGTCTGATTTCGCTGATCGGTGCCGCGAAAGGGCGCTGGGCGCACTGAAATCGCCCGACGCGGAAAATTAGCATTTCCAAAATTTTTCTTGGACCTATATTGGTCAGATTCGCGATTACCGAGTTAACGAGTTTTAAATTTTATGCCACGACGCGCCAGTTCCGGAATCAGTGCCGGACAAATCATCGGCCTTTTCGCCGGAATCATTTTCATCATCGCTTTTGCTGGAGCCCTTTGGTGGCTCATCGGCAGCGGGGGGAAGTCGAAAGAAGAAGTCCGCGATACGAGTCGCGATCTCGTAGTCCGCGAATATTTATCCAACGCGAACTCGCTCCGCGGCAACGCCTACAATCTGGCTGGGAAGGTTCAAGCGCGTCTCGGCTGGACATCGGATCGTGGTCGGCTCATCACGGTGATGGTCGATGGCTCATCGGAGAAATCGCCGATTCCAGTCCTGGTTCCAGCGCAGTTTGACGATATCAACATCGAAGCTGGCGCGGATTTTACTTTTGTCGTCGAGGTCGGCAACAAAGGGATTCTGACAGCGATTTCCGTTGATTGATCGACCTTGAATTTTCCCTCGAACGCCAATTTTACTGTTTCCAAATAAAACCTGATCCCAAATCGTTGTGATCGACGATTCAATCGATATGAAAATGCGGTTTAAATCCCTGATTCTCGCCTCAGCAGCTGCTGGCTCGCTTTTCCTTTGTCTTCCTGCTCAAGCGCAGGTCTTCACGCCCCAGTCGACTGGAAATACGGGCGGAAATACCGGTGGCGGGCCTCAAAATACCAATACGGTGGTTACCGAGCAACAGGGCGGGAATGACCCGGTCATGGGCAACGTGGTCCCGATGTTTAATCCGGGCAGCGGCGAAGTTCTCTACGAAGGCCAGCTCTGGAACATCAGCAATAACCCGGCTTTCAACGCTCGTTTTCAGAAATATCTCAACTCGCCACCCGCCACGGGCGAGGAAGATCAGAAATACAGAGCGACGATGGAGGCGATCCGCGACGCGCTTTCGCCGCACAGAAAGCCGGACATCCGCGTTGCCGTTCGTCTGCTCGAACAGGCGGCGAGCTTCGGGCAGGACGACCGGATGTGTGAGGCGCTCGCCAACTTGGTTTACCGGGTCTCACTCGCGCGGAATCAGATGGCGAATATCGATCTTCAGAGCTCCGAGCTTCGCAAGCAGCGGAAAATCGAAGTTCGAAACGCCCAGATTTCAGCCGAAGGCAATCGTCTCAGAGCTCCGAGCGACGGTGATGATGGCGGTGACGAACCGGCGAGAGCTGACGATACGGTGGGAACCCTGAGCGAGCTTGGCGAGTACGCCACCCGCTACGCCGAGATTCAGGCGATGATCGTCGCCAACCAAGCGAACAACGCCCTGACAAAGGTCGAAAGCAGGCTGGAATTTCAAGCTTTGATCGTGCAACTGCTCTTGCAGCGCCGCTTCGAGCACGTCATCGTCGGAACCCGGCTTTACACTGAGTTTTTCCAGGACGGAGCCGGCCGTCTCGAGTTCGAAGAGGGCTCGGATGTCCAGCAGCTTTCTGGTCAGACCGTCGGTTTTGATCCGACGATCACTGGAGCCGAAGCGTTCGCGCTCGAAATGATCCAGGACACCGACGACGCGGTCGAAGCGTTCGATCTTCTGATCTCTCAGGACGAGCGGTCCGACGCCAGTCAGCGTTTGATGGAAGCCTTCATGATCGGCGAGCACATGCCCTCGATCCAGACGGTGTCTCTTGAGAAAAAGCAGTCGATCAAAGAATTCGTCCGCGAGTACAATCAGCTTCTCGCCGCGCTTTCCTCGAAAAATTTCACTCAGGCCGAAGCCAACGTCGACCGGCTCAACGCGCTGGGAACGGATTTTGACGCCTCGCGTCCCGCCCAGGCGATTCAGACGGTCAAATTCGTCAGCCGCCAGCACATCGACACCGCGATGAACGCTGCGCTCGAAGGTGATCGCGCCGCTTCCGCAAAGCACATCGCCGCGGCAACCGAGCTGTGGCCGACCAACCCGTATCTCGAAGAAGCGTTCACCATGATGTCGAAAAATGGGAATCGCCAGTTTCAGACGCTGATTCAGCTCGACAGCCTGATTCAAACTCGGAGTTTCCGCCAGGTTTTCGAAGACAGTCCACGCTACCTCGCTGCCTGTGCCGATGACGAGGAGCGGCTCGAAAATGTGATGCAGATCATCCAGAATATTCAGAAAATTGAGTCGGCTGTCGAGTCTGCGAACCGCATCGGAGCTAGCGGAAACAGCTACGGAGCTTGGGAAACGCTCGAAGAATTCTACATCGATTTTCCGGACGATCCGAAGCTCTCGAAAGCTCGCAACGACATGATGACCAAGGTTGCGCCGTTCGTAAACGCGCTGAGCGAGGCCTCTGATCGCGAAGACCGAGGCGAGACCGGCTCAAGCCTCGCTTGGTATCTCAAGAGTCAGCAAATGTATCCGCTGAGCACGTTTGCGAAGGAAGGAATCGACCGGTTGGTGGAAGAGATTCTTCCTCAGCAGGCTCCGTCACCGACCAGCCTGTAAACGGAATTCAGGCGGGACTGCCGAAATCAAAAATGAAGCCTGCCGATGTCCGATCGGCGCTGCGAGCCGTCGAAATCGATCTTCGCTGCTTCCGTGTGAGCCGCGTCAACGGCCTCAACACGAGTCGAGCCACGCGCAACGACGGCGAGCACGCGGCCCCCGGCAGTCTCAAACTGGCCGGCGTCGTTTTTCCGCGTTCCTGCATGAAAAACTCGGGCGTCCGAGACCGACTCCAGACCGCTGATCACGTCGCCGCTGTGTGAGGACTCCGGGTAGCCGGCGGAAGCGAGAATCACGCAAACGCTCCAGGCATCCGAGAATGAAATGAGGCTCGGATCAATTTTTCCGCGTGCGCCGGTGTCGACGAATTTTGTGAAATCGCCCTCGATCAAAGGCAACACCGCTTGAGCTTCGGGATCGCCGAAACGGCAATTGTACTCGAGCATTTTCGGGCCGTCCTCCGTCAACATCAGGCCAAAGTAGAGGAAACCTCGGTAGGGCAGGCCGTCCGCGATCAGTCCTTCGATCGTCCGCTTCACCGCGGTTTCTTCGATCTCAGCCAGCAGCTGCTGATCGATCATTCCGCTCCGGCAGGAGACAGCGCCCATTCCTCCGGTGTTAAGACCTTCGTCGTTCTCACCGATTCGTTTGTAATCGCGCGCAGGGGCCAGAATCAGATATTCGGAATCCGCAACGGCCGCAAAAATCGAGATCTCCGGACCCACGAGACATTCTTCAACCAAAACCGAGCCCGCGCCGAATTTCCGCTGGTCGAAAACCTCTTCCAGAAACGACCGCGACGCCGCTTCGTCCTGACAAATCACCACGCCTTTTCCGGCTGCAAGTCCGTCGAATTTCAGCACGACTGGATACTTTTCGATCGCCGCGAGGCCTTCCGCGGTCGAATTCACCAACGCGTATTTCGCCGTCGGGATGTCGTGCCGAAGCATAAACTGTTTGGCAAAATCTTTGCTCGCTTCGAGCTGCGCTGACTCTTTCGGAGGCCCCCAACACGGGACGCCCGCGGCCGCACAGACCGCAGCGAGGCCCTCATCTTTAACGAGGTAGCTTTCCTCGCCCGCGATGACCAGTTCGATAGCCGAATTTCGGATGAATTCGCCTAACGTCGGCAGATCGGATGCGTCGACCGGCTTAGCGATTTCGAAAATCGCGTCACTGCCAGGAAACGAGAAAATTTCAGTTTCAGTTGGGGATTCGTGGAGCGCGGTGATGATCGCGTGCTCACGCCCGCCTTTGCCTACAACGAGGATTCTCATGCTGATTCAAACTAAGATTCTTGTCCGCTCCGCCAGTCGTCGTAAGGCCGGACGTTGCCGCCTTCGATGAAGCTGACAAAGGCCTGATTGACGACTCGGAAGCCGCCTGGAGTCGGGTAGTCACCCGTGAAGTACCAATCGCCGTGCTTTTTCCCAGGCACGTCTAACGCCTTGTGAAGATTTTCGATTTTCTGGAAAAGCAGGACGACTTTGATGTTCCAATCGGGTTCGTCGGGAGTGACTTCTTTGGCCATTTCTTCCGAGAGCTCCTTCAGCGAAAACGGCTTGTAGATCGCCTTAACAAAGTTCTCCTCGGTCGCCGTTCTCGTCAGCAGCGCCCACTTGCACTTTTCGTAAGTCTCCGCAATCACATGGTCCATTTTGCGCTTCAACAGCAAATTAATTGCCGAACTGAAGGCCAGAAATTTGCCCAGCTCGCTCATGTCGATGCCGTAGCAATCCGGGTAGCGAATCTGCGGCGCGGTCGAGGCCACGATGATCTTCTCGGGCTTCAGCCGTCCCAGAATTCCGATCAGCGACTGCTTTAAAGTGGTGCCGCGCACGATCGAATCATCGAGCGCGACGAGATACCGCTTTCCTTCGTTCTGTCCGTAGGTGATGTCGTAACCGAGGGTGACCATCTCAGCTCGGCCTTTTTCGGTGCTGATGAACGTCCGGAATTTCTCGTCCTTGTGCGCTAATTTTTCTCCCTGAGGCCAGCCAGAATCCACAATTTCGTCCAGCAGCTGCTCAGCGTTTCCGGCTTTAATCGCGGCTGCGAGCTTGGTCTTGATCTCAGCGCGTCGCCGCAAATTCAGCTCGTCCATCAAGCCGAGGTAGCCGGTTTCGGCTGTATTGGGAATGAAAGTAAAGATCGCGCTGTCAAAGCCATCGAGCTTTTTCACCACCTGATCGGCCAGGGCCGCTCCTAACCGTTTTCGCTCGCGATAAATATCGTGGTCGCTTCCGCGGCTGAAGTAAATCCGCTCAAACGAGCAAGGCCGCTGCTCAGGAAGATCGGCAAACGGCTTTACGACCAGCGGGCTGTCCAAAGTGTTCTTGATCGAAGCACAATGACCGGCTGGCAGCTCGTTGATCGATTCGATCGGCTCGTTGAAGACCGTCATCAGCGGCGGCCGCTCGGAAGCGAACGCGATCACTTCGTCGTTTTCGAAATAATAGCAGGGCCGAATTCCATGCGGGTCGCGCATCACGAATCCATCTCCGTTGCCGACCGTACCAGCGATCACGTAGCCGCCATCCCAGTGGCTGGCGGCGGTTCGGATCACTTCTTCGATCTTCAGCTCGGCGCTGATCCGATCCGGAATTTGGTGGCGAGGCATTCCATCGCCGATGTGGTGTTTGTAAATCCGGTCGTGCGCTTCCTCGAGATAAAAGGCGAGGTCTTCGAGCACCACTTGCGTGTCGACGTCCTGAAAAGGGTGCTGACCTCGGTTGATCATCGCCGCTTTCAGCTGACCCATGTTGGTCATGTTGAAGTTGCCGATCACCATCAGCGATTTCGTCTTCCAGGTCGACTCATGGACCTGCGGGTGGCAGAACCTGGCTTCCGGACCGCCGCCAGAAGTGGCGTAACGCAAATGGCCGAGTAGGTTTTCGCCGCCAAAGTGAAAGTGCTCCTTGATCGAATCCGGCCGCTTGTTGCTGATCAATCCATCGGATCGAAGCTCTTTGAACTTCTTCATGATCCGGCCGAAAACAGGGCTTAACGCGTCGCGCTTAGCACTTCGGTCATAAAACATGTAGGGCTCGCCGTGCCTGACTGCGATTTTGCAGCAGCCGAAGCCTACGCCGTCGTGACCGCGGTTTCGCTGCTTTTGTAGTAGGAAAAACAGCTTCCGCAGCCCCCAGAGCGCGTCGCCATATTTCTCCTTGAAGTAACTTAGCGGCTTGCGCAGCCGAACGTAGGCGACTCCGCATTCGTGCTTGATCTGTTCGCTCATTTGGGCGGGAATCGGCGCTCCGTCCGGCGCCAATTTGGCGATAAGGCAAACCCTGACATGCTGCAAACGCCAATTCGACGAAATCGACTTTTGGTCCGTCTCAAGCAGCTATCTTTTTCTCGGCGCGGGCACCGGCGGCTTCGCTGGACGCGGGTCGATTGGATCGAAAAAGCGCATATTTTTGCCTACCCGATCGTGATCGCCCAGATCTTCACGCATCGCCTCGGCCAGAGCCAGCAGCTGCTGGACAACTTCCGGGTGCGCGGCGGCGACGTTGGTCGTTTCTCCAAGGTCAGTTTCCAGATCGATCAAGAACGGCTCGTCGAAACCAATCCGATCAACCGGCGCGATGTGGGCGTTTTTGCTGAACGGCGCGGCTCCCTTGGGCTCGGCCTCGCGCGGAAGCTGGAGCTTCCATTTTCCTTGCCGAACCGCCTGAAGGTGGACGCGAAGGTAATAATAAAAGGCTTTGTCAGGATCTGCCTTGTCAAATTCGCCTTCGAAAAGATGGCGGATGTCCGCACCGTCGATCACGCGATCCGTTGGCGTTTCGGCTCCGGCCAGCGCTGCGAAAGTCGGGAAAAAATCGAGCGTGCTCGCGAGGTGATCGCAGGTCGTTCGGGCAGGCACGTCCGGGCCAACCAGAATCGTAGGAACGCGCACGCCGCCTTCGAACGTCGAGACTTTTCCGCTGCGCAGCGGCCCGGCCGAGCCCCCGTGATCGCCAGGCAAATGGCCATCGGCGAGATTCTTGTTTTTGATCAGCCAGGGCCCGTTGTCACTCGTGAAAACCACGTAGGTCCGCTCGCTCAATCCGAGTTCCTTGACCGCATCGAGAATTCGGCCCGCGTTGAAATCAATCTCCTCGATCACATCGCCGTAGAGCCCGCGTTTGCTCTTCGCTTTGAACTGAGCCGTCGCGTCGAGCCGCGTGTGAGGCATCGTGTGTGGAATGTAGACGAAAAACGGCTCGTCCTTGTGCTCGCGCATGAACCCGATCGCTTCATCGGTGTAGCGCTTGGTCAGCGGTGCCATGTCGGTCTTCGGTTCGATCAATTCTTCATTTCGGTAAAGATTTACGATTCGATCGTTGCTCGTCGGCGTGCCGAAAAAATAATCGAAGCCCTGATGAGCCGGAAACAGATCCGGGAAGAATCCGGTTTGCGCGTGTTTCGCCAGATCCCACTTTCCAAAGCAGGCCGTCGCGTAGCCCTTGGTTTTCAGGACTTCGGCAATGGTGATTTCGTCGCTGTGCAGAACCGGATGAACCTGCTTGACGTTGCCGCGCTCGGCGACACGCAGCGGATAGCAGCCGGTCATGATCGCCGCGCGAGAGGGGCCGCAAACCGGCTGCGCGTAGAAACTCGTGAACTTCATTCCTTGCTCGGCCATCGCATCGAGCCGCGGAGTCCGGATGTCGGGAGAGCCGAAACAACCGAGATCTGCGTAACCGAGATCATCGGCGAAAATCACGACAAAGTTCGGCGGTCTGTCAGCAGCTGCTGCGGTGGCGCAGCCGACAACCGAGGCGAGAATCGCGAGAAAATGGCAAAATCGAAGTGATGACATCCGCGACCGTATCACGATTTTCTTCCTGGCGCCGCCCGCCGTTCTGCCGAGTTTGAGCGCATGAAAATCGAGTCGGATGTTCGACTGTTAGACGCCGCTCAAGAGGGCCTTTTTACCAGCAAGGAATCGTTTCAGCGATTTCTGCGAACCCAGAATGCTGAGCCTGAGTTTGAGCAGCGGTCTTACCTAGTGCGTCACGCGCGACCGGACGATCTTGCCGAGCTTGATCGTTTGGAGGCTGTCTGTTGGGGAAAATTGCGTGCTCCCGTTGAGCGGATGGCGCGGCGCGTGGAAATTTATCCAGAAGGGCAATTCGTGATGGATCTGGAGGGTAAAATCGCTGGGGCTGTCTTTTCTCAACGAATTGACGAGCTTGCTCAGCTTGATGGGCTGACCGATGGCGGGGCTGAGCAACTCTACTCGCCTTCGGGTTCGATCGTGCAGCTCCTGGCTGCGAATGTTGATCCGGGTTTTCGGAATCGTGGTCTTGGCGATCAGCTTCGCGAGTTTGTCCTCCAGATTTCGACCGTGACGCCGGGCGTCAATAGCGTGGCCGCGGTTACGCTCTGCAGCGCCTACGGAAAGCACCCTGACGTTCCGCTAAAAGACTACATTCGATTGCGCGATTCGGAAGGCCAGGCCATTGACCCGACTTTGCGGTTTCACAACTCGCAAGGCGCCCGAATCATTCGGCTGATGCCAGGTTACCGGCCCGCTGACGTCGTGAATTCTGGAAACGGGGTTCTGATTGAATATGACATCCACCAGCGCTACGGCTCGGCTGACCTATGACTGGAATTGCTCTGATTGACCGCGCTTTCGACCACGCTTCACGCGATGCGATCGTTTGCGGCGGCGACACATTTTCCTACGCCGAATTGTTGCGCGATTCCGAGTCAATCGCAGCTGCGATCTTGGATGGGCGCGATGATCTTGAGCAGGCCCGCATCACCTTCCTCGCACCTTCCTCGTACGACTACGTCAGGACGCTTTGGGGCATCTGGCGCGCAGGCGGGATCGCCGTTCCGCTCTGCACTTCGCATCCGAGGCCAGAACTCGAATACGTTCTCCAGGACACCCGCGCCGAACAGCTGATTGCGCATCGAGATTTCGACGCCATCGCGCGTCCGCTTGCCAAGGACATCGGTCTTGATTACAGCGCGCTGGAAGAACTCGAAACCGACAAGCCAGCCGCTCTTCCTGACATTGATCCGTCTCGTGCGGCGACGATTCTTTACACCAGCGGCACCACCGGAAAACCAAAGGGAGTCGTCGCGACGCACGCCAATATCACGGCGCAAATCGAGATGCTGATCGATGCCTGGGGCTGGGTTGAAGACGATCGGATCGTCCAGTTTCTCCCGCTTCATCACGTCCATGGAATCATCAACGTGCTAAGCTGTTCCCTTTGGGCCGGGGCGAGATGCGAAATGCTTCCAGCTTTCGAAGCCGCAACTGTTTGGGGCCGATTGGCCGACGAAGAGGCTGCGCTGACCGTTTTTATGGCCGTTCCGACGGTCTACGCCAAACTAGCAGCTGCTAGGGACGCGGCTGCGCCGGAAACTCAGCTGGAGTGGTTAAACGCCTGTCAGAAACTCCGCCTGATGGTCTCCGGTTCTGCCGCTCTTCCGGTCAAAATGCTGCAGCGCTGGGAAACGATCAGCGGGCATCGATTGCTCGAACGTTATGGGATGACCGAGATCGGCATGGCCCTGTCAAACCCGCTGAACGGCGAGCGAGTCGCAGGTCATGTCGGCTCTCCGCTCCCGGGTGTCTCAGTTCGGTTGGTCGACGAATCCAACGAGCCTGTCGGAGTCCAAGGCGAAATCCAAGTGAAGAGCGCCTCTGTTTTCCCTGAATACTGGGAGCGCCCCGATGCGACCCGCGACGCCTTCACGGCCGACGGCTGGTTCAAGACGGGAGACATCGCGATCGAGACGAACGGGATTTTCCGAATCCTCGGTCGGTCCAGCGTCGACATCATCAAAACTGGCGGCTACAAAGTTTCTGCGCTCGAAATCGAAGAGGTTCTCCGCACCCACGAAGCGATCTGCGATTGCGCGGTTGTCGGCGTGCCCGACGACGAATGGGGAGAGGTCATTTCGGTAGCGATCATCAGAGCTGATAGCCAGCACCTTGATCTGGATCAGCTCCGGGCCTGGTGCAAAGAACGCCTCGCCGCTTACAAAACGCCCCGCCGATTCCAACTCGTCGAAGACCTTCCGCGCAATGCAATGGGCAAGGTCACTAAGAAGGCGGTAACCAAACTTTTTACCTGAGCAACACGCCCAATGATCTGGCTACGCGATCACTCTTTTATGCTTGTCCTTCTCGTCGGTTACACGGCGTTGATGGTCTACCACGCGTGGTCAGGCGGTCGCAAGACGAAGGGCGCGGCTGACTACTTCGTCGGTGGGCGATCGATGAGCGGAATCGCCCTCGGGATCTCCTTCTTCGCGACCTACGCCTCGACTAACACGTATCTAGGCTTATCAATGAAGGCCTACGATTACGGCCTCGCTTGGATGCTCCTGATCCCGTTTGCGATCGGATTCAGTGCGCTTTCGTGGATTCTGATCGCGCCTCGAATGCGCAAAGTCACGGAGTCGCTCGACTCGGTCACGATCCCCGATTTTATCGGTCATCGATTTGGAAGCACGCCCGCTCGCGCACTGGCATCGGTCATCGTCATTTTTGCGAGCTTCCTCTACATGACCGCTGTCTACAAAGGCATCGGCAACCTGCTTCAAGCGATGCTCGACGTCCCGTATCCGGTCGCGATTCTGCTCGTGTTAGTGATCGTCTCAGTCTACACGTCGGTGGGCGGCTTCCATTCGGTCGTTAAAACGGATGTCGTCCAAGGCCTCCTTATGATAGTAGCCGCGTTCTTCATATTCTGGGGGATCACGCGGGCTGCTGGCGGAATCGGCTCGCTTTCTCGACTCGGCGATTCGCCGGAAACCGCGTCTTTGCTCGATTGGGACACCGCGATGCCCCTGTCCATCGTAATCGGAATCATTTTCGCGACCACGATCAAATTCTTCGTCGATCCACGCCAGCTCTCGCGGTTTTACGCGCTCAAGGATCGTCGCGAAATGATCAAAGGCGTCGCATTTTCGACCGCCTGCTTTGTGGTCGTTTTCTGCCTGCTCGTCCCACTCGGTCTTTACGCGCGGCTCGCCTTGAGCAGCCCGGTTGAGGACACAGACAAGATCATTCCCACGCTCCTCGCCGACGGCTCGGTTTTCCCCAGCTGGGTAACCGCGTTTCTCTGCGTCGCGATCATTTCCGCCGCGATGTCATCGCTCGACAGCGTCCTTCTCGTCATGGCCTGCACCTGCCAGCGCGATCTCGTCGGCCTTTTCCGGCCTGGGGCGACTGACAAATCTCAGCTCAAGACTGCTCGCATTTTAGTTTTCGTTTTCGCGATCATCACCGCGTTGATCGCCCTCAAACCACCTGGTGGAATCGTCGCGATGACCTCATTTTCCGGCAGCCTCTACGCTGCGTGTTTTCTACCCGCGATTATCTTTGGGCTTTACGCAAAACGCGGATCCGGCGCGGCCGTGATCACTTCGTTCGCGGTCGGCTTGGCTGTGCTTGCGAGTTGGGATGTGATCACTGGTCTGGCTGCTCCTTTAGCCAATGTGCATCGCGTATTTCCAGCCTCGGTGCTTTCGATGATCGCATTCTGGCTGGTTTCGAGGTTTCAGCCGGCTCGGGTTTGATTGGCATTCGAATCCCAATCCACGATTGCCAATCGCGGCTACGGCTCCGAGGTTCGTTGATCGCGTCTCCGCGTTCGTTGATCGAAACTTCAAGGGGCTCTGTCGCGTCCGCGGCTGATTTGGAGTGCGCTGGCTTGACAGCGCTTTGGCTTTCACGGTGCTGCCTGAATCTGTCTTCGTTTCCGAATCAGTCAAAACGACGACGTCCTTAAGCAAAAGCGGCGTCAAGCCGCCGCACTCCAGATGGACGCTTTGGCTGCTTATCTGGATATCGATAACCGAGGAATATCCCCGTAAAAAAAGACGCCGACATTTCGTTAAAAAAATCTTGCCAAGGGGTATTTCACTGGGGCGAAGGGCTATCCGCTGCCGAAGTGATCAGGAAGGGAGCAGGAACTTAGTGCAAAAAGGGACGAACCTTTTGTCGTGGGAGTGTCCCCACCGCGGTTGGTGATCGATCTGCCAGAAGCGCCTTCATCTGTTCCGGAGGCGGCGAGAGCCCGGTCAGATCGAAATACAATCGACGGGCGAGCGTGCGTTGTTCCGCGTCCGGCGCTGGGGTCAAGTCAGCTTGCTCCATTCGAGCAAAGACGAAATTGGCGGATGCGTGATCGATCATGGCCAGCTCGGTTTGAGCTGGAAACCTAAGCGTAAAATCGCTTCAAAATGAACAGCAGAATCGTCGCTGTCGCCGCGCTGAAAATCGTCGTGTAGAAAACTGCGGCGGCCGCGAACTTCCCGTCGGCCTTGAATTCGTGGGCGAGCAGGGCGGTGTTGACGGCGGTGGGTGCGGCTGCGCCGAGAATCAGGACGCCGGCGATTGTGCCCTCAAAACCGAATGCCCAAGCCAGCAAAGCCGCGACGAGCGGTCCGCAGATCAGGCGAATCACGAGTGCGAGGCTCATGTGGCCTCGAACCGGCGGCGGTTTGGTCTGGCTGAGTTGCACACCGAGGGTAAGCAGAGCCATCGCGACTAACCCGCCTGCGAGGAACTCAAGCGGCTTCCAAATCGCGACGAATGATTTGATTTGGGTTTCGAACTCGAAGCCTTTGATCGTCAAGGCCGCCGCGATCGCCCAGAGCGATGGCTGTCTCAGCATGGGGAGCAGGGGACGCCACCAACCGGGCTTGCGTGGCGTGTCCGTGTGCGAACTCGCGAGCAGGAGGCCAAAAGTGAAGACGCAGATGTTCATCGTCATCAAAACGAAGGCCTGGATCGCCGGGCCGGTGTCCGGAAAGGCGAGCGCGGTCATCGGGATTCCCCAGTTTCCGCAGTTGTAGAACATCGTGGAAAGCTGGAGCGCCTTGCTGGATTGCCCCTTGAGCCGGAAGACGGCAGCGGCGGTCAGGCTGAGCACGGCCATCGCCGCGATCGAGCAAAGCGTGAAGGCGACCACCAGCAGCTGCTGGCCTCCCGGGATGTCGGCGAGGAGCAGCCGGTGGAAGAGAAACGAGGGGACGAAAATGTAGAGATTGATCTTTACCAGCGTGCTGAGATCGAGCGTGAACTTGCGATCGATCCCGACACCGATCAGGATCACGACGACGATCGGCGCGAAAACGGTGAGGAAAAGGCTGGCGAGATCGCTAAGCATTCAAAGCATTGAGAACAAGGACCAAAAAGCACATTCCGGCGATGACGACCGATAACGCAGCGGCGTTGCAGCCAAAGGCGGTCCAGTCTCGGATCCCAAACTTTCTTCCACGTTTTTCCAGAGTTTCGGCCGCTAGAGCACAAGCAGGAATGGAGAACGCCAAGATGAAAATGGACCAATCTACTTGTGATCGGGTCATTTTTTCAGCCGCCAGAAATGCTCCAATCGTTCCTATTACCGGGGTCGAAATGACGGCGCGACGAATCCATCGACTCGGCGATCGCTCTGATTCCTGGTGTTGTTCGTCGTTGGCCACAGCGTGCGTGGCTACTGGTTAGTAGCCTCTGCGCAACGACGAGCCGCTCATCTGGCGGACTTTGCGGATCGTCTCCGACGCCGAATGATCCTTCTTTTTGCTGGCGCCAGATCCGTAGCTCGTGCCGTATGGCGAGGTCGTTGGTTCGAAGCAGGATTGAAGCATGAACGAAGAGGCAACGAGAAGGAGGATGGAAAGTCGTTTGATCATGTCGGAATGGATAACGAGAAGTATCGCTGAACGCAAGTCCGAAGAGCGCCTGCTGATAAAGCCCAGCAACCGCGAACGTGAACAGGGCAACCCGATTTTTACATGCTCAATCTCGTTGATTCCAGTCGCCGTTCATTTCTTCAAGTTGGCTCCCTCGGGCTCGGCGGTCTGACGCTTCCCAGCTTGCTTCAGGCCCAGCAGCTGCTGCCGGCTCCGATGGTCAAGGACAAGTCAGTCGTCTTCCTTTTCATGCATGGCGGACCATCTCAGTACGAGACGTTTGATCCGAAAATGGACGCGCCGAGCACGATCCGCAGCATGACTGGCGAGATTCCGACTTCGATCCCAGGCGTGACCTTCGGGCCGACTTTTGAGCGGCTGGCGAAGCTGGCGAACAAGCTCAGCATCGTCCGTTCGTTCACAACTGGAACGGGCAGTCACGATATCAAGCCGATCGTCGGGAAAAACTCGCTCGGCGCGAACATCGGCTCGCTTTATTCGAGGGTCGCCGGAACGAACGTGCCGGAAACCGGGATGCCGAAAAACATCGCGCTCTACCCGCAGGCGGTCGATCCGGAGGCGATGCCTGCGATCATGAAGTTCGGCAATTTTGAGGCGACCGGGCCGCTTTCCTCGCCTTACGCGCCGTTTGCGCCGGGTTCGAAAGGCGGTGTCCAGGACGACATGAAATTGCAGCTGCCGTTGGAGCGTTTTGACGATCGGCGCCTGCTTTTCGAGCGGCTCGACGCAACCAAGCGGGCGTTTTATGAAGGCGGTGCCGCTGCGGGAATGTCCGAGCTTCAACAGCAGGCTTTTGACACGATTCTCGGCGGAATCGAGGGCGCTTTCGACCTTTCGAAAGAAGATCCGCGGACGCTGGCGCGCTACGACACGGCTCCGTTGGTGAACCCGAATTCGATCCGCAAGGTCTGGAAAAATCATCAGCGCTATCGCGATCACGGCCAGACTCTCGGCAAGCTGATGCTGCTTTCGCGCAGGCTCTGCGAGCGCGGTGCCGGGTTCGTGACGGTGACGACGAATTTCGTCTGGGACATGCACGCGGATCAAAATAACGCGACGATGAACGAGGGGATGGGCTATGTCGGCGCGCCGTTCGATCACGCGGTTTCCGCATTCATCGAGGACATCGAAGCGCGGGGGTTGAGCGAGAAAATTCTGCTCGTTTGCTGCGGAGAAATGGGTAGGACGCCGAAAATCAACCAGCGAGGCGGTCGTGATCACTGGGGCCGAATCGCACCGCTGATGATTTACGGCGGCGGACTGAAAATGGGACAGGTCATCGGTCAGTCGAGCCGCGATGGTGGCGAGCCAGCGTCCGAACCGATCGGAATGGACAATTTGACGGCGACGATTCTGAATTCGGTTTTCGACATCGGGCAGGTGCGTTTGCTGGACGGATTTCCGACTGATGTGATGAACGTGCTGACGACTGGGAAGCCGATCGAGCAGCTGATTTAGCGGATGGTCTTTGCCTTATTAACGGCTCTACTTGCGATCGTCCTGAGCGGATTAGCTGGCTTGTGCGCCGGGGAAGCGGTCGCAAAGAGAAGTTCTAAATTAAATGGTTGGTATTTTCTAATGCCATTTCTCGTTTCGGCTGGATTAATATTAATTGGCTTTGAGGCGCTACGTATTTTGCTTTGGGCTATTGGCTTTGACGAGCGTCCTTCGTGGCAATGGTTGAGCTCGTCGTTCCTCCTATTGAATTTGATTGCCTCTATAGTCGTTTCTATGCCTTTTCTCGTGGGATCAATAATTGGATTTCATCAATTCGAATCGGAAAAGGATCGCTAACCGCCTTCTTTTTCGATCACGACCAACATCGCTGCAAACGCCGTCGTCGGCGGAATCTCGGCATCCTCGCCGCGCACGAAAATCTCCGAAATATCGCCATCGAGATAGAGCGCGTTCTTGCAATCGAGGCTCAGAAACAACTCCGAAAACGTGTAGAGATTGATTTGTCCCTTTTCACTTCGCTCAGTCGCGATGAAGACGATATTTCCCTCGCTGTCGACGCCGACTCCGTTTCGGAGCAGCCGATTTGGACTGCCGTCGTTGAACGCTGGGTGAATTCGGCCTTCTCGCAGCAAAAGCGGTCCGCTCTGGACGGCGAGCTGAGGCGTCAGGCCCGCCGCGGCGAATTCTTCGGTTTCCAAGACCGCTGGGCCGTTTTCATCGATGAAAAACACGCCGTTCGGTTTCAGCCAGAAATTGGGCGTGGGATTTGTCCTCGGCGGCGGCTGGCGATCGAGTTTGTTCAGCGTTTCACCCGATTGGATGTGCAAACCGGTCGGCACAAAACCGGGCTCGTAAATTCCAGCGTTCATCGCGAAGCGGATCTGCTTGCCGTCCTCGTTCAGCGCGCTCTCGAGCTTTCGAAATGTGTTGAACGGCTTTCCTTCTTCGTTACGCCAAACGACCTGAAGTTTCTCCTCCGCCGGATCAATTCGATAGAGGCGATAACGGACGCCTTCGAACTCTTTGAATGGGTCTTCGGCGCGCGCGATCGGGTTCATCAGAATCAGAAATCCGGCGCAGCACAGCGATACCGGTAATTTAATGCTCATTACAAAAATATAAGGATGAATTCGAGGAAAAAACAGTCCTATGGATATAGGTTGAAAAATCAGGAAATTCGAATCCTAATATCTCTTCTCTCGTGTCCACCGAAACTCGCAGCTGGCAGACTTGGCTTGAAGCGAACAGCCCGAAATGGCTGATGTTCGCTCGTCAGCAGACGCGTTCAATGGCGGACGCCGAAGACGTCTTGCAGGACGCGTTAGTCAAGAGCTGGAAGACCTGCGAAGGCGAAATCACCGACGACACGACCGGGCTGGTTTTCACGAACATTCGCCGTTGCGCGATCGACCGTGCGCGTTCGAATCAAAGCCGGCAAGACCGTGAGCAGCTGCTGGCTGAGGAGACTCCGCAAACGGAGGAACCGGTGTTCGAGTTTGAAGGCGACAACCGCGAGTTTGCCGAGTCGATCCAAGCCGCGCTGAAGGAAATTCCGGAAAAATTTCGCGAAGTGGTGACGCTGAAAATCTGGGGCGAAATGACCTTTGCGCAAATCGCCGAGCAGCTCGCGACTTCCCAAAACACGGTCCAATCTCGCTACCGCTACGGCCTCGAAAAACTGAAGGCGTTGCTTGAATCCAAGCGCGATAATCTCGTGGCTTAGGTTTTGGAGAGCGCCTCAACCGCCGTCAGCAGTTGCTGGCTGACCTCAATCCAGCCAGAGCGATCGTTGGCGGTTTCTGCGAAGCGAATCGGGGTTCCAACGCGAATGCTGACCCGCCCCGGTTTCGGCAGTTTCCGACCAGGTGGCCAGGCTGCATGCGCACCGCTGATGTGGCAGGGGACCACGTCAATTTCGGTGCCCGCGACGAGCATGCCGACTCCCGGTTTGAACGCGCCTAACGTGCCGTCCCGGCTTCGAGTGCCTTCCGGAAACAGGATGAATCCGGCGTCTCCGCTGACGAGGCGTTCGCGAAGATTGGCGATCGCATGGGCTGTCGCGCGTTTTCTCCAGACAGGGAGCGCGTTGATCGCTTGGGCGGCGAAAAACGATTTACGCGGTGTGTCGAAGAAAAAATCGCCAGCCGCAAGGGCGAAAACGCGGCTAGTGAGGTGAGCGGGTAGGGCGGTCGAAAGCGCGAGGGCGTCGATGTGACTCGAGTGATTTGCGACGAGTACGAACGGCGTTTTGGTCGGCAGCTGCTGGCTGCCTTCGATGGTGATGCGATGCCAGATTTTGAGATACGAAGAGATGAATGCGCGGCTGATTCGATGCCCGATCAAGCCTAACAGACCGACTTCTCGACGCTCGCTCCGCATCCGGTCGCGGAGCGGAAGGTCCTGATCTGCGGCACCGCGATATTCCCAGTCGTCCTCTTCGCTCATGATCCGATCGTTAGGATTCGGACCGGCTCATCGAGCCCGAATCCGCGAAAATAACCGATGTAGTGAAAAAACGCCGGACCAGCGAGCATCAGGCTGTCGAAGCGGTCGAGAAATCCGCAGTGACCCGGCAACGCGCAGCCGGTGTCTTTGATTCCGAGGTCGCGTTTCACGGCAGACATAACGAGATCGCCGAGTTGGCCAGAAATGCTGAGAATCACGCCAAGCAGCGGGAACAGCCAGAATCCGATCGGAGGCATTTCGATGAGAAGGGGACCGAGGATCGAAACCAGAACGGTCGTTCCGATGACTGCGCCAAGCGCGCCGCCGATGGTTTTGTTAGGGCTGGTGTTCGGAGCGAGTTTGCGTTTCCCAAAGAGGTTTCCAGCGATGTAAGCGAAGACGTCGTTCAACTCGACCGCGAGGAGGAGAAGCAAAAGCGCTCCGCGATAGTCGGGATCGTTAGCGATGTAGCCGACGTGGCCGAAGGAAATGCCGAAGATGAGATAGGCGATCACGGCGAGGGCGACGCGTTGGAGAAAACCGTTCGGGCGGTCGCCGATGAGTCCGGAGGCGACAATAAAGCAAACCCCGAGGGCGGGGAGGGCGGCGAAGAATCCATACCAGTGATCGAGGACGGCGAAGAAGACGAAAAGGATTGCCGCAACGGTCATCGCGCTAACGGCGTAGTTGCGAAAGAGACCGGTGACGCGGGCGAACTCTCGGTAACACAAAATGCTGAGCACGAGAACGCCAAGAATCGTCCAGAATGAGCCGAGCATGATCGGCAGACCGATCGCGAAAATCAGAATCGCCCAGGTTTTTAGGCGGAGGACGAGTTCGCGAAGGCGTTCGGGGCCGATCTTTTTGAGGCGCGCGAGAACGGCCACGATGATGCAGGCCAAGACGAGACCGCTGACAATTCCGACTCCGGTCCAGAGCGTAGCAGGGGAGTCAAGAACGACGCGCGGGTCGAACCATCTTGTTGTGGTGTCAGGATGCATCAGGCGAGGACGAACGGTTAAGATTTCGGGCAGAACGGAGCAGACGACGGATCGCGGTCGCGAGCGCTCCGACTGAGATCACGGCAAGCGCGACGACTGGAATTGGCTCCCAGAACCCAGCTAAGAACGCGGTCAAAATGGCTGCGATCGTGATCAAGGCCATGCGTTGGGGTTTTGCAAAAGGACCGCAGAAATCATTCGGCGCTCCAGCCAAAGCTCCCTGCACTCTGACGTAAGCCACAAAAATCGAGAGGCTCGCCGCGCACCAGCCGAGCCAGGGCAGCGACCCAGCGGCATAGCCGAAGCCGATCATGATTGCCGCGTCTGAAATCCGGTCTGGGACTTCATTGTAGAGCTCTCCGACCGGCGATGCGGTGTTTTGAATCTGCGCGACCATTCCATCGAATAGATTCGCAAGCAGCCGGATCTGGCAGAGCGCCGCGCCTGCGATCCACCAAATCCAATCCGGCCCTGACTCAGTTCCTGTGAGGAAAAATGCGCCACCGGCTAGGATCGCGGCGAGCATTCCGATGACCGAGATCGTATTCGGCGTGATCCCGGTTCGTGCGAGGGCAGCGGCGATTTGGCTAGCCCATTTGGTTTGGCGTGAAGCAATTGGGCGGCGTTCCATGAGTCCGATCTTGCCCTGAAGTGAGGGTTCCGGCAACGCCCAATTTTTGCTGCGCTAAATGGATTTTGTGCGAGAATTTGAGCCTAACAAAAGAATAATCCTTCCATGAAACCCCGTTCGATCGCATTTTTCACCCTGCTCGTTTTTGTTTGCCTTGCTCGTTCGTCAGCGCAGGAAGAGACCAATTGGAAACAGTTTACGGAAGAGAACGCATTCAAAAATGCTTACGGTATTTACCTTGATGGTAAGAAGTTGGGATGGACTCTTGAAGAGTTCTACTTGGACGAGGTTAATGGTCGAGAAATTGCGGTAACCAAGTCAATTGGCGAGGTTCGAGTCGAACTTCTCGGGGAGACGATGGAAATGACTTTTTCGGAGGAATTTCATTATTCCTTGAACGGTGAAGGCGAGCTTATTTCGGCGAATTCCCGAAGTTCGCAGGACGGTCAGATGTCGAACATGCAGGCAAAGGCGAATGATGACGGGTTTTCGGTGGCCGTTGAGATCGAGGGCAGTGCCGTGAATTTCCAGACGCTTCCTTCCGGCGATAGTCTTGCGACTCTTCAAAAAGAGTTAGCCTGGATTCGCGAGGAACGGAAACCTGGAGACGAGATCGAAATCGCTTCTTTCGATTTGGAGAAGATCACGGGCTCGGATCCTGCGGATCGCAAAATTGATCCCGATGAGTCGGAGCCGCACCGCTACGTCGGCGGAGATTTTGAGCGCGTCGGAGGCGTCGAAACTCTCGTTCACCGGATCGCTTATAACATGCAAGGAGCTGAAGTCGAAGCCAGCGTTCTGCCGGATGGGACGCTGCTGAACGGCTTCTTTGGGCCTTTCGAACTCAGGCTCGAGGACGAGGAAATCGCGAAACAGTTTGATGTGGCGACGATCAATTCGTTGTCAATTGTTCCGGTCGAAACAGAGTTGGGCGAGCCGACCGAAGTCGAGACCCTGACCCTGAGAATAACTGGATCGACGCATGATTTTCCGCAATCCGATCGCCAGGAAGTCGTTTCCATCGACCGAGACGCCAAGGAAGTCGTCTTGAGGCTGCACGCCGAGTTGGATGACTCGGTAACGCATGAGCTGAGCGAAGAGGAGCTTCGAAAGTACACCACTCCGACTGCGAACATTCAATCGGATCACCCAAAAATTCGGAAGCGCGCGGCGAAGATCACGCGAGGCAAAAAGGCGGCCTTGCAAAAAGTCGCCGCCCTGAATTCCTGGGTTTTTAACCAGCTTTCTTTCGACATAGCCGACAATTCCTCGACAGCGCTCCGGGTCCTTGAGACGAAAACCGGCGACTGCACCGAGTGCGCGCTGCTTTTGGTCGCGTTTGCGCGTTCGCAGGGAATTCCAGCTCGCGAGATTGGCGGTTTCACCTACGCCGAGGAGTACGGCGCGTTTTGGGCGCACGCGTGGGTTCAGGTTCACGACGGAACTCGCTGGATCGATGTCGATCCGGCCTGGGACGAGGTCGGTGTCAACGCGACACACATCCAGACTTCGATCGCTGATCAGCCTATGGCGGACATGAGCGTTTTCGGCGGAATCGAAATCGAAGTGGTTGATTTCGAGCGGAAAAAATAAACCGCTAATCCACAATTCTCAGTCCGATGTTGTCCAGCTGGCCGACATCCTCGCCCTCTCGGAATTCGCCGCGCACGAGGATTTTTTCCAGATTCCTCAGCACTTCGACGAACTGTTTCTCCGTTGGAACTTCCTCGCCGGATTTGATTCGCCAAGCGGAGGCGTTGAGCGGGATTTGGTAGCTCGTCCAATCGGTTTTGGGCGGCTCTCCATCAAGGTAAGTCAACTCCAGGTCCTTTGAATTGAGAATCACGTTTGCGTATTCGAAAGGGGAAGTCGCATCAGATTGCTTGAGGTCGAAAACCATCCGCAAATCCGGCTCATCTCGATTCGCCAGGACGTCCTCGGCAAATTCGGCTCGAAAATGGTCCGGCGCGCTCCAGTTCCAGACGCCTCCGCGAGTCTCATCGTTCGCAAGCAGGCAGCCACCGGGATTGCCGCCTTCGGCGTGGTACTCGGGATCGCCGGCCGATTCTTCTGCGTCGCCTTCAACCTTCCAGCCTGCGGAATCGGCGTCGAACCGCTCCATCACGAGATCACTTTTCGAGAAGCAGCCGAAGAGATAGAGGAGAAGAATCAGGATCGCTGAAATAACCAGAATGATCCGCAAGATGATCTGGTTGCGCCTTGATTCTTTGGAGTTTGAATCGGCCATGACGCAGAAACCCCATCAGCAGCTGCTGGTCGCGGCAAAAGATCAGCTGGGATTGATCCAGGAAAACCAGAGCCAGATCACAACCCCGAGCCATACCGAAAGCAAAGCCATGAATTCGAAAAAATGACGCCGCTCGCGTGCTTTCTGCTCCAGAGCCTGCGCTCCAATCGTCACTTTCCGCATCGCACGGCGACGAAGACTTTCCGGCGGAGCGATCGTATCGACGTTCCGGGCTCGAACCGCCTCACGTTGAGCCGGAGCTCCCGCGAGGAATCCTTCGAGCGCCTCGATTCTGGCGTGCAGAACGTGCTCGCGATTTTCCTTCTTCTTCGCTGGACGCTTCCGCTTGGGGTTACGCCGTTGATTAGCCTTGGCTCTTTGATTCATTGCGGTTGGTTAGAGCGAAGAGGTTGAAGTGGTTTCCTGGATTGCCGTTGCCGCGGCCGGATCGGATCCACCGAGAGCGGCGAGGATCAGAATTAGCGCGATCAGGCCGAGCACGATTACCGGGAGCGTGAAGGCGAACCCACTACGCATCCAGTAGAAGAAAGACTGTTCGGAGTTGGAGCCGAGAATCGAACCAACGACGCCCGCTTTGCCCGATTTTTTCCGAGTCGGGTTTGCAGTCGCCGAGCCGCCTAACGCCTCAACACGACGAGTTTCAGATTCAAATTCGATCGAAGCTTCGCTGATCACTTCGAGGGCTTGGTCGAGACCTGCGTGAACGTCTTTACGGGGCCAATCTTCGGGCCGAATTCGCTCAACGGCGGCGAGGTGCCGGCGAAAAGACTGCGATGCTTCTTCCATCGCGTCGGCGCGGAGTTGAAGCGCGCGGGCTTCGTGCTCGAACTCAGTCGAAGCACAGGTCAGCTTTTCGACGATGTCGGTGCGGCCTTCTTGAAACTCAGCCTTTTTAGAATTGAGCAGCTGAACCGCTTCCTGCTCTTCACGAAGGCGTTTCAGCTGTTGCTGAACTTCGTTAACGCGATCGTCGATGTCCTCGACGTCATAAGCAGGTTCAGTGTCTTCAAAATCGTCCCAATTCGCAGTCGCTGACTGGCCGGTATTTACTTTGAGGACCTTTGGCGTGGAAACTGGATAAGGCTCTTCTGCAGGGAGAAACGAATCTTGAAGGGAGGAATGGATCGTGTATGCGGACATGGTCGGGCGCGATTGGAGGTTGGGTTTTTCCAGATTAGCGCAAAAAATTTAATAAAGAAATCTAAACTTTTCAAAAAGTTTAATTATCAGAGTTTATAGAACGTAAGCATTTCTTAATTCTAGTTTTCTAAGGGGAACTACGGAGTGGCAGGCCGAAAACTTTCGTCAGGCGAGAAATAAATCCGTTTTTCCGCCGAATCCTCGCCATCGGCTCCGCCCGATCGTTCACAGCAGCTGCTGGCGCCGGACTTCGAACAGAATGCCGAGGTCTCTACTGAAGCGGCCCAAGCATTTGCAGTCGCTTCACCCGACGCATCGCCAAAAACATTGGCACGCCGCCAAAGATGATCGTCGCGACAATCGCGCAGGCGACCGACAGGCCGAGCAGGCCTTCGGTTCCAGAAACATGGCCGGAGAGCCCTTTTGTTTTGAAAACGACGAGCTTGGCGAGACACAGGATCGAAACCAGAGTGCCGATGTAGCAAAAACTCACGATCAGACAGAGCGTCCCGCCAAATCCAGACACGATCTTAGCCGCGTTCGTTTCCTTGAGATTCGGGAAAAGCGCGCCGAGGCCAACCGCGATTCCGCACAGACCCATGCTCATCAAACCGACGGCGGAAGAGAAAAACAGGATGTCCGTTCGGCTAAGCCCGAGCATCCAGCCGCTAAGCAGCTGCAGGCCGGTGGTGAGCGTTCCTGTGAAAATCACGGCCTGAACCCACTTTTGGATCACGACTCGATTCAGTCCAAGCGGCGACATTCCCAGAATCCACAGCCGGGTTCCCTCGAGGCTGAACATCGGAAAAACAAAGCGAGTC